>JBGPHU010000146.1:0-6531 GCA_041484545.1 Candidatus Eiseniibacteriota bacterium | reverse complement strand
CGGTGACCGTGACGGTGAGAGACTTCGTGTCCGTGGCCGTGCCGTCCGTGGCGCTCACCGAGGCCGATGAGGTCCCCGTGGGCTCCAATGCTCCGGCGACCAGGTGGATATTCCCCGTGGCGGTTCCCGTCCCAGGGGTCGTCGTGGTTACCGTCATGAACGTCGGTCCGGTCACCTTGGCAAACGTCAGTGCCTGGCCATCCGCATCCGTCGCGGTGATGGTCTGGTCTGAGGTACCGCCCTGCGCCACCGACATGTTCGTCGGCTGCGCCAGCACCGGTGACTGGTTCACGTTGTTCACCGTGACCGTGAAGGACTTGCCGTCGCTGAGCGATCCGTCGCTCGCAGAAACCGATACCGTCGCCGTTCCCGAATCCGAGAACCCAGGCGCCAGGGCAACATTCCCCGTAGCCGTTCCCGTCCCAGGGGTCGTCGTCGTTACCGTCGCGTACGTCGGACCCGATACCTTCGAGAACGACAGGGGCTGGCCGTCCGCGTCCGTAGCCGAAAGCGGATTATTGGCCGTAGCGCCTTCGTTCAACGTCACGTTCGCGGGCTGCGCCAACACCGGCGCACGGTTGACATTGGAAACGATGATCGTGAACGACTTGTCGTTGAACAAGGCGCCCGTGTCGGTCGCGCGAGCCGTCGCCGTGAAGGTCCCGCTATCCAAGAAACCGGGAGCGAGATGGATGTTGCCGTCCGTGGCGTCGACCGTCGTCACCGTCACGAACGTCGGGCCCGCCGTCTTCGTGAACGTCAGCGCGTTGCCGTCCGGGTCCGTCCCCGCGATCGGTTGATCCGCAGTCGTCCCCTCCGGCGCGGACATGTTGTTCGGCTGTGTCAGCGTGGGCGCGCGATTGGTGTTCGCGATGGTGAGAACAGTCGTTGCGGTGTTCGTCGCGTTGCCGCCGCCGGTTCCGTCATTGGCGGTCCAGGTGATGTTGTAGTTCCCGGCGTCGCTGAATCCGGGAGTCCCCGTGATCGTGGCGGTGCGGGGCGAGGCCCCCGGCGTCGCGGTGAACGTCAGGTCCGCCGGCATGCCGGTCTGCGTGATGGTCAGGGTGTTGGTCGCGTCCGCATCCGTCGCGTTCGCGGTGATGGTCGCCATCGCCGAGCCTTCGGTGGCCGAAGCCGTCCCGGGGGCCGTGATGACCGGCCGCGTATTGGCCGGCCCAGGCGCCGAAACGCCGTCGACATCTGAGAAGTCGCCAAGGGAGCCGCACAAGTCGGCCGGGTCACCCAGAACATACGTGTTCGGAAAGTTGAACGCGTCGCACTCCGTCCCGAAGCCGGTGCCAAAGCCGAAAGGATTAACCGGCTGGCTGCCAAAAGAGATCACGACGCTGGGGTTTCCACTGGTGGGCGTGACGGGAATCGAACCCATCGTGTAGAGCCCCGGAGTATCGAATCCGGAGGCGCGGCCGTAATCCACTTCGATCTGCGTGCTGCTGAGGATCGGGACGCCGCCGTTGAGATCCGCGTACGTCGCGGACGTCGTGGCGCCTGCCGTCGTGAACGAGCCCCATGTGACCGTGCCGCCCACCGCGGTGAGCGTGAGCGTGAAGCTACCCACATCGAGCGGGTTGGCTGTCGGCGCTGTGAAAGGACAGAGCGCCGCGACCGTATGTGAGTTACACGTCTGAGTCGACCCGTCCCTGTCGTGGTTGGAGTTGAGCGTGAAGGTCAGCACTGTCGTCCCGGTCGCTCTCATCTGGGTGTTGTCGAGCGGGTTGTCCGAGATCAACTTCATATACTGCGCCGAAGCGGAACCGGCGAAGAACATCGAGACCAGGAGTCCGAAAACGAGATGGCGTGCCGCGAACTTCATGAACCCCTCCTTAACGAAGATGGACGGACGTCAGTAGTTGGACTCACGAGGGAATTCGAGATTGGAACAATGCGGAAGCGCCCTCCGGCAGGAGTTGGTGCCCAGCCCGCCGGGCGATACGTGCGGATTTGTGAGTGGCGGGGAAAAATTCACTCATATCCCGTTCCCGTCGGCTGCGCGCTGTCGAACCTAAGTTGTAAGAACGAGCACTAATTTATCACAGCCTGGCCCGCATTTCAAGTATCCAAAGGCGGATACAGGGGGTACCCCTAGACGGGCCTGGAGGCGCGCCGGCGGGCCGAGGCCCGGACCCACTCCCCCTGCTGGCGGGTGCCGACGCCGCTGTCCGTGCCGGCGGACCTGAGCTTCCCGGTCGCGAAGAGCTCCGCCACCGACTCCTCGATCAGCTCGGCGCCCTCGACCTCTCCCAGGTACGCCAAGAGCATTTGCGCGGCGAGGATAGCGCCGATCGGGGAGGCCACGTTCTTTCCAGCGTGCTTGGGCGCCGAACCGTGGATGGGCTCGAACATGGAGACCTTGCCCGGGTTGATGTTGCCCGAGGCGGCGATCCCCATGCCCCCCTGGACCGCGGCGCCCAGGTCCGTAAGGATGTCGCCGAACATGTTCGAGACGACGATCGTGTCGAAGCTCTCCGGATTCTTGACCATCCACATGCATGCGGCGTCGATGTAGGCGTGGTCGCGCGCGATGTCGGCATACTCGCGCCCAACCTCCTCGAACGCGCGGGTCCAGATGTCCATCGCCCCGACGGCGTTCGCCTTGTCCACCAGCGTGAGCTTGCGCGTCTTCGCGCGGGCGCGCGCGAGGTCGAAGGCGTAGCGGATGACCCGCTCCACTCCCTTCCGCGTGAAGATCATCTCCTGGACGGCCACCTCGTCGGGCGTTCCCTTCTTGAGGAACCCGCCGATCCCGGCGTACACGTCCTCGGTGTTCTCGCGCACGACGACCATGTCGATCTGCTCGGGGGTCTTCCCCTTGAGCGGGCAGAGGTCGGCGGCGTAGAGCTTGATGGGACGGAGGTTCACGTAGAGGTCCAGCCCGAAGCGGATGCCCGAGATGATCGCCCGCTCCAGCATTCCGACCGGCAGCCTCGGGTCGCCGATCGCTCCCAACAATATGGCGTCCTGCCCGCGCAGCTCCTCGAGTGCCGAGGGCGGGAAGGTTTCCTTCGACTTGAGATAGTGCTCGGCGCCGAAGGGATACGTGGTCAGCTCGAGCGAGAAGCCACGGATCTCTCCGACGAGCCGCAGCGTCTCGACCGCTTCGCGCGTGACTTCGGGTCCGATTCCATCGCCCGGAAGGATCGCAAGCCGATAGGTCTTAGCCAACACGGGCCGCCTTTCCCTGGGCCTTCTTGAATTCGCCGACCAGCTTCGTCAACTCCTGATCCTCGAATACGGTCTCGCGCTGCTTCGCCAGCTTGAAGAGATGCTCGACCAGCTTCGGCTCCGGCTCCTCGCCGTGTTCGACCAGCCAGTATATGACGTTCGATTCCCCGCACATGGGGCCGACGTCGATCCTCTGCTTGAGGCCGAGCCAGTCGGCGGGGACGCTGGAGTACACGCGGTCCGCCAGCCAGTCGTCCCCCTTCTTGCGCGCCTTGATGACCGCCGCGGCGTGGACGCCGGTGGCCGTGCGAAACGCGTCCTTCCCGAGCGCGGGATAGTTGTAGGGGATGGGCACGCGGCAGGAGCGCGACACCAGCTCGCAGTATTCCGGAAGCGCCGAGAGATCGCTGTCGAGCCAGCCCAGGAGCTTGAGGTTGATAAGGATGAGATCCAGCGGCGCGTTCCCGACGCGCTCCCCGATGCCTAAGATCGTGCCGTGCACGCGGTCCGCGCCCGCCAGGAGCGCCGCGAGCGCGTTCGCGACGCCGAGATCGCGATCGCGGTGCCCGTGCCAGTCCACGCCCACCTTCTCTCCGGTCGCGTCCACGACCTCGCGCATGAACCGCACGACGCGGGCCGCGCCTTCGGGCGTGGCGTGCCCCACCGTATCGGAGACGCAGACGCGCCGCGCGCCGCACTGTATGGCGGTGGTGTAGAGCTTGCGCAAGATCTCCGGGCGGGCGCGCGTGGTGTCCTCGGTCACGTACATGACCGGCACGCCGTGCTGGACGGAATAGGTGACCGCCTCCTCGGTGTGGCGCAGCATGCGGTCCAAGTCCCAGTCCTCGGCGTACTGCCGTATGGGGCTCGAGCCGATGAAGGTGGCGGCCTCGATCCGAAGCCCTGCCTTCTGCGAGATGTCGATGATGGGGTCGATGTCGGCCTTGAGCGTGCGCGCCGCGCAGTAGGGCTCGATCGCAAGCTTGGCGCTCACCATCTCGCGGGCCAGGGCGAGCGTGGCCTCCTTGGCGCGCGGGCCCGCTCCGGGAAGTCCGATGTCGTTCCCATGGACGCCGAGCCTCGCCTGCAGGTGGAGCGCGCGGATTTTCTCGGCGATCGGCGGATCCGCCACGGACGGGGACTGAAGCCCATCGCGCAGGGTCTCGTCCACGACCTGCACCGGGCGTGGCGGCCTTACCGGAGCGGCGTCACCCACGTTCCAGTCGTAGATGAGATCCCGCTCGCTCGGATGGGTCACGGGATCGACTCGACAACCGCTGCGATTCCCTGCCCTCCGCCGATGCAGGCCGTGGCCACGCCCCAGCGCTTCTTCCGGCGCCGGAGCTCGTACAGCAGCGTGAGAATGAGCCGCGTCCCGGTCGCCGCCAGCGGATGACCAAGTGCTATGGCGCCGCCGTTCACGTTCGTCTTCTCGCGCGGATTCCTCAGCTCCTTCTCGACCGCGAGATACTGCCCGGCGAAGGCCTCGTTGATCTCGAAGAGGTCCACGTCCTCGACCGAGAGACCCGCCTGCTTCAGAGCCGCGCGCGTCGCCGGGACGGGGCCGATGCCCATCTGGTCGGGATCGACCCCCACCGAGGCCCATGCCGCGAGCCGCCCGATCGGGTTCAGGTCGCGCTTCTCGGCATGGCGCGCGCTCGTGATCACGAGCGCCGCGGCGCCATCCACGATCCCGCTCGCGTTTCCGGCCGTGACGAAGCTCTCCTTGCCGAAGGCCGGCGGCAGCTTGGCCAACCCCTCGAGCGTGGCGCCCTCGAAGCAGTGGTCGTCCTTCTCCACCGGCTTCGGATCGCGGCCCGGCGGTATCACGGCGACGATCTCCTCGCTCAGGAGGCAGGAATCGATCGCGCGCCTTCCCTCGGTGATGCTCCGGATCGCGAACTGGTCCTGCTCCTCGCGCGAGATCTTGTAGCGCTTCGCCAGATTGTCGGAGGTCTGCGCCATGTAGCAGCCGCAGTAGGAATCTTTCAGGGCAACCATGAGCGAATCCTCGAGCGCGCCCTGCCCCAGCCGGATTCCGCTTCGGGCTCCGCGGATCACGAAGGGCGCCTGGCTCAGGTTCTCCATCCCGCCGGCGAGGACGAAATTCGCCTCGCCGAGAAGAATCATCTGCGCCCCGCTGATGACCGACTGGATCCCGCTTCCGCAGAGGCGGTTCACCGTGAGCGCCGGCACGGGGATCGGCACGCCGGCCTTGAGCGCGACGTGGCGCGCGCCATAGAGCGCGTCGCCGCTCGTCTGGAGCGCGTTCCCCATCACGACGTGGTCGATGATGTCGGGCGGCACCTTGGACCGCTCGAGCGCTGCCTTCGAGGCGATCGATCCAAGATCTATCGCCGAGACGTCCTTGAGCGCGCCTCCGGCCTTGCCGTTTCCGGCGCGGCCGCCCACCCATTCGGTCATCGGGGTCCGCGCCCCGTTCAGGATCACCACTTCTTCGCGCGCCATCGTGGACTCTCTTTCCTTGGGTCAGCTCTTTCCGTATTCGTAGAAGCCCCGGCCCGATTTCCGCCCCATATATCCCGCGAGCACCATGCGCTTCAAGAGCGGCGGCGGGGCGAATTGAGGCTGGCGGAACTCCTCGAACATGATGTTGGCGATGTAATAGGTCGTGTCAAGACCGACGAAGTCGAGCAGCGTCAGAGGCCCCATGGGGTAGCCGCAGCCCAGCTTCATGCCGTTGTCGATATCTTCCCGCGAGGCGATCCCGGATTCAAGCAGCCGCACGGCGTCCAGGAGATAGGGCACCAGGAGCCGGTTCACGACGAATCCGGGCGTGTCCTTGCAAACCACCGCGGTCTTTCCGATCTGCTCGACGAAGCCGCGGGCCCGATCGAACGCGGCGTCCGCGGTGGGCAGCGCGCGGATGATCTCGACCAGCTTCATGAGCGGCACCGGATTGAAGAAGTGGAGCCCCAGCACGCGCTCGGGACGGGTGGTCGTGGCGGCGATCTCGGTGATCGAGAGCGAGGACGTGTTGCTCGCGAGCACGGCATCGGGCTTCAGCGCCTTGTCGAGCGTCGAGAACACTTCGCGCTTGGCAGCGATGTTCTCCACCACCGCCTCCACCACCAGCTCGCAGCCCGCAAGATCCTCGAGCTTCGTCGTCCCCTTGATGTTCCCGAGAATCCGGTCCTTGTCCTCGGCCGTCACCTTTCCCTTTGCCACGCCGTCCTCGAGGAATTTTCTGATTCGGCCTAGCCCCTTGTCCAGGGTCGCCTGATCCACCTCGCGCACGATCGTCTCGATTCCCGCCTGAGCCGAGACCTGGACGATCCCGGATCCCATCAGCCCGCAACCCACCACACCCACTCGCTTCAACGCGGTCAT
>JBGPHU010000145.1:0-6644 GCA_041484545.1 Candidatus Eiseniibacteriota bacterium | reverse complement strand
GGTCTCGAGCAAGGGCCGGATCTTGGATTCCTTGATCTCCTCCACGTAGGTGTCCATGCCCTGCCACTTGTCGAGCATGTGGATCAGGGTCACGTCCGCGACGTCCTTCACGGAGAGGGCCGATTCCAGCGCCGAGTCGCCGCCGCCGATGATCAGGACCCTCTTCCCCTTGCTCGCCTCCACGTCGGGCATGCCGTAGAAGAGGCCCTTGCCCTTCAACTCCGCCTCGCCCGGCTTGTTGATCTTCCGCGGCTCGAACGCGCCGCCGCCGGTCGCCACGATCACGCCCCGGGCCTCGTACGTGGCCTTGGTGGAGGTCACTAAGATCAGGTTCCGCTCTTCGTCGCGCGCGATCATCGTGACGTGCTCGCGCTCGTGGATCTCGGCCCCCATGTGGTTGGCCTGATCGACGAAGTTCTTGCCCAGGTCCTCGCCCATCACGTACGTGTACGAGGGATAGTCGTGGACCGGCTTCTTGGGATAGAGGCAGGCGAGCTGGCCGCCCGCGACGGCCGTGTCGAGGAGAAGCGTGGACATCCGGCGCATGCGCGTGAAGAGCGCCGCCGAAAGTCCCGCCGGGCCGGCTCCGATGATGAGGATGTCCCAGATCACGATCGCTTCGTTCGCTCCGATTCCACGCTAACTATGAGAAGCGTGGGAGCATACCACAGGGGGCCGTTGGACGCAGGACGGGACGCGTGCTAGGCTCGGGATTCGATGGCTCTCCATGCCCACCCTGCCTCGCGGAGTTCCGTCCGTTAACACGGAGACCCTCCGGCTTCTCGACCCGGACCTGGAAGGCGCGGTCGCCTTTCTCGGCGGCGTCTACAGCAACCACCTGGCGCTGCGCGCCGTCGCGGAGGACGCCCGGCGGCGTGGAGCCAGGCATCTCTTCTGCCTCGGGGACCTGGGTGGGTTCGGCCCGAATCCGGGGAAGGTCTTCCCGGTCCTGGACGAGTTCGCCATCGTCACCGTCGCGGGGAACTACGACGTGGCGCTGGCGACGAGGCAGCCCGACTGCGGCTGCGGCTACACGCACCCGTCGGACAATTTCTTCGCGCAACTCTCCTACGAGTATACGGACCGCCGCACCACCGACGCGGAGCGGGCGCGGCTCGCCGCGCTCCCTCAGGCGATCCGATTCGCGCGGGGCAAGCGGCGCTTCCTCCTCTGCCACGGCTCCCCGCGGAAGGCGAACGAGTTCCTCTGGGAATCCGCGTGCTCGGACGCCTTTCTCACGCGCCTCCTGGTCGAAGCCCAAGCCGAGACGGTCCTCTGCGCGCACACGGGGATCCACTGGCAGCGGACCCTTCCCGGCGGCGGCCTTCTCGTGAACGCGGGCGCGGTGGGCCGGCCCGCCAACGATGGCCGCCGGGAGGTCTGGTACGCCCTCTTCTCCGCCGGCAAGGACGAGGCGGAGTTCATTTCCGTCGCCTACGATTCCGAATCGCTCGCGCGGGAAATGGAAGAGGAAGCGCTCCCTCCCGAATTCGTCGAGACGATCCGCACCGGCTGGTGGACGACGTGCCTCGAGATCCTGCCTGCCAAGGAGCGGGCGAGGGGGAAATTCTGATCCGGGTGATCGGCGAGTACGTCCGCGCGGTCCTGGGCTCGGGCCGGAACGCGCGCTTCTATCTCTACGGGCTCTTCCTCTGCGGGCTCGGTCAGTCGATCTTCTCCCTTCTCCTCAATCTCTACCTCCGCGAGCTGGGACTGAACAACGCGGGCATCGGGCAGATCCTTTCCAAGGTTTCGCTCGGCGCCGCGGTCGCGGCCCTCCCGATCGCCTTTCTCTTCCGGCGTCTTTCCGCCCGGACGATTCTCGTGGCCGCGGGAGCGCTCACCGCCGTGACGTACCTCCTGCAGGGGACGCTGATCGCCCCCGAGCTTCTGCTCCTCGCGGCGTTCCTGTCGGGCATGGTCGTGACCACCTTCCGTCTCTCCATCGCGCCGGTCGTCATGCGCGAGGTGCCCGCGGCGCTCCGGCCGTACCTCTTCAGCGCGTCCTTCACCGTTCTCTTTCTCGCGGCGATCGTGGGCTCGATCGTGGGCGGGATCATGCCGCACTTCTTTCATGCGGCGGCCGGGAGCGAGCGTCTGGCGCTCCGATGGTCGCTCTGGACGGCCTGCGGGCTCACGCTCCTGGCCTCGATCCCGTTCTTCCGTATGCGGACCGATCTTCCAACGGCGGAGGCGGGAGCCCCGGGATCTCGGGGCGCCCCGGGATCCCCGTGGGACCAGATCCGCGAGCTCGCCGACGTCGACTGGGGACTCCAGCTCAAGCTCGCGCTTCCCGCCATGCTCATCGGCCTGGGCGCGGGGCTCATCATTCCGTTCCTGAACCTCTATTTCAGGGACCGCTTCGGACTCACGCCCGCCGCGATCGGGGTCCTCTTCGCGGTCATGCAGGGGTTCATGGTCCTGGGGAATCTTTTCGGACCGGCCGTGTCGCGCCGCCTTGGCCTGGTGCGGGGCGTCGTGGCCACCCAGCTCGCGTCGGTCCCGTTCATGGTCGCGCTCGCCCTTTCCAACTCCTTCCCGGTCGTGGTCGCCTCCTTTCTTCTTCGCGGGGGGCTCATGAACATGAATCAGCCGCTCACGACCCACTTCGCGATGGAGGTCGTTCCCGAGCGCGAGCACGCGATCACGAACAGCCTTCTCTCCCTCTCCTGGTTCGTGGCCTGGAGCATCAGCGCCGACATCGGGGGCGCCCTGATCCAGCGTCGCGGATACACGGAGCCGCTCCTTCTCGCCGCCGTCCTGTACGTCCTCGCATCGATCCTCTATGGCGTGTTCTTCCACGGTGTTCCAGAGGTTCGCCTGCCGCGGTCCGAGGTCGAAATCCCCGACGCCTGAGCCGTCCAGGGGGCGCTCAAGGTCCCGGTAGTTGTGCCGATATTCTATGCGTCAAGACCAAGGGGAGACCGCGTGGCATCTCGTCGTCACGCCGTCGTGGGATGGGCGGATAGAGTCACTTCGTTCATGCAAGGGGGAACACGCAATGAATCGGACTCGGTTTGCCATGGTGCTGTTCACGTTCGCGTTGGTCACGGCGTTTGCCGCGGCGGCTTCGGCGATGCCGAGTGTCGGTACGTTGGAGATCAGTGGCGGTTACGCGAAGTCCTCGCTCGAAGCGGCTGCCCCGTTCTCGACGGATTCACCGAGCGGTGGCATGTCCTTCGGCGCCGGCTATTTCCGCAGCATCGCCCCCAAGACCTCGTGGGGCATGGAAGTAGCGTACGACAATCTCGGTTCCATGGACTGGAACGACGGAACGGACAACTGGACCAGCTCGATCCACATGATCCGCGTTTCGCCGGAGCTCCGGATGAACTTCGGCGCGCCGGTCGGTCCGAGCTTCTGTGCTCAGGCCGGTGCGGGCTACTACAGCGTTTCGGTGAAGGATGAGGACACGACCGCCGGCGTCAACGCGACGGCGAGCCAGGGCAAGTTCGGATTCAACCTCGGCGCCGGCGTCGGATTCCCGGTCGGCCCGAAGACGAAGCTGAACGTCATGGGCATGTACCACACGGTCTCCACCCCGGGTACGAGCACGAACTACATGGGCGTCCGCGCGGGACTCGCGCTCAGCCTGTAGCTCTCGGATTCATTCCGGAAATAAGACGGGGGGCGTCGAAAGGCGCCCCCCGATTCTTTTTCCCGCGCGCGGCGCGGCGGCTCCCGCTCCGGGGCTCAGCCTCCGCCCGGGTTCGTCATCCCCTCCGGAGAGAACACCTTCGCGATCTGCTCCTCGGTGAGGAGCTTCTTCTCCCGCACCAGCGCGACCACGGTCTTGCCAGTCTTCACCGACTCCTTGGCGACCTCGGCGGCCGCGAGATAGCCAATGTAGGGGTTGAGCGCGGTCGCGAGCGCCGCGGAGCCCTCGAAGTAGCGCCGGCAGACCTCCTCGTTCGCGGTGATCCCGTCGATGCACTTCTCGCGGAGGGCGCGGAGCGTCGGCGCCAGGATCGCGAGCATGCGGGTCAGGTCGTGGGCGATGATCGGCATCATCACGTTCAGCTCGAGCTGTCCCGCTTGGGACGCGTAAGCCACCGTCGTGTCGTGGCCGATCACCTGGTAGCAGACCATGTTCGTCATCTCGAGCATGACCGGGTTTACCTTGCCGGGCATGATCGAGGAGCCGGGTTGCACGGCGGGGAGAAGGATCTCGTAGAGCCCGGTCGTGGGGCCGCTGGCCAGAAGCCTCAGGTCGTTCGCGATCCGGGTTAGATCAAGCGCGAACCCGCGCAGGTCGGAGGACACGCGGACGAAGGGAGCCATGCTCTGCATGGCCTCGAAGAGGTTCTCGGCGGGGCGGAAGGGCGTCCCGGTCATCACGGCGAGGTGCTTCACCGCGCGCCCGCGGTATTCGGGATGGGCGTTGATCCCCGTTCCCGCCGCGTTTCCACCCAGCCCGAGTGCGAGAAGCCCTTCGCGGCTTCTCGCGAGACACTTAGTCCAGCCTTCGACGGACGCCTGGTAACCCGAGAACTCCTGGCCCAGGGTGACGGGCACCGCGTCCTGCAGGTGCGTGCGTCCGGATTTCAGGATGCCGGCGAATGCCTGGGCGCGGCCGCCCAGCGAGCGGGCGAGCGCTCTCATTTCCTCGAGAACCGGGCCGCTCAGCGCGTGGACAGCGAGGCGCATGGCGGTCGGGATCACGTCGTTCGTGGATTGCGCCATGTTGACGTGGTCGTTCGGGCTCACCAGGGAGGCGTCCCCGCGCGATCCTCCCAGGATCTCGCAGGCGCGGCTCGCGACCACCTCGTTCACGTTCATGTGGAACGAGGTGCCCGCGCCGGCCTGGTAGGCGTCCACCACGAAGTCTAAGTCGAGCTTCCCGGCCAGGACCTCCTCGGCGGCTTGGACGATCGCCTCGCCCTTCTTCCGGTCAAGCCCCCCGACTTCCATGTTGGCGCGCGCCGCCGCGATCTTGATGCGCGCGACGGCGCGCACCATCTCCACGTGGAGGCGCTCGCCGCTGATCGGGAAGTTCGCTATCGCGCGCGCGGTCTGGACGCCGTAGTAGGCGTTGGAGGGCACCTCGAGCGCGCCGAGCGAGTCTCGCTCGGTCCGGGTCGCGGGCTTGGCCGTAACGTCAGGCATGAAGTTTCTCCCGGAAGGGCGGAATTTCGAGCGCGGCGTGCCACGGCTGTTCCAGCACCGGCCGGCCCCAGATCCGCGCGAACGCGTCGCGGAGCCGCCCCAGGACCGAAGACCGCGGCGGAGCGTCGCCGAGCAGGGAGCGCATCGAGGTGACGCCGAGATGGCGGATGCCGCAGGGATGGATCCAGTCGAAGTGCTCGAGATCGGGATCCACGTTGAGCGCGAATCCGTGAAAGGTGATCCAGCGCCGCACCGCGACGCCGATGGCGGCCACTTTGCGGTCGCCCGCCCACACGCCCGTATAGGGAGGCCGCCGCCCGGCGACGATTCCGTAGGAGCCGAGCGCCTGGATCAGGACTTCCTCGAGGTCGCGGAGATAGCGGTGGAGATCGCGACCGGAAGGGAGGCCGGACAGAGCCATGATGGGATATGCGACGATCTGGCCGGGGCCGTGGTATGTGATGTCGCCCCCGCGCTCGACTGGTACGACCTCCACCCCGCGGGCGCGAAGGAGGGCGTCCGGGACCCGGAGGCTTTCGGCCCGGCCGGCCCGGCCCACGGTCAAGACCGGCTCGTGCTCGGCGAAGTAGATCGCGTCCTGCGTTTCGTCCATGGCCCGGGCCGAGACCGCCCGCCGCTGGAGCTCGAGCGCTTCCCGGTAAGGAATCCGGCCCAGGTCGTATGCCGCGATCGGCGGGTTCATGCGGACCTCAGATGGAGTCGAGCAGCCAGCTCTCGGGATCCTCGAGCAGCTCCTTCACGCGGTGGAGGAACTGGACCGCGGGGGTCCCGTCCACCAGGCGGTGATCGAAGCTCAGGACCAGCGTCATCATATGGCGGATCACGATCCGGTGATCGCGCACGACGGGCCGCTCCTGGATCAGATGGACCCCGAGGACGCCGACTTCGGGGTAGTTGATGATCGGGGTCGAGGCGGTGGCGCCGAACATGCCGGCGTTCGTGATGGTGAACGTTCCGCCCTGAATGTCGGAAAGCTGGAGCTTGTCCGCCCGCGCCCGGTTTCCCAGGTCCTCGATCTCCTGCGCGAGCTGGAGGAGCGTCTTTCGATCCGCGTCGTGGAGCACCGGGACGATGAGTCCCGAATCGCGGTGCACCGCCACGCCGATGTTGTAGTACTTCTTGAAGTGGATCTCGCCTCCCTCGGTCATGGACGCGTTCAAGACCGGCGATTCGCGGAGCGCCCGCACGACAGCCTTCACGATGAAGGGCATGTAGGTGAGGCCCACCCCGTAGGTCGCCTTCACGCGCTCCTTGAGCCGCGCCCGGAGCGTCACGAGGTTGGTCATGTCCACCTCGTCCCACGTGGCGCAGTGTGCGGCCGAGTGGCGCGAGCGGAGCATGTTCTCGGCGATCTTCTTCCTGACGTTGGTGGCCTGCTGGACATCCTCCTCGCGCGAGCCCGGCGCGGTGAAGGCGGGGGCGGGAACGGGCCTCGTGGGCTGAGGCTGCGCTTGGGGCGCGGCCGCGCCCCAAGCCTGTGCGGCCGGTCCGGCGGATGCGGCAACCCTGCTGCCCTC
>JBGPHU010000144.1:0-6745 GCA_041484545.1 Candidatus Eiseniibacteriota bacterium | reverse complement strand
CGCGGGTTTCGAGATCGGGCGCCTTGAGATCGGCGACCACGCCCCACGTGAACCGCGAGACCAGCCGTTCCTCGATCGCGGTCATCTCGTTCGGGGGGCCGTCGCTCGTGAGCACGATCTGCTTGTGGGCGTCGTGGAGCGTGTTGAACGTGTGGAAGAACTCCTCCTGGGTGCTCTCCTTGCCCGCGAGGAACTGGACGTCGTCCAGGAGGAGGATGTCGGCGGTCCGGTAGCGGCTCTTGAACTCGAGCGTCGTGGCGTGCTGGATGGAGTAGATCATCTCGTTCATGAACTTCTCGGCGCTCACGAAGAAGATCCGCGCGCCGGGGCGGGTGGCTCGCACCTGATGGCCGATGGCGTGCATGAGGTGGGTCTTTCCCAGCCCCACGCCGCCGTAGAGAAAGAGCGGGTTATAGCGCTCTCCCGGAGTTGTCGCGACCGCTTGCGACACCGCGTGCGCGAACTGGTTTCCGTTGCCCACGATGAACGTCTCGAATTTGTTGTTCGGGCTGAGGTAGCACTCGTGTCGGGAGGGAAGAGGGCCGCGAGGGCGCTCCTCGAAGACCGGGGCCTCGGCCGTCCGGACGTGGAAGGAGAGCGAGACCGCATGACCCGCAGCGGCCTCGAGCGAGCTCTCGATCAGGCCGCGGTAATGCTGGTCCAGCCAGTCCACGTAGAACTGACTCGGGACTTCCAGCACCATCGAGGAGCCGTCGAACTCCAGCGGCCCCAGCGAGCGAAACCACGTTTCGAACGTCTGACTCGAGATATGGGATTGGATCTTGTCGAGCGCTCCCTGCCATACGTCACCGGCCACCGTCGTTTCCATCATGGTCATATCATCCCCTCATCCCCAACCACACACAGGGTGTGCACCGCTTATCCACAGAACTATCCACAAAAGAATCGGGGCGTAACGGGCATCGATCGCATCCGTTACGCCCCGAAAACGGGATATCGGCCTTACATGTCGTCACAACGCATTTATCCGGGTGAAGGGGGCGCATCATTTGCGCGGGGAAGACCGTTTGGCGAGGGCCTGGAGCGCGAATGAAACGGGTCACGCTCTCGGCCTTCGCGACCGCCGGAATGTACGCTCGCCATTCGAAGCCGCGCAACGAAAATCTTCTCCTCCCAGGCTCCGCGCGGGTCCCCGGCTTTCGGATTGACCCGGAGACCCGCGATTGGGTACACTCCGACGCTCGTATTCAGATCATTCCTTTTCCCACAAGAGGCCTTGTCACGTGAAGCGCACGTTCCAGCCCCACAATCGCCGCCGAAAAAAAGTGCACGGCTTCCGCGAGCGCATGAGCACGCGGGGAGGCCGCGCCGTATTGAAGCGCCGCCGTGAACGAGGCCGCAAACGCCTCACGGTATAACATCGCCCCCAGGCTCGAGGCCAGGATGCCCGGCGCGGTCCAACCGCGCGATCGCCGCCTGCACCAAGGCTGGCAATTCCGCGAAGTGTACCAATCAGGGAAGTCCTTTCACGGCAGCTTGATGACGCTCGTGAGCTTGACGCGATGCCCGGATCACGGCCGCGTGGCGTACGTCGCGAGCCGAAAGGTCGGTCCCGCCGTCCGGAGAAATCGCGCGAAGCGCCTCCTCAGGGAGTCCTATCGCCATCTCACGCCGTCTGTTCGCGAGCGCGTCGTCTGGAGGATCTGGATCGCGCGAAGCGCGTGCTCTCTCGCGACTCTCAGCCAGGTTTCCGCGGAGATGACCGACCTCCTGAAGCGGGAGCCCGCGTGAGAGCCGCCAGGTCCTTGACCCCGTTCGGTCCTCGGGCCCTTCTCCTCGCGCTCGTCCGCTTCTACCGCTGGGCCATCTCGCCATCGTTGCCTCGCGCCTGCCGTTTCGAGCCGAGCTGCGCCGCATATGCCGAGGAAGCGATCGCCCGCCGGCCGTTGCCGCGCGCGCTCTGGCTGATCGCGCGCCGAATCTTGAAGTGCCACCCATTCCATCCCGGGGGATACGACCCGGTCCCCTGATCGGATCCGCGAACGCCATGGATCGCAAAGTCCTCATCGCGATGGTCATGATCATGATGGTCCTGCTCCTGGACCAGGTGCTCTCGCCCAAGTTCTACCGTCCGAAGACGAAACCCGTGCCCTCGCAGCAGGGGGGTGCCGGGGGTCAGGGCGGGTCGCCGACACCGTCGTCCGGCGGCCCTTCGGCGCCATCGCCCTCACCGAATGGCTCGGGCGCCGGCACCTCGGCCCCCGCACCAGAGGTTTCGTCGACCGGCGCTTCTACGTCGGGCCCCGGCGCCGGGGCCGGCTCGGGGAGCGCGCTCTCTTCGGGCGCGGTTCTGACGCGCCCCGAGGTTGCTCCCGCGCCCACCGAGGTGCGCGAGATCCGAACCGAGCACTACCGGGCCACGTTCACGAGCGACGGCGCTTCGATATCGCACTGGATTCTCGACGCCTACAAAGACGAGGTCCGGAACCAGCCCATGGATCTGGTGCTTCCGGGCGCGCGGGCCTACCAGGTCGTCGTCGAAGTGGGATCGCGCGCGCTCGATTTCTCCCAGGCTCCGTTCCGGCTCACGCAGGACGATGCCGAGGGCGGAGTCCTTAGCTTCGAGGCGCTGGACAAGAGTGGGGTGCGCGTCACGAAAACCTTCCGGGCCGGCAGGGACCGGAGGCTTCTCGAGGCCGACGTCCGCGTGTCGGCGCCGCCCGAGCTGGGCCCGATCCGCTACCGGATCGGCTGGGGCACTCCGCTTCCGATCACCGAGCCTTCGACGAAACCCCTGCAGATCCAGCCGGTGGCGCTCCTCGGCGCCAAGCTCGAGGACGTTCCGGCGGCGAAGTTGGGGCCCAACGGCGAGAGAATCCTGCCTCCCGGAAACGTCCGCTGGGTCGCGAGCCGGAGCAAGTACTTCATCGCCGCGACGATCCCCGATTCAGGCACCGTCTCCGAAGTCGTGTTCCGGAGCGCGGGTTCCGGAACCGTCACGGCGTGGCTCCTGGGCTCGGCGCCTCCCGGCGCGGAAATCTTCCGGCACACGCGTGTCTATGGGGGACCGATCCATTACGAGACCCTGGAATCGATCGGCGCGGGGCTCGACGAGGTCGCGAATCTCGGCTGGCGATGGATGCGCGGGATCAGCGTCATCCTGCTCAAGTGCCTGAACCTGCTCCACAACGTGATTCCGAATTACGGCGTGGCCATCATCGTCCTGGCCGCCGGGACCAAGCTTCTGTTCTATCCGCTCACGCAGTCGAGCCTCCGCTCCATGAAGGTCATGCACCACCTTCAGCCTCAGATCAAGGAGATGCAAGAGCGGTACAAGGGCGATCCGATGAAGCTGAACCAGGCGATGATGGCGCTCTACAAGGAGTACAAGGTGAACCCGATGAGCGGGTGCCTGCCGATGCTCCTTCAAGTGCCCGTGTTCATCGGTCTCTACAATGTGCTGCTCTATTCCATCGAGCTTCGCGCTTCGGGGTTCGTCGGCTACATTCACGATCTGGCCGCGCCCGACGTGCTGATGATGATCGGCGGATTCCCGGTTCACCTGATGCCCGCCATCATGACCGGGAGCACGTACCTGCTTCAGGCGCAGACGCCCGTGGCGCCGGCCCAGAAGGGCATGATGTACGTCATGCCCCTGTTCATGCTTTTCTTCATGTATAGTTTTCCGTCCGGAGTGATTCTGTACTGGACCGTGAACAATCTTCTCTCGGCGCTCCAGCAGTACCTGGTCAACCTGGCCGAGGACCGCAAGCTGGCCGCTCCGGCTTGAGCCGGCCATCCGAGACAGCGCATATGAGCGATTCGATACAGATCGAAGCGGCAAGCTACGGAGACGCCCTGCAGCAGGCGGCGGATCGCCTCGGCATCAGCGCGCGGGAGCTCGCGGTCGAGGTTCTCGATCCGGGCCGTTCCGCGAACTCGTTGGGCGGCTTCCGTCCCGTGAAAGTACGCGCCTGGCGGCGTGACCCCGCGGCCGCTCCGGATGGAGCGCGCATTCCCGCGAGCGCCGTGCGGCGGCAGGCCTCGGCCGTCGGCGAGGAAGGGCACCGCGGCGGCCGGCGCGGCCCGCCCGCGGAGAATTACGGCCCTCCTCCTCCACCGCTCGATCCCTCGAAGATCACGCCCGAACTCGTCGAATCGGTCCGCTCCATCGCGGCGGGGATCGTGGAGCAAATGGGATTTCCGTCCGAGGTGAGCGCGGAGCGCACGCGCGACGGGATCCGTGTCGCGGTCCGGGCGGGCGAAATGGACCAGTTCCTGATCGGCCGCGAGGGGGAGACCCTGGCGGCCCTCCAGCACCTGGTCGCGCGGATGCTCCGCGCCCGCGCCCCCGAGGACGCGATCCCTCGCGTCGAGGTGGACGTGGCCGGGTACCGGGACCGGCGCGTGGAGAGTCTGCGCGCGCTCGCGCGCGAGTTGATCGAGGAGGTGCGCGAGAGCGGGGCCGAGGCGTCCACCGAGCCTCTCTCCGCGATCGAGCGCCGCATCGTGCACCTCGAGGTCGCCGAGGTCGAAGCCTTCACGACCGTGAGCGTCGGCGACGGGCTCTTCAAGCGGGTCATCATCCGCCGCGACGAGGAGAAGCGCTAAGCGGCGCGAGCGGGCGAGGCATGGCCGAAAGTGGAAAACGACACCATCGTGGCTCCGGCCACGCCTCCCGGAGAATCCGCGATCGCCGTCGTCCGCATGAGCGGGCCGGACTCGATCGCGATCGCGACGCGGCGATTTCGAGGAGCGCGCTCCCCCGAACGTAGCGATTCCCACCGCATTCTCTTCGGCGCTGTTCTGGACGCCGCCGGCTCCTCCCTCGACACCGTATTGCTTTCGATCTTCCGCGCGCCGCGCTCCTACACGGGCGAGGACATGATCGAGATCTCCTCGCACGGGGGTTCTGTCATCCCGCGCTCCGTCTTGGAATCCCTGGTCGCGGCCGGGGCGCGGCCGGCGCGTCCCGGCGAATTCACCGAGCGCGCCTATCGGAACGGGAAGCTCGACCTGGCGCAGGCCGAAGCGGTCGCCGCGCTCGTGAAGGCGCGATCGGAGAGGGCGTCGCGCGCGGCCGGGGCGGCCCTGGGCGGAGCGCTGTCGCGCCGGGTCTCGGAGCTGGACCGCCTTCTCGTGCCGCTCTTGGCCGAGGTCGAGGCGCGGATCGATTTCCCCAACGACGTGGACGAGGTTTGGGACGGAGCGATGCTGGCGGACCGCTGTGCTTCGATCGCGGCGCCCCTGCGCGAGTGGCTCGCGCGCGTTCCGGCGGCGCGCCGGGGCGAGCAGGGCCTGCGCGTGACGCTGGTCGGAAGACCGAACGTGGGAAAGTCGAGCCTCCTGAACGCGCTCCTCGGATTCGAGCGCGCCATCGTCAGCGAGATGCCCGGAACGACACGGGACACCGTCGAGGAATCGATCTGGCTGGAGGGTGTCGAGGTCCGCCTGTGCGACGCGGCAGGCGTGCGCGAGCCGGTCGATCCTCTGGAGCGCCTCGGCCTCGATCGCACGAGCGACGCCGCGCGCCGCGCCGACCTCGCCGTCCTGGTCCTGGACCGCTCGGACCCGCGCGAGGAGGAAGACCGCGCGGCGCTCGCGGTCATCGGAGATCGGCCCGTGGTGGTCGCCTGGAACAAGGCCGATCTCTCGGGCGATGGCGGCGCGGGCGGGGGCGGCGCGCGCGGCGGCGTGGATGGCTGCGCGCAAGGCGTGGTCGTGGGCGACATGCCTTGCGCGCAGCTTCTGGCCGAGGTTTCCACCGTCGCGATCAGGCCCGGGGGCGCGGAGGCGCTTCGCGACGCCCTGCGCGCTTCATTGCCTAGAATTTCGGGTAGCGCTCCCGGCGACGAGCTTCCGACGACGAGCGCAAGGCAGGAGTCGCTCTTGGGCCAGGCGGTCGACGCGCTGGACCGGGCCGAGTCGGGCTTTCGCGAGGATGCCCCCTACGACCTGATCGCGGTCGATCTCACGGACGCGAGAAGGGCGCTGGGCGAGATCGTGGGTCGCGGTGTCGATCAGGACGTCGTCGCTTCCATCTTCGCGCAGTTCTGCATCGGGAAATGAGCCGCCATACGCTGCTCGTGGTCGGCGCCGGGCACGCGGGGTGCGAAGCCGCGTGTATCGCGGCGGCCATGGGGGTCGAGGTAACCCTCGTCACCATGAGCTTGGACGCGATCGCGCAGATGTCCTGCAATCCCGCCATCGGCGGCCTCGCGAAGGGGCACTTGGTGCGCGAGATCGACGTCCTGGGCGGCATCATGGCGAGGATGGCCGACTTAGCCGGCATCCAGTTCAAGATGCTCAATCGCGCGCGCGGTCCCGCCGTGTGGTCGCCTCGCGCGCAAGAAGACAAGGCGCTCTACCGCGAGATGGTACGCGCGCGACTTACGAGCACGCCGGGGCTCACCCTTCTGCAAGCGCAGGTCACCGGATTTCTCGTGCGCGACGGACGCCTCTACGGCGCGAGGCTCAAGGACGGCAGCGAGATCGAGTGCGGCACGATGATCGTGACGCCCGGCACGTTCCTGAACGGTCTCATGCATGTCGGCGACCGCACCCTGGCGGGAGGCCGCGTCGGTGAATCGGCCTCGCGCGGACTATCGGAATGTCTCGCGGAGCTTGGATTCCGCGTCCTGCGCCTGAAGACGGGAACCCCGCCGCGGATTCACCGCGATTCGATCGACTTCGCTCGGATGCTCGAGCAGCCCGGCGATGATCCGCCGCGTCCCTTCTCTCATTTCACGCGCTCGCTCGAGGTGGATCAGATCATGTGCCATCT
>JBGPHU010000143.1:0-6816 GCA_041484545.1 Candidatus Eiseniibacteriota bacterium | reverse complement strand
ACGTGGTAGACGACCTCGAAGGTGATGACCGGAGCGGCGTCGTTGCGCTTCAGGAGGATCGTCATTCCGTTCGACTTCAGGCGGTACTGCGTGATGCCGCCGAGCGAATCGACCCACTCCACGTTCGCGGGGAGCTTTCCGGACGTTCCCCGCGGCGCGGCGCGCCACATGCCCTCGCTCGACTCGGCCCACAGGGCGGGCGACAGGAGAAGAGAGGAGACGAGAGCCAGGAGAAGCGGCGCAAGGCGAAAGGACGGACGGGGACGGGCGGACGATCGGAACGGCATGAACGGAACTCCTTTCACGCGAGCGTGAGGCGGCGACATTCCGGCACGAAAAAAATGGTAGCGCTACGGGGATTCGAACCCCGGTTTGATGGCTGAGAACCACCCGTCCTAACCCCTAGACGATAGCGCCGGCCAAAATCCGAAGGGGGATGTCGATTGTGAATTTGGCTGGGGGAAGAGGATTCGAACCCCTGTACCGTGGTCCAGAGCCACGTGTCCTACCACTGGACGATCCCCCAGAAGGACGACCAGACTACCATCGTCGCCGGGAACCGTCAACGTGGACCGGCTCTTCGCGTTACGCGGACTTGAGATGGGACCTGAGCCAGAGGAGGAAGAGGGCGAGGAGTCCCAGGGCGATGACGAGATCGAATCCTCTCGCGAACGAGCGGATGGACTCCCAGTGCTCGCCGAGCGCCGCTCCGATCCAGGCTAGCCCCAGCGCCCAGAGGAACGAGCCTAAGAACGTGTAGATCGTGAACCGCGCGAGGGGCACGCGCGCCGCGCCCGCGGGGAAGGAGATGAACGTGCGCACGATCGGGAGGAGGCGCGTCCAGAACGCCACCTGCAAGCCGTGGCGCTGGAGCCAGCCCGAGGCCCGGTCGTACTCGCTGACGCGGAGGATGCGCCAGCGCGAGAGCCGCTCGGCGAGGGGCCTTCCGCCAGCCGCTCCCAGACCGTAGCCGATCCACGAGCCGAAGACGTTCCCCACGGCGCCCGCGAGCGCCACGCCCCAGAGCGTGAACCGCCCCGTGGTCACGAGGTAGCCCGAGAAGGGCATGATGATCTCGCTGGGGAGCGGAATGCACGCGCTCTCGATCGTCATACAAAATACGACCCCGGCGTACCCCCACGTCGAGATGACGGAGAGAACGAACGCCGTGATCGGAGCGAGGATCTTCTCCAAGATCCCCACGCGCTAGGGGGAGAACCGCGAGAACATGGGGGAGCAGTCTATAGCATCGCCCGAACCGGCGCGACAAGCGGAAAGAACGGCCCTTGAGGCGGTTATGGGCGGCGTGGTAGCGTCGAGGCAGATGGCCCGCTCCTTTCGATCCTCACGCATCCCCGACCTCCTCGTACTCGTGGGTTGCCTTCTCGCCCCGCCGCGCGACGCGCGCGGCTCGAGCGAGATCATCGCCGCGCGCCTTCTGCCTTCTTCGATCTCGGCGCGCTACGGCCGGGCGGTCCCGGTCAGCGTGGGCGCCCCCGGAGGGACCTACCTCGTGCCCACGCGGACCGGGGTCGAGTTCCGCGGAAGCGGCTCCGCCTCGGACACACTGTTCGGGTCCTTCCGGACGGCGGGGATCGTGGACGAGGTGGCGTGGACCGGGCGCACCGCCTATCTCTTCGCCGGCGACCGGGGAATCGTGGCGGTGGACGCCTCGGACTCCACGAACCTGGTGGCGATCGGAAGCCACGATCATCTGGGCGTGATCCGCCATGGGGCGTACGCCCCGGTAAGCGCGACCCTCGCGGCCGCGAGCGACGCCTCCCTCTTCTTCTTCCATGAGCAGGCGCCCGGCGTCCTGGATCTCATCGGCTCCCGCGAGTACACGGACGGGCGCACCGTCCTTCGCGTGCGCGCGCGAGCCGATTCGTTCCTGGTGCTGAGCGTGCGGTCCGCTCCGACGCTCCGCATGTTCCTGAGCCTTTATCGCGTCCGGACCGGCGCCGTTCCCGAGTCGCTCTGGGAATTCCAGGCGAACGGATTCCAGGTCCAGGATCTGGTCTGGCCGGACGCCATCGCGTTCATCACGGTGGGGAACAGCGGCATCCTTCCCTTCGACACCGAGACCCGGCTCGCCTCCCCGGCGGTCGTGGCCGGCTCGGGTCAATTCGTGCGCGACGTCGCCGCGGACCCCTCGTCGGTGGTCGCCGTCGGGGAAGCGCGGAGCTTCGCCCAATTCACACGGAGCGGCGCCAAAGGAAAGACGCTGATCTCCGAGGTCGACCGGGTGACCGCGATCGACGCGTTTCATGTCTCCATCTTGGGCAGCCTCGCCGTGATCTCGGAGGACGACCAGGCTCCGCCCGACGATCCCGACGAGGTGGGGAATAGCCTGATCGAGATCCGCGACGTGTCCCAGCCCGCGCAGCCGGGCCGGACGACAACCACCGGCACGGGACGCGTCCGGCGGGTGGTCTACGACGCAGGACTCGCCTACGTCGCCGACTACACCGGAGGGCTCCGGATCTATCGCGCCGGCTCGCCCGACACCTCGCTCGTGGGCGTGATGCCGCTCTCGGGGAATTCCCACGCATACGATCTCGCGCTCGACCCCGCGCGCCATCTCGTCTATCTCGCCGCCGGCACCGCCGGGATCGTCGTCGTGGACGTCACCGACCCGACCGCGCCGACAAACCCCGGGAGTCTCCTGCTCCCTGGGATCACGGTCGCGGTCTCGGCGATCGACTCCTCGCTCGCGGTGGTTGGCCGTCGCGGCGGCGCCTCCGCCGGGATCACGTTCCTCGACGTGGCGAACCCGGCCTCTCCGGTCGCGCGCGGGAACCTGCCGTATCCTTCCGTCCAGGATCCGCGAGCGCTGGCGGTTCGCGACACGGTCCTGTTCGTCGCCGACGACCTGCTCGGCCTGCTCTCGGTCCGGTTCGGAAACCCGGACGCGCCGGCCGTGATCGGGTTCCCCAGCGGATCGGGCGCGAGCGATCTGGATCTCTCCGGAACGAGCCTTCTCGTGGCGACCGGCTCCGGCGTTCAGATCGCGGACGTGACGGACCCGCTTCTGCCCACACTGCTCGCAACGGTTTCGTCGCCCCCGGTCTTCGGCGTCGCGCAGGCGGGTCAGACCGCGATCGCGCTGCTCGGCGACGGAGGCGCGCTCGCGATCGATCTGCGCATTCCGTCGGCGCCCCTGGTCCGCGGCGTGATTCAGGTTCCCGGGTTCTCCCGCGACGCGGTCTGGGTGGGGAACACGCTGCTCATCGCCGAGAGCTTCGGGCTCGAGCGCTACCGAGCGAGCGCCATCGTCTCGACCGACCCCAAGCTGACCCTCTCCACGGACCCGGGCTCGCTCCTGCCGCGGGTCACGATCGCCTGGACCTACCCGCTGCCGGCGGGAGCGATCGGCTGGAACGTCTATCGGGACCCAGGCGTCGCCTCCTCGGGGCTCGCGGTGGCGGCGGGAATTCGGGTGAACGATTCGCTTCTCGGGCCCTCGGTCCGGGCCGCGGTGGATGACGGCCTTCTGGCGGCGGCCACCTACCGCTACCGCCTCGAGGCCTTCTTCCCTGACGGCTCGTCGCTCAAAGTCGCGGAGGGGTCGATCTACACAGGCTCCAACGCGGGACTGGGCCGCGCCTATCCCAATCCGTATCGGCCACGGAACGGACGGGTGCTCCAGATTCCCTATCGCGTGCTCCCGGTCGATGGTGGAAAATCGATCGAGCTCCGCGTTTACGATCCGAGCGGCCGGCTGGTTCGCCACGTCACGGGCGTCATCCTCCCGGGAGGCGGCTTCGGCTCGCTGGCGTGGGACGGGAAAGACGATCGCGGGCGTCTTCTGACGGACGGCGTCTACTTTGCGAAGCTGACAGGGCCCGGAATCGACGATGCTCGCCAGATCATTCTCCTTCGCTAGATCGAAGGCGCGCGCGGCCGCGCTCCTCCTGGCCGCACTGTGTCTCACGAGCGGGGTCGCGCGGTCGCAGTATCAGAATCCGGGTTCCCCCATGCAGCCCGAGGCGCCCACGCCCGGGACGAGCCCCGACCGGCCGCGCTTCTCGGTGGACGCCACCCTCCAGCTCGGCGAGACGGGCCAGCCCACGGTTCGGCTGGATTACCGCATGAGCCGGAGCGAGCTTCTGTTCGAGCGCACGCCGCCCGCGGGTTACCGCGCGGCCTACGAGGTGCGGGTGATCTTCTTCCGCGAAAAGGGAGATCGGCAGGTCACGGGGGACACCTATACGCGCGAGCTTCGCGCCCCGGGTTACGGCGATACCCGCCAACGCGGGGAGGACGTCGCGGACCACCTGGATTTCCAGCTGCCGCCCGCGAAGTACCGGGTGGAGGTGGCGGTCACGGATCTGGTGGCGGAGCGCACGTCCAGGACCGCCGTGCCGATCGAGGTGCCGTCGGCCCCGCCGGGCCTCGTGTGGTTCTCCGACATCACGCTCGGGACGGTCGAGCCGGCCTCCGGGGGATCGGAAGCGCGGTTTACGCCGAATCCCTCGCGCCGGTACGGCGACAACATCATCGCCTTCGCCGCGAGCGGCGAGATCTTCGACCGACGAGCGGAGCCGGTGACGGACGCGACCTACCGCATCTTCTACAAGGTGGCCAGCGAGACCGGCGAGCAGATCGTGAGCGGCGACAGCACGATCGCGAGGAACGCGGCGCGGACTTCGTTTCTGATCCGGCCCAGGCTCGCCAGCGTTGGGGCGGGGCCCTATCGCCTCACCGTAGCGATCAACGTTCCTCCGAAGCCGGGCTCCAAGGAGAAGACCACCGCGATCCGGCGAGACAAGAGCTTCGACGTGGATCAATCGCGCGCGACGATGGGGTTCGCGTCGGCGCAATCGGTAGAAGTGCTGCGCTACGTGGCTACGAAACAGGAGATGGACGAGATCGGGAAGCTCCAGGGGGAAGACGCTCGCAAGGACTATTGGGACGCCTTCTGGAAGCGGCGGGATCCCACCCCGGAGACTCCCGAGAACGAGGCCCGCGACGCGTTCTATCAGCGCGTCCAGTACGCGAACCAGCATTTCGCGACCGGCGGGCCCGGCTGGAAGACCGACATGGGCCGCATCTACATCGTCTTCGGCCGTCCCGACGAGGTCGTTCGGAACCCGTTCAACTTCGATCGGCCGCCCGAGGAGATCTGGTACTACTACCGGGATCGGAGAACATTTGTATTCGTGGACCGCGACGGATTCGGAAGATACGACCTGGTTTCCACGCCCGCCGGCCCCTAGCCTTCAAGTCTCTGTCGCACAGCAGTTTACCCGTCAAGATCGCAAATTTGGGTTGACAGCCCGCCGTGGGAAAGCTACGGTGCGCCGAATTTTTGATGCCCTCATGGGACTGGGATGGACAGGGATTCTGGTTGGTCACTAGGCTCTCAATTGACCAAACCGAAAGGGGGTGGGGCAGCGAAAACTTTCCGCACGTGACGCTCTTCCGATGCACGGACCTGATTCGAAATTGAATTGCAGGAGTCCGGGCAAGAGACCCTCGAGCACCTCGGGGTCACCTAACAAAGGAGGCACTAGCAGATGTTTCAGCGCAAGCTGATGGCAGTCTTGGGTCTGGCCGCTGTCGTCGCCCTCACCGCGGGCGAGAGCCAGGCATCGTTGTCCCGCGTCGAGGGAATGTCGCTCGCAGTCCCGACGCTCAGCCAGTTCACCGATGATTACGTGAACATTTATTACTACCCCGCGTCGGTCGTGCGTCAGAACAACCTCGTTCTGGCCGAGTTGGGCAACAACCCATCCGGTCTCTCGGACAACAACGTCAATACCCCGAGCACCGTCGCCTTCGGCGAGCAGAGCTTCACGGTGATCCGGAACTTCCCGCGCTTCGGAGCGGTCGCCTTCCAGATGAAGCAGAGCGCCCTCAATAGTTTTGCCACCTCGGGCAATCTGAACAACGAACAGCTCGACGCGATCTGGGGTAAGGCTTTCAGCAAGCTGGATTTCGCCGTGCGCCTGGACATCACGAATTCGAACGCCGAGGAATCGACGACGCCGGGAGCCGCCCTGATCAAGTCTCGGGGCATCGACAACCTCGCCGGTTTCGCTCCGTATCCCTACATCGCCGTCGACGCTGATCAGATCGTCGGCGGTGGCATCGAGCTCAATACGTTCGGCGTCACGCCGGCCATCACGCTCCACATGAGCAACGACAATCGCCTCGAGGGTGCGGTGACCTACCGCAAGTACTCGCTGGATCGTAGCTCGACGGCGGCCGGGGATGAGCACTGGCAGGATGACGGCTCAGCTTCCTATGCCGTCAACGCACGCATGTTCATGAATCAGGGCGACCGGCACGTGTGGGTTCCGGCCGCCTGGTACGTCAACGACGATCTCGGCTGGAGCGTCGACAACTTCGGTGGAACGGCAGGCGCTACGCGCTCCGCCAAGGAGACCTACCGCCAGTATGGAGTGGGGATTTCCGACAACATGCGCGTGAACGACAACAACCTTCTTCTCTGGGGCGTGTCGGTCTCGCAGGCGAAGCACCATTTCACGCGGTCGGATCCCGCCATCGTCGCAGGCGAAACGCAGGAATTAACGGAAAAGACCACGGCGATCCCGGTCGTGTTCGCCGCCATCGAGACGGACGCCACCCGCTGGCTCAAGGTCCGCATCGGCGCGAACCGCACGCTCGTCAGCGATCGCACCGAGGACATCACATTCGGGCCGCCGAATGCGACGACGATCGACAAGACCCGGACGTCGGCTTTCAACCTCGGCCTGGGTACGGGAATCCGCTGGAACAACCTGGATATAGACATGACGCTGAACGAAAAGTTTCCGCTCTCCGCCGGCTATATTCTTTCCGGCGACCGGT
>JBGPHU010000142.1:0-6831 GCA_041484545.1 Candidatus Eiseniibacteriota bacterium | reverse complement strand
GGTCGAGCACTTCGCCGCGCAGATCGCGAAGGACGCCGGCGGCAAACCGAGATCGTTCAGCCCCGGCGCGGTCGAGCTGCTCCAGCGTTATGCCTTCCCTGGAAACGTCCGGGAGCTGCGGAACCTCGTGGAGCGGCTCTGGATCATGACGCGCGGCGCGAGCATCGGCGCCGAGCAGGTCCACGCCGTGCTTCCCCGTCCGGACGGCGCCGCTGCTTCCGGCGTTCGGCTGAGCGACGCGGTGCGGGAGTTCGAGCGGAAGGAGATCGAGGCGGCGCTCTTGGGCGCCGGAGGAAGCATGACCAAGGCGGCCTCGATGCTGGGCCTCGAGCGAAGCCACCTCTACAAGAAGATGAAGAAACTCGGGTGGAGGCCCGAGTCGTTGAGCCCCTGACGAAACGTGCCTCAGCCCGGAACGAAAGGCTCTCCGACTTCGGCGCGCTGAGCTCGGCGCGCTGGCAGCTGCTAGCGCGCGATGACCTAAAGCGTCGCGACCGCCTGCTTGCGTCGCAATTGTAAAATCCGCACGTCCGGATCCACGACGACCTGCTTCGGCGCGAAGGGACAATGGATGGTGAGGGTCTTCGATTCGCCCCCGCCGATCGTCGCGACCCCGCGCGCCTCGCGATAGGAGGCATTCTTCGCCCAGCGCTCCCCCACCGCCGCCGCGACCTCGACCGGCATGCGCCCCGTACCCGTGTTCTGGATCGTCACAGTCACGTCGTACCCCGACCCCTCCTTCACCTTCTTCGCCTCCGTGATCCGGTACTCCGGCATGGCCCGGTCCTCGAACCACTGCTTGACGAAGGCATCGTACGCGGCGGCGTCCGCCGCATAGGGCCGCATGGTCGCCACGAAATCTTGTAATGCGGGATGGTCGCGGCTCTCGCTCCACGTCCGGATGAAATGCTGGACGCCGGCGAGGGCGCGGTCGTGCCCCATGAAGTCGTAGAGCATCCAGAACACCCAGCCGCCGCGGTCGTAGATCACGGTCTCGTCGGATTCGCGCTTGCCGTCGATGTCGTACATCGGGCGCTCGTCGTCCACCCGGCGCCGATCGACGTATCTCGACTCGATTCCTTTCGCGAACGCCATCCGCCCCCGGGGTCCCTTCACTTTCTCGGAGAGGAGGAGCGTGGAGAAGTGCGCCATCCCTTCGCTCAGGAAGTCACCGTTCGGTCCGTTCGCAGGCGTCAGGATGTTCCCCCACCACTGATGCGCCGCCTCGTGCGCGGTGACGAGAAACGTGGCGTCGGTCTTCTCGTCGTTCTTGGTCAGGAACCCGATGTTCTCCGAAAACGTGATGTTCGTGCCAAATCCCTGCGCGTAACCCGCCAGTGCCGGGAACTCGGAGAGCTTGAGCTCGCGCCATGGATACGGCATGTACCACTCCGAATACCAGCGCCGGGCCGCATCCAGGGTCGTGGACATCTCCGCCACGTTGTAGGGATGGGCCGCGTTGTAGTAGATCGTGGTGCCGTGCCCCTGCTTCACCTTCCATTTTCCGCACACGATGTTGAGAATCTTGACCGGGTGGTCCGTTTCCCATACCTGAGTCCGCCAGCCGTTGGTCACCGTGTTGCTCGTGCACACGCCCACCGCGTTCAGCGTGTACTCCGCCGGTCCGGTGACCGCGATCCGCGCAGGGAACCATGCGGTCGCGCCGTAGCCCCCGCGCGTGATCCCCTTCCAGTAGTCGCGCGGATAGCGGCGGGCCTCGGTCTTATTGTCCTTGGTCTCGCCCACGTCCTCCATGAACCCCAGGACGGGCAGGAAGCTCGACGAGAAACCGGTGAGCACGACGCCCGATGGCAGCACGAACTCGTCCGTGTTCCCTCCGTTCTTCGTGACCCCCTTGGGCATGCGTCCGTCCCACTTCCAGCCGATCACCACGCTGTCCCCCTTCGCGAGGGGGTGTGGCGGCGTGAAGACGTAGAGGTAACAGCGATCGTCGGGCTTGTAGGGCTTCCCATCCAGCGTCCACGCGAGGTGATTCCAGTCCAGGCCTCCCGTGAGCGGGATCTCGGCGATCGTCGAGTCCAGGCTGTTCACGAGCGTGAAGGCGCCCTGGCTCGAGAGCCAGTGCCGAGGAGGGTCCACCTTCACCGCCACGTCGGCCCGCGCGATGTCGGGGAGGGGCGCGTTGAGCCAAGTCTTGAGATTTTTCGCCCAGTAGTCCTTTCTTGCCTTCTTTGCCGCGCCCTCCTCGATCCCGTTCTGCACCTGGAACACGAGCACCGTCCAGGCGACGAGCGGGACCAACGCGAAGGGCGCGAGGCGGAAGGCGGAGACGGCGAGCGGCCGGGGCGCGAGGCGGTGCATGGTGCGCACGGCGTCGGTGCCGCGGCGCGCGAAGAGCCGCACCGCGAGAGCCGCGAACAGGGCGGAGAGCCCAAGAACCATGATGCGGTTCCAGACGAGGGCCGCGCGGTCGGTCTCGAAGAACCCGAGATCGCTCCAGCGGAGCGTGCGCGGACCCCAGAGCAGCCAGTTGCCGGCCCAGCTGATCTGGCCGGTGACCGCCCTGAACCCCGTGTACACGAGGGCGCACAGCGCCACCGAGTACGCGGCGTAGCGGTTCCCCACCCAGGCGTAGACCGCGGTGACGAATGCGGTCCATGCGAGGAAGGTCGGCACCAAGAGCAGGCCCCAGATCAGCGCGTACGGCGCGAGCGAGATGGGAACCGTGTGCTGAGCGAGCAGCGCGATGGCGCTCGCGAGAAACGAAGCCGCGAGAATGACGACCGCCACGAAGCTGTTCGCGATCGCCTTACCCCAGAGGATTGCGGCCGTGCTGCACGGCGTCGCATAGAGGATCTGCGAGAGTCCCGTGGAGCGCTCCCGCTCGAGCGACTCCACCGTATAGAAGAGGAGCAAGAGGAGCACCCACCCGCTCGCCTGACTCGCGATGGCCACGGCGCTCGTGCCCGGCGTGAGTAGAAGCGGCGTGTCGAAGGCGCCCACCGCAAGAAGCGAGTTGCCCAGCACCTGGATCAGGATGATCGGCACGAACATGTAGAGACCAGCCTGCCTCACGAGCTCGCGCAGCTCGCAGCGGGCCACCGACGCGATACTCGACACGAAGCCAGGCGCGCTCCCTTTCATCCCGAGCCCGGACAGTGCCGCGCCGGCATGCGCCTCGTCCCAGGCGATCGGACCGGTCCTCGCCTCCGCCGCGGCCGTCCTGGCGTCGCGCTTGGACGCCACGGCCCCGCGGAGCGACCGCGCCACGGATCGCTGGGTCAATAGAACGGCTCCGAACCCGAGCAGGAGGAGCCACGCCCGATTCAGCCAGAAGAGCATGTCGTAGGGCACCGCGTGCTTGTTGTAGAACTCGACGCCCCGGTCCACCTTGAGGTGCGTCTCGTTGAGCCATCGGTAGCCGGCGGGCTCGAGAAACTGCAGCAACTTGTTGACGCGCGGGTCGAGCCAGGAAGGCGCCCACGTCCACAGGAAGAATCCGCACCCGACGAGCACGGCGATCGGCAGGAGGAAGACCAGCACCGGGTTTCTCGTCCGCTCCCCGACGAACATCGAGAGCCCCGCGAAGAAGACGAGAAAGGGGAGTCCCATGGTCAGGACAGGCACCAGGTAGTTCATCGGCGCGAACGGGCCGCGGATTTCCTGAGCCGAAGCGTTTGGAACGATGTGGTTGAAAAAGGCGTTCGCCGCCATCTGGAAGACCATCAGCACCACGAATCCACCGGTCACCGCCAGGAAGCGTCCCCACACGTATTCGCCCGCCGTCAGCGGCGTCGAGTGGAGGAGGACGTCCACCTTGGTTTCGCGGTCCCGGAGCAGCGTGAGCCCGGCCGCCGCGGCGATGAAGAGGCCGTAGTACAGGAGGATGATGAAGGTCATCATCTGGGTCTGCGCGAACTCGGACGTGATCCAGGCTTTCATCCCGCCCACTTCGCTGTCCCCCGAGGAGATCGACATTTTCCCACTCGAGAGACCCCAGGCATTCAAGAGAAGGATCACCGCGAGGAAGATGAAGAGCGGCCGGCGGAAGGAATGCCGGAACTCGACCCCGAACGTCGCCGCGAGCCGACCGAGGCTCATCGCGCCGCCTCCGAGGCGGCTGCCGCCAGGACCGAGGCGGCATGGGAGGCGGACCCGGGCTCATCTCCGGGCGCGGCGGAAGGGCCGCGCTTCCCTCTCGCGGGAAGCGCCCCGAGCCGCATGAGGACGAGGTACGCGTCCTCGAGCGTGACCGGAGCCGGGACGAAGCCATCCGGAGGCGTCGCGGACGGATCGTAGATCCGGGCGCGGTTCTTCCCCTCCACCAGGAGCGCCTGCGTGACCATGCGCTCCGCCCGAAGCTTGCGGAGATCCTCGACCAGCACGGTGCCCTCGAAGATGTGCCCCGCGATCGACGCTCGCGCGTCGCTGGGCGCAGTCACCGCGAGGAGGCGGCCCGCGCGGATGACGGCGAAGCGCGGACAGAGCACCGCGACGTCCTCCACGATGTGGGTCGAAAGGATCACGATCCGGTCCGTGGCCAGCTCCGACAGGAGGTGGTAAAAGCGAAGGCGCTCCTCCGGATCCAGCCCCGCCGTCGGCTCGTCCACGATGATGAGACGCGGATTTCCCGCGAGCGCCTGCGCGATGCCGAGGCGCTGGCGCATCCCTCCGGAATAGCCCTTCACGGGACGCTTGGCCGCGAAGGAGAGATTCACGCGCTCGAGCAGGTCGCGGACGAGCTTCGCGCGCCCTCCGGGGGCCTGGATCCCCTTGAGCGTGAGTAGATGGTCCAGCATCGCTTCGCCGGTCAGATGCGGATAGAAGCCGAACTCCTGCGGGAGATAGCCGAGGCGCGGCCAGAGAGTCTCGGGGTGGTCCAGGATGTCGGCCCCGTCCAGCGTGACCGTGCCGGAGGTGGGCTCGAGCAGCCCCGCGAGGATCTTCATGAACGTGGTTTTGCCGGCGCCGTTCGGGCCGAGCAGCCCGAACATCCCGGGAGGAACATCGAGATCGATTCCGTTCAGCGCCGTGACCGGGCCGGGGTAGACCTTGACCAGACCGCGTGTTTCGAGCATGGGTCCCTCCTATGGGTCACCTACGCTTGGAGATGGTTCTGGGTTTCGTAGTGTCCGAGGGAACGAGCGTTCCTCGCCGAAACCCTATCATGGGCGACTCTCTTGCGCCCCCCTCGAATCCCGTCTAGGCTGCGGCTTCGGTCCCGGCCAGGATGCCAGCCATGGAAACTCGGAAAACCCGCGGAGGACGAATACCGTGCGCATCGGAACACCGCTCACCCCCAGCGCCACGAGGGTCATGCTGCTCGGCGCCGGAGAGCTGGGCAAGGAGGTCATCATCGCGCTGCAGCGGTTCGGCGTCGAGGTGATCGCCGTGGACCGGTACGCCCATGCCCCGGGGCACCATGTGGCCCATCGGTTCCACGTGATCGACATGACGGACCCCAAAGCGCTCCGCGCGATCGTCGAAGCGGAACGGCCGCACCTCGTGGTGCCCGAGATCGAGGCGATCGCCACGGACGAGCTGGCCCGGATCGAGGCGGACGGACTGGCGCGGGTGATCCCGACCGCGCGCGCCACCCAGCTCACCATGAACCGCGAAGGCATCCGCCGGCTCGTCGCCGAGGAGCTCAAGCTCCCCACCTCCAAGTACGCGTTCGCGGAGAGCGTCGAGGAGGCCGGACGCGCCGCGCAGGGTCTGGGCTTTCCCTGCGTGATCAAGTCGGTCATGTCCTCCTCGGGCAAGGGGCAGTCCGTGCTGCGCGGACCCGACGACGTCGCGAAGGCGTGGGAGTACGCCATGAGCGCCGGGCGCGTGAAGCACGCGCGCGTGATCGTCGAGGAATGGATCGCGTTCGACTACGAGATCACGCTCCTCACCGTGCGCTCCCGCGGCGAGCACGGGCGAAGCGAGACCCACTTCTGCGCGCCGATCGGCCATGTTCAAGTGAACGGGGATTACGTCGAGAGCTGGCAGCCGCAGCCCATGACCGGTCGGGCCCTCGCGAGGGCCAAGGAGATCGCGAAACGCGTCACCGACAATCTCGGAGGCAGCGGCATCTTCGGGGTCGAGCTCTTCGTGCAGGGGGACCGCGTCTGGTTCAGCGAGGTGAGTCCGCGACCGCACGACACCGGCATGGTGACGATGATCACGCAGGCGCAGAGCGAGTTCGAGCTTCACGCGAGAGCAATTCTGGATCTACCTGTCAATACGACACTTCGCACGCCAGGAGCGAGCGCCGTCATCTACGGCGGCATGAACGCGAAAGGGATCGCGTACGAGGGGCTCGATGAAGCGCTGCGTCTGCCAGACGTCGAGGTGCGCCTCTTCGGAAAGCCGGAGGCGTTCCCGAAACGGCGCATGGGGGTCGCGCTCGCCCACGGCCGGGACTTCGGAGAGGCGCGGCAGCGCGCCAAGCTCTGCGCGTCGATGGTGAGGCCGGTCAACCCGGAGGCTGTTCCCGACGCGGCTGTCCCATGAGCGGCAAGAGCGAGAGCGAGACAAGCCCGAAGAGCCCGTCGATCGTGAGGGTCACGGGATAACCCCATCGCTCGAGGGCGTGGCCCTGCCACGTGGCGGTGTAGGCGTACACCAGATTGCAGAGCGCCATGTAGCCCGTGAACTGCGTCGCCGCCACCGCCGGCGTCGTGACGTCCATGAAGATCGCCGTGCCCACCGATGGCCGTGGGGGAGAGACCCTGACGCCGCATCTGCGTGGCGACCGCGGTCGCGGTGAATCCCGCCGGGATGCCTTCGGTGAGGTAGAGGAGAAAGAAAGCGGCCAGACGCCCGCGGCGCGACGCCAGGAGATCGGGTAATTGCATCGCGGTACCGTGCGGGCGGCCCGGGGCG
>JBGPHU010000141.1:0-6846 GCA_041484545.1 Candidatus Eiseniibacteriota bacterium | reverse complement strand
TCAGCAGTAGATTGGGCATGAGCGTGTAGTAGAACCCGCGATGGCGATCCTCCTCGGGGAGCGCGCCGCTCACCAGCCTTCCGCACGCGCGCCCGCTCATGGTCGCGCTCTCGTTCGGGGGCTTGATCTCCATGTAGCCGCCCAGGAACGGCCCGTCGGTCAGATCGTTGGCGCCGCTCTGGTACGGGAGCACCGACGCGAGCTTGGGATGGATCGTGGGGCAATGCAGGCACTCGGAGTAATTCTGGAAGACGAGTTTCCAGTTCGCGTGGACGTCATAGACCACGCGGTGCCCCACCGCGAGTCCGGGAAGATCGTAGCGCGCGAATCGGTCCAGGACCGGCTTCCACGCCTTCTCGAAGGGCGGCGGGTTCCCCCCCACGTTGACGAAGAGAAATCCCTCCCACTCGGCGAGCCCGGCCGCGTGGAGCGGATAATCCGCCTTGTCGAAATCCGGGACCTCCTGCATCGAAGGCGCGCCCACCAGCCGGCCGTCGATGGAATAGGTCCAGGCGTGGTAGGAGCACTGGATAGTCTCGCCGAAGCGCCCGGACTCCTCGCGGCAGAGCCGGGTGCCGCGGTGACGACAGACGTTGAAGAAGGCGCGGAGCTTCGCTGCGCGGTCGCGGAGAATGATGATGGATTCACCCGCGATCTCGCGCGTGATGAAGTCGCCAGGATTCATAAGCCGCGAGGCGCGGCCGACGCAGTTCCAGCCGCGCGCGAAGATGCGCTCGCGCTCCTCGGCCAGGATCGCCTCGGAGGTGTAGCGCTCGCGCGGGAGGGTCCTCGCGCCCGGCTGGTAGCTGGTCGTGGTGCGGTGAAAGGTCGTCATGTCGCTTCCCTACCGGCGGCGGCGGTCGCCGAGAACCCGCTGCGCGGCGAGCCAGCCCGCTCCGCCCAGAACGCCGGGCCCGGGGTGGTTGCCCGCGCCTCCCAAGTACAAACCCGCGATCGGCGTGGTGTGGCCACCCCATCCGGCCACAGGGCGCATGAAGAGAATCTGATCGAGACCCAGCTCTCCCTGGGACGCGGCCCCTTCGCGAAGCCCGAACTGCTCCTCGAGGTCCTTCGGCGACCACGCCGCCTGGTGGAGGATGCGCGAAGAGAAACACGGCGAGACCGCTTCAATCGCGGCGGTGACCGTTTTCGCCAGCGCGTCCCGGCGCGCGGCGTCCCAGGTCGCGCCGTCGCGCAGCCGATAGGGCGCGTACTGCGCCCGCGCCACAAGAACGTGCCGGCCCTTGGTCGCGAGCTGAGGGGCCATGATCGTGGGCACGGTGAACTCCACGTGAGGGTGCTCCGAGACCGTTCCGTACTTCGCCGCATCGGCCGCCTTCTCGAGCGCGGGGATGCTGGGAGTGAGCGAAATCATCCCCCTGAGCGCGTCGGCGCTCGGGAGCCCGGGGATATCGGGCAGACGCTCGAGCGCGTACGCCACGACCGCGGTGCAGCCGCGGTGACGAATATTCCCCACCTCGCGGAGGAACTCGGGATCGAGCCACACCGGATTCACCCAATCGAGGAGCGTGCGGGCCGGGTTCGCGGTCGAGAGCACGACGCGGGCCGCGATCTCCTCGCCGTCCTGCAACACCACGCCCGCGACCGCGTCATCCTTTACCGCGATCTGCTTCACCCCCGAGCCCGCGCGGATCGTGACGCCGAGCCGTCGGGCGGCTCCCTCGGCCGCGAGGGTGAACGCCTCGGGTCCGTCCCGCCATGGCGCGCGCCCGCGCACAGCGCCCTGCGACGCGCCGACGAGATAGTGCAGAAACACGAAGCCGGTGCCTCCCGAGCGCGGTCCCTGCTGGTGATCCTGGATGCCGCCCGGCGCGACCGCGGCCTTTAACGCCGCGCTCTCGAACCAGTCGTCCAGAAGCTCCCATACCGAAAGCGGCAGCGTGCGCAGGAACTCGACCATGTCGCGCCGGCCCAGCGCGCGGAATTTCTTCCCGAGGCCCAGGAGCGGGATCAACTCGCTGAGCGACGACGCGCTGATGTCGGGAGCCGGAGTCTGGTAGAGCGCCTCGAGGAATCCCGCGAGCTTTCGCATGCGCGTGGTGAACTCGGGCCACTTCGCGGCATCCGCGCGCGAGTGGACCGCGATCGCGTCGGCGGCGCGGCCGGCGTCGCGCGAGAGGGCGAGCACCGAGCCGGGCTCGGTCACGACCGCGACGTCGGCGTCCATGGCGGAGCGCGCCAATCCCGTGAGCCCCAGGGCCGTCGCGATCGGCTCGGGCAGCCAGCCCGAATCGAGCCCCAGCGGGGCCGCGCGGAATCCGGGCGCAAACTCGACGAGGCGTCCCTGGCCCCCCAGCGCCTCGTCGCGCTCGACCAGGAGCACGCGCAGCCCCGCGCGGCTGAGTCCCGCCGCGGCCACGAGGCCGTTGGCGCCCGCGCCGATGACGATGACGTCGTAGGGGGCCGAGCTCACGCGGCCGCCTTCAAGATTTCGAGCGCGGCGAGCCTTCCCGACGCGCCCATGATCCCGCCGCCCGGATGCGTCCCCGCGCCGCACTGCCAGTAGCCGTGGATGGGTGTTCGGTACTTGGCCCACTCCGGCACCGGGCGGAGGAAGAAGAGCTGCTGGAGCGCCAGCTCGCCCTGAAAGATATTCCCCTCGGAAAGCCCAGTGATCCGCTCGATGTCGTCGGGCGTGAGCACCTGCCGGTGCAGGATCAGCGACTTGATGTTCGGCGCGTAGCGAGCGAGCGTGTTCACGACCGCGTCCCCGAAGGCCTCGCGCTTCGCGTCGGTCCAGCCGCCGTTCAGGTGATACGGCGCGTACTGGACGAAGATGCTCATGACGTGTTTTCCCGGCGGCGCCATCTGCGGATCGATCATCGAGGGGATCACGATGTCCATGTACGGATTCCGCGAGAACTCGCCGTACTTGGCGTCGTCGTACGCGCGTTCCAGATATTCGATGCTCGGGCTGATCGACATCGCGCCCCGCAGGTGCGGGCCTTCGCCGGGCATGCAGGTGAAGTTGGGGAGCCCGGAGAGCGCGAGATTCACCTTCCCCGAAGAGCCGCGGAACTTGTAGCGTCGGATGCCCTCGACCAAGTCCCCGGGAAGATCCTTGGCGTCCACGAGGCGCGTGAAGGTGAGGCGCGGGTCGAGGCCCGAGATGACGAGGCCGGCCGCGATCTCCTCCCCGGTCGAGAGCGCCACCCCGGTCACGCGGCCATCGCGCACGAGCACGCGCTCCACGCCCGCGCCGGTGCGAAGCTCGGCGCCGTGGGCGCGCGCCGCGTTCGCGATGGTCTCGCTGATCTCGCCGGTCCCGCCCTTCTGGAATCCCCAGGCGCGGAAGGCGCCGTCGATCTCCCCCATGTAGTGATGGAGGAGCACGTAGGCGGTTCCCGGCGAGCGCGGCCCCAGGAACGTGCCGATGATCCCGCTCGCCGACTTCGTGGCCTTGAGGGCATCGAACTCGAACCATTCGTCGAGATAGTCCGCGCTGCTCATGGTCATGAGCTTGTGGAGCGCGTGGAACCGCTCGGGCCCGAGCGAGCGGAAATGCCCCCCCAGCTTGAGAACGCCCGCGAGGTCGCCCAGCGAGAGCGAGGTCGGATCCGGCGGCACCATGCCGATGATCGGCTTCACCGCCATCGCCATGTGGTGCATGAGCCGGCCGAACACAGCCGAGGCGTCGGCGTCGCGCGTGGAATGCCGGCACAGCTCGCGGCGCGTCTCGTCCGGGTCGGACCAGGACGCGAGGTAGTCGCCGTTGTCGAGCGGGGTCACGGTGCTCTCGAGCGGCAGGATCTGGAGACCGTGTTTCGGCAGCTCGAGATCGCGGATGATCTCGGGACGGAGGAGACTCACCACGTAGGAGAAGACCGAGAACTTGAAACCCGGGAACACCTCCTCGGTCACCGCGGCGCCGCCCAGGAGCGGCCGGCGCTCGAGCACGAGGGTCTTCCGCCCCGCGCGCGCAAGATAGGCGGCGGCCACGAGCCCGTTGTGCCCGCCGCCCACCACGATCGCGTCGTAACGCGCCTGAGCGCTCATGCCTTCTTACGCTCGGGTTCGTAGAAGGGAAGCTTCCGCACCATCGCGTTCGCGACCTCGCGGTGGTGCTCCACCGTCACCTCGAGCTTCACCGCAGTGCCCGCCGTGAAGTGCGGCGCGCGCAGGTGCGCGAGCGCGAGCGACTTCTTGAGGATCGGCGACCAGCATCCGCTGGTGGCGTAACCTATTTGTTTGCCATCGCGATACACGGGTGCGCTCATGCGCCACGCGATGTTCGGAATCTGCGGAGGCAGCCCGTGCGCGCGGAAGAGCCGCTCGAAGGACTCCCAATCCACCTCGAGGCCCACGAAGCCCCACGCGGCGCCGCGCGCGCGCTCGGCCGCGAGGGAGCGGCGGCCGTTGAAGGGTCCCTTTCCCGCGCTGACCGCCCATCCGAGGTTGATCTCGTAGGGCGTGGACTTGCGCGCCTCGATGAGCGCGTGGTGCGCCGAGTAGTAATCCACGTCCAGCATGATCAGCCCCGCTTCGATCCGCGCGATGTCCATCGCCCAGACGCCGGTCGGCGTCATGCCGAAGGGCTTCCCTTCCTCCATCAGCGCGTCCCAGAGCGACACGGCCTGAGCGGCGTCCACCCAGATCTCGTATCCCAGGTCCCCGGTGTATCCCGTGCGCGAAATCGCCACCGGAATGCCGCGGACTAAGCCCTCGATCATGCGGAAGTACTTGAGCGAGGAGAGATCGACCGAGGCCGCCCGCGAGAGAATGTCGCGCGAGAGGGGGCCCTGGAGCGAGAGCGCGCCGACACGCTCCGATATGTCTTCGATCGACACTTCCATGCCGACGGCGTTCATGTGGAGCCAGCGCAGGGAGGAATCCGCGCTCGTGAGCCTGTACGCGCCGCCTCCGAGGTTCGTCACGGTGCCGTCGTCGATCACCTTGCCGGCGTCGTCGCACCAGGGCGTGTAGTAGACCTGCCCGGGCTTCAGCTTCCCCATGTCGCGCGTGATCATCCGGTCGAGAAGCCTTGCGGCATCCCGACCTGTGATCCGGTACTTGTAGAGTGGCGAGATGTCGATGAGCGCGGCCGCGCTCCGGATCGCTGCGTACTCGCGGTCGGGATGCGGATCGTAGGCGCTCGCCATCTGATATCCGGACCAGCGGCGCCACGTCTGCGTCCGCACCAGAGGCGCGGTCCGGGGATGAAAGGGAGAGGTCTTGAGCATGGGACCGGGGAGTTTACTACTACTTGTGGAAAAAGGCTCCCAGGTAGTAGGGCCACACGACGATCGCCAGGACTCCCTTCCAGAACGCCAGACGCAGATAGCCGATGGTGAAGAGCCACCCGATGAACCACACAGAACCTGCCGCGCTGCCCTGGGCTCCCCCTCTGCAAGTCACCTTCACGTCATCCAACGGAGTATCCTCCCATCGATTTTTCGCTCGTTCGCGAGCGGATTTGCCGCTAGCATGCGCCCGTCGGGTCTTTCGTTCAAGCGCCGGCCTATCGCGCGACAACGATGCGAACCGGCATCCTGCGTTCTCTCTCAATCGAGGAGCCCGCTGATCGTCTGGTTCCTGGCCTCGATCCTCGTCTTCCCCGTCACCGGAATCGCGGCATGGGCCGCCACCGGCAGACGACTCTCGACATGGATCGGCGCATCCGGAGCCGTCCTCGGATGCGGCCTCGGAATCATCGCGGCGGCACGCGCGCTCCTCGGCGGGACCCAGCCCACTCTCAGTCTTCCCTGGAACCTTCCGCTCGCGAGCTTCACCATCGCGATCGATTCTCTTTCCGCGTTCTTCCTTCTGCCCACCTTCGGGATCTCAGCGCTCGCGGCGATCTACGGAGCGGGATACGAGGAGCACTCCGGCGGGCACCGGGCCCCGGGAGCGTCCTGGCTCTGGTTCAACCTCCTCGTCGCCAGCATGGCCATGGTCCTCGTGTCGCGGAACGGAGTTCTCTTCCTCACCGCCTGGGAGCTGATGACGATCGCGTCCTATTTCCTGGTGACGAGTCACGACGAACGCCCGGACGTGCGCCGCGCAGGAAGGATCTACCTCTTCGCCGCGCACGCCGGCACGGCCTGCCTCCTGGTGTTGTTCCTCCTGCTGGGCGCGAACGGCACCCTCGACTTCGATCGGTTCGGCCCCGCGGGCTCGCGCGCGGCCGTGGGGGCGGGAACGCTATTCCTCCTGGCGGTCGTGGGCTTCGGAGTGAAGGCGGGCTTTATCCCATTTCATGTCTGGCTTCCCGAGGCCCACCCGGCCGCGCCCACCCACGTCTCCGCCGTCATGTCCGGGGTCATGATCAAGCTCGGAATCTACGGTCTCCTGCGCACGATCTCCTTCCTGGGAGAGCCGCCGCTCTGGTGGGGCTGGGTTCTTCTCGTCATCGGACTCGTCTCGGGAATCCTGGGCGTGCTCTACGCCCTCGCGCAGCACGAGCTGAAGCGCCTGCTCGCCTACCACAGCGTCGAGAACATCGGAATCATCGCGATGGGCATGGGCCTGGGTCTGATCGGCATGGCCCGTCATTCTCCGCTTCTCTTCGCGCTCGGCTTCGGCGCGGCCCTCCTTCACGTGGTGAATCATGCGATCTTCAAAGCGCTGCTCTTCTTCGGTGCCGGAGCTGTGATCCGGGGCGCGGGCACGGGAGAAATCGAGCATCTCGGCGGGCTGCTGAATCGGATGCCCACGACCGGAGCGGCGTTCCTGACCGGCGCCGTCGCAATCTCGGGCCTCCCGCCCCTCAACGGCTTCGTCTCGGAATTTCTGCTGCTCCTCGGCGCCTTCGCCGCCGTCGGCGGGGACAAGCTGCCGGTGGGAATCGCGGGCGTGGCGCTGATCGCGGGTCTCGCATTGATCGGG
>JBGPHU010000140.1:0-6881 GCA_041484545.1 Candidatus Eiseniibacteriota bacterium | reverse complement strand
AGTGTGGCAGGCGTTTGCGGTGCTTCTCCCGATCCGCACTGTGGGGGTGATGGGGGACGGGAGAACCTACGATCAGGTCGTGGCGCTTCGCGCGGTCACCTCGAGCGACGGGATGACGGCGGATTGGGCCCGGCTTCCCGACTCCTTCCTGGCCCGGGTTTCGTCCCGGATCGTGAACGAGGTCGTCGGGGTCAGCCGTGTCGTGTACGACATCAGCACCAAACCTCCCGCGACAATCGAGTGGGAGTGAGCTTGCGCCAACTCATTTCCGGGAGGTTGTCTTGAAGCGAACGCACTTCTCAGCGCTCCTGTTCCTCGTGCTCGCTCTGGCGGCCCTGCTCGCGGGTCCGGCGCGCGAGGCCCGCGCGGCCGCGATCTCCCCCCGCGTTATCGCGGCGGCGCGCGGCACGCCGGACGAAGCGCTTCTCGCGCAGCAGGCGCAGCGCTATCAGATGAGCCGGGCCTGGGGCGTGGACAAGATCTACAAGCAGTTCGCGCTCGACATGGCCAAGTTCCCGCGTGGCGGGGTGGCCCACCGAAACATCCTCGTGGTCCTCTGCGATTTCGATGCGGACAATTTCGGCGGCGCGGTGCATCACGACAGCCGGGACACGCCCGGCTACTACAACAGACTTCTCTTCAGCGACGATCCCAACGACGGGATCATCAGTCTGAGCGAGTTCTATCGGTTGAACTCGCACGGACGCCTCATCGTCTCGGGGCGCGTCACCTCCGACTGGCTCACCATGCCGCACTCGTACACCTACTACGCGAACGGGACTTCGGGGCTGGATTTCGGCTCGTATCCGCGGTCCTCGCAGAAGCTGGCGGAGGACGCGATGGCGGCGGCCTACGGCTCGTTCGGGCAGAACCTTTCCTACTTCGACAACGACGGACCCGACGGGATCCCCTCGAGCGGAGACGACGACGGCTACATCGACGCCACCATCGTGATCCACCCGGGGCAGCCCGCCGAGGTGGCGGCCCAGCAATACGAGGCCGATCTTCTCTGGTCGCACGAGTCGGGGATCAGCATCTATCAGGATTGCCCGCCCCCCAGCAGCCCGGACTGTCTTCCCGGAATCCAGCTCGGGAACGTGCGGGGTTTCCTCTACACGCTGAACGGCGAGTACAACTACGGGCCCAACGACAACGCGAACGGCACCTATCTCCACGAGTTCGGGCACACGCTGGGTCTCGCGGATCTCTACGAGTACAGCCTGTGCGGAAACGGGGTCGGAAATGGACTCGGCGTGTACTCGTTGATGAGCCTCGGGAACTACCTTCCCACCAGCCCGGCCAGCGCGCAGGGCACCCGGCCCGGGAACCTCGACCCCTGGTCCCGGGCGTTCCTCGGATTCGAGCAGCCTACGGTCGTCTCGGGCTCGGGTCATTACACGCTCCCGCCGCTCACGCGGGGAGGAGGGGTGCTCAAGGTCTGGAAGAACGGGCAGCCCGGCAGCGAGTACTTTCTCGTGGAGAACCGGATCAACGAAGGGCCCGACCAGTATCTTCCTGGGCAGGGGCTCCTCATTTACCACGTGGACGACACGCTGATCGATAACTGCCGCGATTGCGACAATACGTCCTGCTCGGATCCGCTCGCGCCCCACTATAGGATTTCCGTGGTGCAGGCGGATGGCTTGAACGAGCTGCAGACTCCGGGGGTGAACTACGGCGATCCAAACGACTTCTTTCCGGGCGCCCTCGGCGTGCGCTCCTGGACGGACAGCACGAACCCCAGCTCGCGCGATTATTCCACGGCCGACACCGGCATCCGGATGACGAACATCGTCGGCGCCTACGACAACGCGGACACGGCCTCCTTCGACCTCTCGGTCTCCCTGACTCCGGACATCCAGGTGGCGGGCGTCACGGTGCGCGACGCGGGCGCGGGGAACGCGAACGGGATCCTGGACAGCGCCGAGACGGATTCGGTCGTGGTGACGCTCACGAACGCGGGGACCAACTCGGCGGGGCTCACGCTCACGCTCAGCACCGCCGACGCCGGGATCACGGTCGTGAACGGTTCCTCCACCTCGGGCGCCGTGGCGACGGGCGGCTCTGTTCTCGCCGCGACGCCGTTCGTGATCACCGTGGGGACGGCGACCCTTCCGCACGCCGTGATCTTCACACTGGGCTGGAACGACGGGACCTATTCCGGAACGCAGAACTTCACGCTCGCGATCGGCATGGGCACCGGGCTCTCGGAGGACTTCGAGTCCGGATTGGGAAGCTGGACCTCGGGACCGGTCCCACCCACTTCGATCAACCAGTGGCATGTCTCCTCCACCCGCGCCTACGGAGGCTCGATCCAGAGCATGAAGGTGGGAAGCATCCAGGATCCCGCCAGCGGCGCTTCCAACGACGCGAAGACCTACGCGGATCTCGAAGATGCGGCGCTCGTCTCCCCGATGTTCTACCTTCCGCCCGGCTCGCAGCTCGCGTTCTCCTCCTGGATCGACGCGGAGACGAACGGCGGGACCATGGCGTTCGACGGCGGCCGCGTGGAGATCTCGGTTCGCGGCGGACCGTGGCAGCCGCTCGGCGTGGACGGAGGCTACGGCTATCAGGTCACGTTCGATGCTGGGGCCACGCTTCGCGGGGCCGACGTCTTCTCGGGGTCGCCCCAGGCGTGGAGGCGGGTGGTCGCGGATCTCTCCGCGTATTCCGGCCCGGTCCAGGTCCGGTTCCGGTTCTCCAGCAACGAGCAGAACCAACCCTTCGATTCGAACTCGGGCCTCCTGGCCCGCTTCTACGAGGGCTGGTACGTGGATCAGGTCTCGGTGGGCCCTCGCGTGGATCCGGGCCCGGGCCGCAGGGTGCTCTCGCTTCGGGGAGGGCCGAATCCCTATCGGGTGAAGGGCGGTTTCACGTCCGCCGTCACGTTCCGGTTCAGCGCTCCCGACGGTCTGCCGCATCCCGGGCTGGCCCCGCGGATCAGGATCTACGACCTGCGCGGCCGTCTCGTGAAATCCATCGACGCGGCGGCGGATGGATTTATCCCGAGCGAGTTCCACGGCAGCTGGAACGCCCAAACCGAGAAGGGCGGGCTGGCCGCTTCGGGCATCTACTTCGCGAAAGTCGACATCCTGGGCCAGGCACAAACCTTCCGGCTCGTCCTGCTCCGGTAATCGCCTTGAGGGTGAGGTGGGGCGTGTGGGCGGGGGTCGCGATGCTCGTGTGTCTCCATGCCGCGCCCGCCCGCTCCGCGCCGCCGTCCTCCGCGGCCCGCGGCGCGCGCGGCGCGCACGAGATCCTGGCCGCCCGCGCCGGCCGCGATTCGGCGCGCACGGCCTGGTTGCGCGAGCGGTGGAGCGGATCGCTCCGCGCCCTCGAAGCCGCGCAGGCGCGACTCGACCTGGCTTCCGATCGCTATTCCACAGCGCTCGATAAAGCGCCGCTTCCCGCGGTCCTCCCGCAGCGCGAGCGCGCCGCCTGGACCGAGGTCGCGATGGACTTCGCCGAGCGGGGCGCGTGGTCGAAGGCGCTCGCTCTGCTCCGCGGTCCGCTCGATTCCCCTTCTCCGCTCGTGCCAGTCGAGGCGCTCGCGGCGGCCAACGTCGAATCGCCCGCGGCGGGACTGGCCGTGCTCTCCTGGCGTCCCGATCGCGCCCCGAAGGGGAAGGCGCCCTCGGACGAGGCGGCACTCTACGTCGCGGCCGCGCTCTCCGACTCCGCGGGGATTCCGCGCTCGGCGCGCTCGGCGCGATGGCTCCTCCTCGAGGACCGAAGGCCCGCCACGGCGCGTTCCTGGGCCCGTCTCACGCTCGTGAGGTCACTGGCCGGGAGAGGGGAGCCTTTGCTGGCCCGCTCGATCCTCATGAGGGCCTCTTCGCGCACGACTCCGGAGAATCTCCTCCTCGCGGACTTGACCGCCGCCTCGGGCGACACGACCGCCGCCGCGCGTCTTCTCGTCGCGATCGCGGCGCGGGCCGATGTTCCGACCTCCGACCGGTACGCGGCCGGGAAGAAGGCCGCGGGATGGCTCCTGGGCCCTGCCGGCGACTCGCTCGCGGAGCGCGAGTGGATGGACCTTCTCCGGGCACTCGCAGACATCGGCGAGGCTCCGCTCTCGCTGCGTCTGATGGACGCGAGGCGCAAGGGGGCGCCCGATTCCTCCGCGGTCGCGGACCGCGAGGACCTGAGGCCGTCCCTGCTCTACAAGGCCCGTCGCTACGACGCGGCGACGGCGGCCTACAGGAGCCTGCTCGCCCATTCGCGACGCTCCCCCTCCTCGCGCGCGGACCTGACGCTCGGACTCGCGCGCGCGCTCCGCTCGCAAAGGCTCTTCGGCCCTTCCGACAGCGCGTTCGTGCTCGCGACCGTCCCGGACGCCGCGGGGGCCACGCGGGAGGCCGCAGCATGGGAGCGGGCGCGCGAATGGGAGGACCAGAAGGCCCCGCGGGACGCGGCGCTGGTCTTGAGGTGGGCGCGCGGGCGCATCCGCACGGAGCCCTCGGCTTCGACCGCGCGCGTGCACGAGGCCGTCTCGTGGATCCGCGCGGATTCGCTCGCGTCGGCCGACTCGGCGCTCGCGGGGCCCGGTCCCGAAGACGTTCGCGTCTTCTTCTGGCGCGGCTGGATCGCGTCGGCACGGGGGGATTCCGTCAAGGCGCGCGAGGCCTACCGCCGCGCCTGGGAGCTGGACCCCTGGTCCTACGAGGGCGTGCGCGCGCGTGAGCTCTCGGGCCTTCCCGTCGAGGCGAAGCAGGGCGCGCCCGAGGCCCGGGCGAAGCACGGCGTGAGGCCGGTCCTTCCGCCGCCGCTCTTGGCGCGCGTCCTGAACGTGATCGGGTTCCACGACCTCGCCTTGGAGACGATGCGCTCCTGCGCGATGGGGGAGAGTGAGCCACGAGCCAACGGTTGCATCGACGCGCTCGAGGAAGAGGGTGTATTCCGCGTCGGCCGCGCGGACCTGAATCTCGACCTGAGGCTCCGGTTTCCCCCGGCTTTCGCTGGCCCGGTGTTCCGGGGGTCGGACGCGGAGAGTCTGAGCGCTCCCTTTATCTGGTCCATCATGCGGCTCGAAAGCGGGTACAATCCGGCCGCCCGCTCGCGCGCGGGGGCGTTGGGACTCCTCCAGCTCATGGCGCCTACGGCTTCGCGGCTCGCCGGACACGCGGTCAGCGGGGAGGCCCTTCTGGACCCTGACTTGAACGTGCGGCTGGGCGCGATGTATCTTCGCCAGCTCGCCCGCGAGTTCGGCGACCTCCGCCCCGTCGCCGCCGCGTACAACAGCGGGGAAGAAGCGGTGAGGCGCTGGAACGCGGCGCGCCCGCGGATCGACGACTTGTGGGTGGAGCTGATTCCTTACTGGGAGACGCGAGGCTACGTGAAGCAGACCTACGCCGCGATGCGGCGCTACGAGGCTGTCTATGAATCGGCGCCGACGCGCTGAGGGGCGGACGTGCTCCTAGCGGCGGAGCTGAAACGCAAAGCCATCCATCTCGCTTCACTCAGCATCCCCATCGCCTACTATCTGAGCCCGCAATCCTGGTCGAGGACCTGGCAGCGAGCGCTCCTCGCCCTGGTGTTCCTCTCGCTCGCGATCGAAGTATTCCGGCTGAACAATCCTCGAATCCGAGGCGTATTCCGCCATTTCTTCGGCGAGCTGCTCCGGAACCACGAGGAGGCCTCGCTCCTGGGGTCGACGTATCTCCTCATCGCGGTACTCCTGACGCTCCACCTCTTCGACAAGCCGGTCGCTGTGCTCGCGCTCGGGTTCCTGATCCTGGGCGACACGGTGGCGGCGATCGTGGGGAAATCGGTCGGCACGCACCGGCTCCTCGGGGGGAAGACAGTGGAGGGAAGCCTCGCCTGCTTCCTCATGTGCCTTGGGCTGACGTTTGTCATGCCTGGAATCCCGTTCTACGTGGGCCTCGTGGGCGCCCTGACGGCGACCGTGTTCGAGCTCCTGCCCATCCCTCTCGACGACAACTTCCGGATTCCTCTCTCGGCGGGATTCGCGATGGAGCTTCTGCTCCGCTGACCTCCGCCCGGAAATGGGCTCCGGGTTCTTCTACTATCTAGATGGGTGAATCTGCCTTGACAGGGCCGGCATCCGATCCATAGACTCCGGTTTCGGTCGGAATGCGTTCGGCCTTGCCAGGAGGATGCTAAACGCTGCCATACCAATATGTTGCGATTGCTTCCCGACGTCATGAACCCCGGCAGCTTTGCGCTCCTGGGGTTTCACTGTATGCGGCTGCCGGGTAGGCGGAAGCGGGTCTTGGACAGCCGCGGGACCTTCGCCGAGACGGCCGGAACGAACAAGGAGCCATGGTTCTCAACCTGATCTCACGCGTCTTCGGGACGAAGCATGAGCGCGATATCAAGCGCATGTGGCCGCTCGTCGAGGAAATCAACGGGCAATACGAGCGGCTGCGCGAGCTTTCCGAGGAGACCCTCCGCCAGAAGACCGCCGACTTCCGGGCCCGTCTCGAGGCGGGGGAGACCGAAGACGATCTCCTTCCCGAAGCCTTCGCCGTGGTCAAGGAGACCTGCCGCCGCCTCGCCGGACAGACCTGGGACGTCTGCGGCATCCCCATCACCTGGGACATGGTTCCGTTCGACGTGCAGCTCCTCGGGGCGCTGGTGCTCCACGAGGGGAAGATCGCCGAGATGGCGACGGGCGAAGGAAAGACGCTCGTCGCCACGATGCCGATCTACCTGAACGCGCTCTCCGGAAAGGGCGTCAACCTGATCACGGTGAACGACTACCTGGCCCGGCGCGACAGCGAGTGGATGGGGAGGATCTACACCTTCCTCGGGCTCACGGTGGGCTGCATCCAGAACGGGATGGACTTCGCCGAGCGTCGCGCCGCCTACGCCGCCGATATCACGTACGGCACGAACAACGAATTCGGCTTCGACTACCT
>JBGPHU010000139.1:0-6898 GCA_041484545.1 Candidatus Eiseniibacteriota bacterium | reverse complement strand
CCTGGCGTTGACGGCCAGTTCCCGCGCAATCGAGAATCGCGAATCCCGTCAGGACCGGAAGGTAGCAGCGGTCAGCGGTCACCTCGATGTGCCGCGGACTCAACTGGCTCGAGCCGGGGACCGGGGGGGCTTTTTCCATGCAGCGCGCATGATGCGCCACGTTAGGAGCTTCCCTTGACCCACCTAGCCCTCGCACGGAAATACCGGCCGCAGCGCTTCGCCGATCTCGTAGGCCAGGACCCCATCCGCTCCACGCTGGAGCAGGCGGTCGCGAAGAACCGCGTCGCGCAGGGATACCTCTTCGCGGGCCCGCGCGGCAGCGGCAAGACGACCACCGCGCGTCTCATCGCGAAGGCGTTGAACTGCGAGCGCCGGAAGCCCGGCGAGGCGGAGCCCTGTAACGAGTGCGGGAGCTGTCTCGAGATCACGGCGGGTAACTCGCTCGACGTGCTCGAGATCGACGGCGCGTCGAATCGCGGGATCGAGGAGATCCGGAATCTCCGCGAGAACGTGAAGTACGCGGCCTCCGGCGGTAAGTTCAAGGTCTACATCATCGATGAGGCGCACCAGCTCACCGATTTCGCCTGGAACGCGCTCTTGAAGACCCTGGAGGAGCCGCCGGCCCACGTCCGCTTCGTCTTCTGCACCACCGAGCCGCTCGACGTGCCCGACACCATCGCCTCGCGCTGCCAGGTGTTCGAGTTCCGCCGCTTGAGGAGCGAGGAGCTGGTGAAGCACCTGCTCGATATCGCGGCCAGGGAGAAGGTCTCCCTTCAGGAGGACGCGGCCGCGCTGATCGCCCGGGCCTCCGAGGGAAGCGTGCGCGACGCGCTGGGGAGGCTCGACCAGGCGCTGGCCGTTTCCCCCGAGGGCGTGACCGCCGCGACCGTCGCGCAGGCGCTGGGGCTCGCGGGTCTCGACGCCTATTTCGATCTGGGCCAGGCGCTCGTGAAGCGCGACCCCAAGCAGGCGCTCTTGACCTTGGACCGGCTCCACGACAGCGGCATGGACGTCGAGGAGATCGCGGACGGACTCTCACACCATCTCCGCCAGCTCCTGCTCATCGCCGTGGATTCCTCGCTCGAGAAGCTCGTGGACGCGGCCCCCTCGGACCGGGAGCGCTACGCCGCGCAGGCGAGGGAATTCCGCCCCACCGATCTGAACGCCATGCTGAGCCTCCTCCTCGAGACCCGCTCGGTTCTGCGCCGGGCCGAGGCGCCGCGGATCCTTCTCGAGGTCGCGCTCGTGGAAATGTGCACGCTCCCGACCGCGGCCAGGATCGAGGATCTGATCCAGCGGCTCGGCGATCTGGAGGCGAAACTCGGAGGCGGAGCCGCCGCGACCTCATCCGGTGCGGGCGCGCCGGGCGGGCGGGCCTCGCCGCCGGGGCCGGCAGCCTCCGCGCCCTCAGCGCCGGCAGTCTCGGCCCCGCAGCCCCCGCGGCGCGGGTCCACGACGCCGCGAGCGGGCGCGGATCAGGATGAGCCGCGTGCGACGCTCGCCGCCGTTCCCGCGGCCGGCCCAGCGCTCGGGCTCGCGGAACCGGCCGCCGCGCCGGCCGGCGGAGCCCCCGATCTCCGCCTCGTGGAATCGCCCGTGGGCGTCGAGGCCGTCGACCCAAGCGATCCGGTCGTGCGCTGGCGTCAGGCGGTGGATCGCGTGAAGGGGCGGAAGCTCCTGCTGGGCACCTGCCTCGAGGAGGGATTCTTCCTCGGCATGGTTGGGGGCAACGTGAGGATCGCGCTCTCCGTGGAGCACGCGTTCCACCGGGCCATGCTCGAGCTGAAGGAGAATCGGGAGATCCTGAACGAAGAGCTGGAGATCCTGTACGGCCGCGGAGCCAAGCTTCTCTGCGAGTCTTCGGTGCCACCGGGTCTGGAACCCTCTGCCGGCCGCCCGGTCGCGAGCGGAGCGTCCCCGGCCGGCATCCCCGAGGCGACTCTCGTGGATCGGATCGTCGAGCTCTTCGATGGAGAGGTCATGGGCCAAGGCCCCGAGGAGGGAAACGCATGAAGAACATCGCGGGGATGCTGCAGAAGGCGCAACTCTTGCAATCGAAGATGACGGAGATGCAGGCCGAGCTCAACACGCGCGAGGCCGTCGGGTCCTCGGGCCAGGGCAAGGTGAAAGTCACCATGAACGGCGGGCAGGAGGTCACCAAGATCACCATCGACCCCGAGGTGATCAAGGCCGACGAGGCCGATCTGCTCGAGGATCTGGTGCTCGCCGCCTTCAACGACGCGCGGGCCAAGATCACGCGGATGGTCGAGGAAGAGATGGGGAAGCTCAGCGGAGGAATGGGGCTTCCGAAGGGGCTCTTCTAGGACCGATGCAGTATTCGAGCGCCCTTCTGGAGACCGTCATCACGGAGCTGACCCGGCTCCCGGGCGTGGGGCGAAAGTCCGCCCAGCGGATCGCCTTTCATCTGCTCCGCTCCTCCGAAGGGGACGCGAAGAAGCTCGCCCAGGCCATTCTGGACCTCAGGGCCCGCGTCGAGGACTGCCGCATCTGCGGCAACGTCACCGAAACCCAGCCCTGCGCCATCTGCGCCGATTCCCGACGCGACACCTCGGTCCTCTGCGTCGTCGAGCAGCCGATGGACGTGCTCGCCATCGAGCGGACCGGCGAATTCCGCGGCTCCTACCACGTATTGAAGGGCTCCCTCTCGCCCATCGATGGGATCGGCCCGGAGCAGCTCAAGCTGACCGAGTTGATCGAGCGCGTGAAGGCTGGAGGGGTGGCCGAGGTGATCGTGGCCACGAACCCCACCGCGCAGGGAGAGGCCACGGCGCTCTATATCGCGCGACTTCTTCAGAGTATGTCCGGGGTGCGGGTCACCCGGATCGCGCGCGGCGTGCCGATGGGCTCCGACCTCGAATTCGCCGATCAGGTCACGCTCGCCCGCGCCATGAGCGGTCGCAAAGAGATATAACCCCTCCAATTCGAGCACATTGTGCTTGACCACCGATTGAGAAGTGTTAGCGTCCGCCCAATTCCCGGTAGAGCGTCGGGGTGTGTGCGTTGCATGACGCGTGTGGGGTGGATGGGGATCGGTCTCGGCGCCGGCTGATGCGGAGAGGCCAGGGCAAGGACACCCCTCTTTCTGCAAGACAGCTGGTCGGCGTCACCATGCCGCAAGGCCCAGGTGTGTCCAAGGAGTTGGGACCATGGTCAAGGGGAATTGGGCGCTCTTCGAGGAAGATTTCTGGTCGATCAACACGGTCCTCCAGAATCTGATCCAATCGTCCAGCTCCAAAAGCGTGATGTTGATCGACAAGACCGGTCAGCTCATCAGCTCCATCGGCGAGCCCCCGGGATTCGACGTGACCTCGTTTTCCTCCCTTGCGGCCGCGGACTTCGCGGCGAACCAGCAGCTTGCTGAGATGGTGGGCGAGCAGGATTTCGCCACGCTCGTGCATCAGGGTCAGAACGAAAGCATGTATCTGTCGTTGATCGCGAACCGGGTCATCCTGGTCGTGCTCTTCGACAAGAAGACCTCGCTCGGGCTCGTGCGGCTGAAGGCGCGGCGCGGGTCAGAGGAGCTTCTGTCGGTCCTGAACAAGCTCTTCGACAAGCTCCAGTACAAGAATGAAGACCTGAGCGCCACGACGCTCGGCGCGGAATTCACGGCCGAAGCGGAAAGCGAGATCGACAGCCTATTCAAGGAATAGGAGAGCCTTAGCTACGTGTCGCTGATCAACTACTCGTCTCGCGAGATCAACTGCAAGATCGTCTATTACGGCCCCGGACTCTGCGGCAAGACCACCAATCTCCAGCACATCTACTCACGCGTGCCGCAGGAGACCCGCGGCAAGATGATCTCGCTCGCGACCGAGATGGACCGCACCCTCTTCTTCGACTTCCTGCCGCTCGAGTTGGGGCAGATCCGAGGCTTCAGGACTCGGTTTCACCTCTATACGGTCCCCGGGCAGGTGTACTACAACGCCAGCCGCAAGCTGATCCTGAAAGGCGTGGACGGCCTCGTGTTCGTCGCCGATTCGCAGATCGACCGCTTCGAGGCCAACGTCGAGAGCTACATGAACATGCTCGACAATCTGACCGAGCAGGACTTGGCGATCGAGAAGATCCCGTTCGTCATGCAGTACAACAAGCGGGACCTGCCCCGCGTCGTGCCGATCGATGACCTGGAGCGCGAGCTGAATCCCCGGAAGGCCCCCTACTTCGAGGCGGTGGCGTTGCGAGGGACCGGCGTCTTCGATACGCTCAAGGTGGCCTGTAAGCTCGTCTTGAAAACGCTGGGATAAGCGGGACGTGCGGCGTCTTGCCGTCCTGCTCGCGACCGGGCTCGGATTGGGCCGCCTGCCGGTGGCGCCCGCGACGTGGGCCTCCGCGGCCACGGCGCTCCTTCTTCTACCGATTTTGCCCCGGCTCGGACTCCCCGCGTTCCTCGCGCTGACCGCGGCCGTGACGGCGCTCGCGATCCTCGTGTGCGGTCCCGCGGAGAAGACGCTCGGCCACGACGCCCACCCCATCGTGCTGGACGAGGTCGCGGGGATGATGGTCACCATGTGCGGGGTTCCGGCATTCGGCCCCGCTCACCCGCCCTACGCGCTCGCGCTCGCGGCGGGGTTCGTGCTGTTTCGTGTCTTCGATATCTGGAAACCGCCCCCGGTGAACCAGGCGCAGGCGTTGCCCGGGGCGTTCGGCGTGGTGACCGACGACGTGCTGGCGGGAATCTACGCCAACCTCGTACTGCAGCTCCTCGCGCGGGTGTGGCACTGACGATGATCGCGGAAGTCATCACCACCGGAAGCGAACTTCTCCACGGGCTCGTGCGGAACACCAACCTCGACCTGATCTCGGGATTCCTGGCCGACGCGGGGCTCTGGCCCTCCTACCACACGACGGTCGGGGACGAGCCGGAGCACCTGGCCGAGGCGTTCCGGACTGCGGTCCGCCGCTCCGACGTCGTGATCACCACCGGAGGCCTGGGCCCCACGGCGGACGACATCACCCGGAAGGTGATCGCGACCGTGTTCCGGCGCAGGCTCATCCTCGACCGCGTGGTCCTGGATCAGATCCGCGCGCGCTTCAAGGAGCGGGGCATGGACATGCCTCCGATCAACGAGGCGCAGGCTCTGGTGCCGCGCGGCGCGCTCGTGATCCCGAACGCGCGCGGAAGCGCGCCCGGCCTCCACTTCACGCATCTGGAATGCGAATGCTTCTCCCTCCCCGGCGTTCCCTCCGAGGCCGAAGAAATGCTCCGCGGGTACGTGATCCCTTTCTTGAAAAGCAGAAATCCGGGGCTGGCTTCCGGGTTGCGCGTGGTGCGCACGATCGGGATCGGCGAGTCCGCGCTGGCGGAGAAGCTCTCGGGATTCGAGCTGGAGGAGCCGGACTTGGCACTCGGCACCATCGCGCGCGCCTCGGGGGTGGACCTGCATCTGAGCGCCTCCTCCGAGGACGCCATGTGGCTCCAGGGCATCCTCGACCGCGGGGAGCGGAAGCTCCTCGAGCGGGCGGGCCGGCATGCGTATGCGGTGGGGAACCGCACGCTGTCGGAGGTCCTGGGCGAGGCGCTCCTCCGGCGAGGGCACTCGATCGCCACCGCCGAGTCTTTCACAGGGGGAGCGCTGGGCGCCGCGATGGTCGCGACGCCTGGAAGCTCCCGGTACTACCGGGGAGGGGTGATCGCGTACTCGGACGAATCCAAGGAATCGCTCCTCGGGGTGTCGGCCGAGACCCTGCGTCGGTTCGGCGCCGCGAGCGCCGAGACCGCGAAGGAGATGGCCCGCGGAGCGCGCGAGCGGTTCGGGGCCGCGTGCGCTGTATCCACGACCGGGATCGCCGGTCCCGAAGGGGGAAGCGCCGAGAAGCCCGTGGGCCTGGCGTTCCTGGGCTACTCGGGAGCCGACGGGGACGTGGCCGAGCGGTTCCTGTTCGGAGGAACGCGCGCGGACATCATCGAGCGGGCGTCCTTCTTCGCGCTCGATCTGGCACGGCGAAGCCTCGGAGCGGGAGCCCTGTGGTCCGAACCTTCATCGCGCTCGTGATCCCGAAGCCATGGATCGACTACCTGGCCCTGGTGGAACAGGACCTAAAGGGGCGGATGTCCGGGCTCTCCTGGATCAAGCCCGACAACATGCACATCTCGATCCGCTTCCTGGGCGACTTGGGCGAGTCCGGGGTGCGGCACGCCGGAGAATCCGTGCTCCGGGGCGCCGAAGGGCGCCGACCGTTTCGCGCGAGGCTGGGCGCGCCGGGCGCTTTTCCTTCCATGGATCGCCCTCGAATCCTGTGGGCCGGCCTCTCGGAGGGCGCCGAGGACGCGATCGCGCTCGCCAAATCTGTGAACGAGCGTCTCCAGCAGGACGGGTTCGGGCCGCCCGACAAGCCTTTCCGTCCCCACATCACGCTGGCGCGCGCCCGGGAGCGGGCGCAGGGCGTGGAGGCGTTCGGCCGATACGCGCCCCCTCCGCCTCCCGAGGGCGCGCTCCTCGACCGCATCGTGGTGATGAAAAGTGATCTACATCCGGCCGGAGCCCGCTATACTCCGCTCGAGGAGATTCGTCTTCGCACGCCGGGGGCTTAGAGCACCCCGAGTCCCGTCCCGGCGCCCATCCGAGCGCAAGAATCGAATCCATTATTTCGCCCCGACCCGTACCGGCGTCCCGGAGTGGACGCCTACATAGCTCGCAAGGGGGAGATCGAAGATGGTCATGAATCCGGGAGTGAGGGAGATGTCCAAGGAGCGCGCCAAGGCGCTCGACCTGGCCGTGCAGCAGATCGAGCGTCAGTTCGGCAAGGGCGCGATCATGAAGCTGGGGGAGGAGTCGGCCCGGGTCCAGGTGGATTCGATTCCCACGGGCTCCATCGCGCTGGACGCGGCGCTGGGGATCGGCGGCGTGCCGCGCGGGCGCGTGATCGAGATCTACGG
>JBGPHU010000138.1:0-6933 GCA_041484545.1 Candidatus Eiseniibacteriota bacterium | reverse complement strand
GTGGAGACGATCGAGCGGGTGCTCACGTTTCCGCTCCCGGTCTTTGCGGCCGTCCGCGGGCGCTGCCTGGGCGGAGGGTTCGAGCTGATCCAGGCGGCGGACGTGGTGGTCGCGGGCGAGGGCGCCTCGTTCGGGCAGCCCGAGATTCTGCTCGGCGTGACGGCCCCGATCGCGTGCGTTCTTCTGCCGCGCCGCGTGGCGGCGGGCGTGGCGGCCGAGCTTCTCTTCACCGGGGACCCGCTTCCCGCGCGCCGGGCTCTCGAGACCGGCCTCGTGCAACGCGTCGTGCCCGACGCGCAGGTCGACACCGAGGCCCTGGCGCTCGCCGCGCGGTGCGCCCGGCTCAGCGGCGCCGCGCTCCGCGCGACCAAGCGCACCCTGCTCGCGACGGCGGGGCACCCGCCACCGGACGCCCTGCGCGAGGCTGCGACCCTATACGTGAACGAGCTCATGGAAACGTACGACGCGCGGGAGGGTTTGAACGCCTTTCTCGAGAAGCGCGAGCCCTCCTGGGGTCACCGATGAACCGAATGCCGGTTTTCCCGGAATGGCGCGGAAAGGACCTGGAGGGCATTCTCTCCGCGTGCGTCGATCTCGTCGAGGATGCCTCGTTCCCGACGGTCGCTCGATGGCGCGAAGCGGGCGGACAGGTGGTGGGACATTTCCAGGTCTATTTCCCCGAAGAGATCGCGCACGCGGCGGGCCTCCTGCCGTTCAAGGTGCGCGGCGCGCCGATCGAGCCCGCCCATGCGGATTCGCGTTTCGGGTCCTACCTCTGCTCGATCGTGAAGACGTCGCTCGAGATGGTGCTGAGCAACCGCGTCCGGCTCGACCTCTTCGTGACCCACCCGATCTGCGACGCGGCCCGCAATCTGGCGGCGGTCTGGGGGCGGAACTTCGACTATCCGTGCCAGATCCTCTATTTGCCGCAAAACGCCGCGTCGCCGAGCGCGGCGGGCTACTTGCGCGGCGAATACGACCGGCTGCGCCGCATGATCGAGGAGATCGCGGGCGTCGAGGTCACCGAGGAGGATCTCCGGCGCTCGATCGCGGTGTTCAACGAGAACCGAGCGCTTCTTCGCGACCTCCAGGTGCTCAAGCGCGAAAGTCCGTGGAAGGTGGCGGCGCACGAAGCCTATGTGCTCCTAGCCGTCGGAGGGCTCGTGCCGCGCGAGGAGCACAACGAGCTGCTCCGGGAGACGCTGCCCCTCCTCCAGGCGCGCGTGGTCCGTTCCCAGGATCGGATCCGTGTCGTCTTCGAAGGGGGCTTCTGCGAGCAGCCGCCGCTCGATCTGGTGCGCGCCATCGGTCGCTCGTGCTACGTCGTGGACGACGATCTGCTCATCGGCCTGCGCTGGATTCTGACGGATGTTCCCTCGGGGCCGGATCCGCTCGGGGATCTCGCCCGGAGCTACCTCGATGCGTCCACCTACAGCCCCGTGCAGCACGACCCTCGCAAACCCAAAGAAAGGATGTTGCTCGAACGGATCGAGCGTTCGGGCGCGCGCGCCGCGATTGTGGCGGCGGCCAAGATGTGCGAGCCGGGGCTGGAGGAGCAGGTGACCTACGTGCACGCGCTGGACGCGGCGGCCGTGCCCTACTTCGTGAGTGAGTTCGAGGAGAACATGACGAACTTCGAGCAGCTCGAGATCCAGCTGGAGACGTTCGTCGAAAACCTGATGTTCGATTGAGGGGCGCCATGGAACACGTGCACGAAGAACAGGGGATCGTTGGCCGGGGGACCCGGGAGGGCGCGCGCCTCTTCCGGGCCTGGTTCGAGGACTTGACGCGCGCGGCCGAGGAGGGGCGTGGCGGGGCTTACGTCTTCGTGATGGGGAGCCTCGGCGAGCTGCTCCGCGTCTTCGACCTGCCGATCGTCTTTCCGGAGATCAACTCGCTCCAGACGGCCGTCCGACACGTCGCCCACGAGTACCTGAACGAGGCGGAGGATCTAGGCTACTCTCCCGACCTCTGCGGCTACGTCAAGGCCGACGTGGCGACACAGCACCGGCAGGGTCGGCTCCCGATGGGGCGCATCCCGCGCCCTTCGATTGCGGTGCTCACCAATGCCTGCAACACCTACATCAAGTGGGCGGAGATCTGGGAGCGGATGTACGGCATGCCCGCCTACGTGCTCGACGTGCCGGGGTCGCGGGCCGATGGAGCGCAGACGTGGCCGGGGCATCGCGACTTCGAAAACGATCGGCGCTACGTCGCCGCCCAGCTCCGCGAGCTGATCGCGCTGCTCGAGCAGGTGACCAAAACGCGGTTCGACATCGACCGCCTCCGGGAGCATATGCGCCACGCCAACCGAATGAACCAGGGCTGGAAGCGGGTCCTCGAGCTGAACCAAAGCCGGCCCTCGCTTTTCAACGCGGTTTCCGACGGCACGATCTACCTGGGAATCTCCAACGGCTTCCGCGGGACCGAGGAGGGAGCGCGCTTTTTCGAGCAGCTGGTCGAGGAGATGGAGTTCAAGGCCGCGAACGGCATCGGGACCCTCGTCGAGGAGCGCTTCCGCCTCATCTTCGTCGGCGTGCCTTGTTACCCCATCTTCCGGCGCTTCACCGAACTGTTCACCGAGCACGGCGGCACCTTCGTCAACTCGACCTATCTCTGGTTCGCGTCCGGGGGCTCGAATCTCGGGTTTCAGTACGATCTGAGCGATCCGCTCGTGAGCCTCGCGGAGGGAGTCCTGGTCAGCGTTCGCGACGCGATGGACAGCATGTTCTTCCCGACACGAGAGCTGGCGAAGATGGTGGACTCCTACGGCGCCGACGGTGTCGTCTTCCATCCCATCAAGAGCTGCCGCACGGTTTCGACCGGGCTCGCCGACACACGCCGCGCTCTGCAGCAGCTTCGCGACGTGCCGAGCCTCTTCGTGGAATCGGACATGATGGACCGGCGCGTCGTCTCGGAGGCCCAGCTGAAGAACCGGATCGACGCATTCTTCGAGGGGCTCGTGTCGCGCCGCCAGACGGCGGCCGGCGTGGTCCCCCGAACCTGAGCGCGGAGAGGAGAACGGATGGCTTACGCGGCGGGAGTCGACGTCGGATCGACCGAAACCAAGGCCGTAGTCGTCGACGAGGCGGGCCGGATCGTGGGGCGTTCGCTGACGCCCACGGGCGCGAACGTGATACGCGCGGCCGAGACCTCGTTTCGCGAAGCGCTGGCGTCCGGCGACATGCGCGAGGAGGAGGTTGAGTACGTCGTGGGGACCGGGTACGGACGCTACAAGGTCACGTTTGGGAACACGCAGGTCACCGAGATCAGCTGCCACGGAAGGGGCGCGGTTCACCTGTTCCCGAACACGCGCACCGTCGTCGACATGGGCGGACAGGACACCAAGGCGATCCGCGTCTCCCCGCGCGGGGAGATCCTCGATTTCTGCATGAACGACAAGTGCGCGGCCGGCACGGGGCGGTTCCTGGGCGCGGCCTCGGCGGCGCTCGGCATTCCCATCGAGCAGCTAGGCCCCTCCGCGCTTCGTGGGGAGCGGCCGGTCAAGATCAGCACGACGTGCACGGTCTTCGCCGAGTCCGAGGTCCTGTCGTGGCTCGGGAAAGGGAAGAAGATCAACGACATTCTGCTCGGGGTCCACGAATCGATCGCGTCCCGGTCGGTGGGGCTCCTCTGGCGCGTCGGGGTCGAGGAGGAGGTGACCTTCACAGGCGGTGTCGCCCGGAACGTCGCCATGGTGGACGCCATCAACCGCGCCTTGAACCTCCGCGTCAACGTCGGGGAGGAGTCGCACTACATGGGCGCGCTCGGAGCCGCGCTCTTCGCCTTGGATCAAATCTTGCAATGCCGCGCGCCCGGGCACGCGGGGCCGGTGGCTTCATGAAGGTCACCGCTGGAATCGACTCCGGCTCCACCTACACCAAGGCGCTCCTGCTTCGAGAGGACGGCTGCCTCCTCTCCCGCGCGGTCGAGCCGACCGGCTTCCGCCTGGCTGAAGCGGCCGAGCGGACGTTGTCCAGCGCGCTCGCACAAGCCGGGCTCGAGCGCAGCGCGCTCGCGTACGGGGTCGCGACCGGGTTCGGCCGGCACCAGGTCACGTTCGCCGACCTCCACGTGACCGATCTCACTGCGTCCGCCCGCGGTGCGGTGTTCCTCTTTCCGGGCACGAGGACGGTCCTCGACGTGGGTGGGCAGACCATGAAGGCGAGTCGCCTCGACGAGAAGGCGAAGGTGAGGTCCTTCCGCCTGAACGACCGGTGTGCCGCCGGAACGGGAGCTTTCCTCGAGAAGACGGCCCGTTACATGGGCTACTCGACCGAGGAGATCGGCCCCTTGGTCGCGGTTTCGAAGGAATACCCGACCATCTCGGGCGTATGCGCCGTGTTCGCGGAGTCCGAGGTGATCAATCATCTGTCCCAGGGCGTCGCGCCCGCGGACATCATGCACGGAGCGATCGTGTCGCTCGTCTATCGCTCGGTGCAGCTCATGAAACGGGCGCGCATGGAGCCCGAATTCACGCTGATCGGCGGCATCCTCCGCTTCTCGACCATGGTGCGCGTCATTCGGGAATCGCTCCAGGCGCAGGTCAATGTGCCGGAGGGGGATCTGGTGCAGTTCGTCGCCGCGCTCGGAGCCGCGCGCCTCGGCCATCTCAGGATGGCGCAGCTCGCGAGGTCCGCGGGCGGCGCCCCGGGCGCGGGAGCCGCGACTCCAGAGCGCGCCGCGCGCTAGAGAGCCGCGAACGATGCCCGACCCGGTCCGCATCGCTCAGGGATGGACGCGGCGGTTCGTCGTGGAGGCGCGCCGCGCCCAGGAGTACATCCGGCTCTACGAATCGCTCGGCTACGAAGCCTGCGCCGACCCTGTCCTTTCGGAGCAGGTGGCCGAATCCTGCGTCAACTGCCGCGCCGCCCTCTTCCTCGATTTTCGGGCGATCTATACGCGCAAGCCGCCGCATACCGAGGTAGCCGGAGCGGGCCTCCCAAAGTCTCCTGGGTCCGCCTCCCGATGATGGGCTATCATGCGCCACGCGAGACCGTCGAGGCGCCGGACCGTGCGGCTGCCGTGGAGCGCCCCGATGCGTCACGAACCCAGGAGGGAATCATGAAGATCCGATGGAGCGTGATCGTGGCCTCGATCGCGGCTGTTCTGCTTGCGACGAGCGCGATCTGGGCCGCCGAGAGCAAGGAGCCCGAGGGGGCCAAGGCGCCCGCAAGCGCCAAGGGGAAGGAGCTGTTCCTCTCCAACAAGTGCACGACCTGCCACTCGATCGCATCGGAAAAGATCGAAAAGAAGAAGGCGGCCGAGACGACCGAGGCAGCGAAGACGACCGCGACCGAGTCGGCTCCGCCCAAGAAGGTGCCCGACCTATCCAGTGTGGGTGATAAGAAGGACGCTGCCTGGATTTCCAAGTTCCTGATGAAGGAAGAGAAGCTGGACAATAAACTTCACAGGATTCGCTTCAAGGGGACGCCGGCGGAGCTGAAGGAGCTGTCCGGCTGGCTCGAGTCGCTCAAGACCCCGAAGGATTCAGAGAAGGCGGAGGCCAAGGAGAAGGCGGAGGCCAAGGAGCCCGCGAGCGGCGAGAAGCCCGCGAGCGGCGAGAAGACGGACACCAAGGTTCCGGAAACCGGGAAGTAGCTTCAGTCCGAGCCGAGCGACCTAGTCATCGTGGCACTCCGCGCAGTGGTCCCGTTTGAGGCGCGGAGGCGCCACGGACAGGTCGTGGCAGTTCACGCAGGTCTCGCCCGCGTCGTCGATGTGCAGGGTGTGGTCGAATTCTCCGCGGAAGCTGGTCACCTTGCGCTGGCGAATGGACGCGTGGCACGTCATGCAATCCGCCTTGGGCCGGCTGTGATGGCAGGATTCGCAGCCGGAAGCGTCGTAGCGGACAATCTCGCCCTTCATCCTCTCCTCGTGCGTCCGGTGGCAGGCCTCGCAGCGAAGTTTGGCTCCGATCACGTGCTTTTCGTGCGCGTAGGCGCGTCCGAAGATTTCTCCACGCTGCGCCTCGATCCCCTCGTGGCATTTCAGACAGGGAGACGCGTACATGGGCTCTTGCCAGGGCCGCGCCAGGGGAGGGAGCCCGCGGGTTCGACGAGCCTCGTTCATGTCCTCCGACGCGCGGCGTAGGAGCGCGTAGGCGTACTGGATGTTGTGCACTCCTCGTCCGCGCTCGACCATGCTCAGGTTGAAGCGCGCATCGGCGAGCGCCTGCGGCTCCGTGCCGCCGATCGTCCGCAACGTCTGATCCATCTGGCGGCGCAGCGCGTCTGCCCTGTGCGCCGATCCCTCCGTCCAGCTCAGATAGATCCTCCGGTAGCTTGGTCCGTGGCAGGACATGCAGGAGACGTCCGACGCGCGATCGACGACCGCCGCGTGGCCCGGCAGGCTGAAGTGACACCCCTCGCACCGGACGCCGGCCTGGTACATCGGGCTCGGCATCGAGGGCACGCCGCGCCCGCCCGTCCCCGTGTAGAGGTTGAGCTGCGGCGAGTGTCCTGCCTCGTGGCAGGACTGACATTCCGATGCGGCGGCCGTGATCCGTGTCGACGCGGTCTCCATCCGGACCGGCTCGACGTGTTGGATCTGGAGGTGGCAGTACATGCAGTCCACCTTGTGCTCCGTGACGTGCTTCAGGTGGAGCAGCATCGTGTCCTTGTACTTCGCGAGGCGCGCCGGCTGGTTGTGGCAGGTGATGCAGCGCTCGCGCGGCACGGCTCCGTCGCTCCCTTGGGGCGTCCCGTGACACGAGGCGCAGTCCATTCCGAAGCGGGCGACGTCCGCGTGCTGGAACGTCATCGAGCCCATCTTGACGGACTTGTCGGGGATCTGGTGGCAGAGCAGGCATCGCGCGGTCCCGGTCCCCGGAGCCGTGCCCTTGAAGTGGCAGAGGATGCAGGTCGACGTGGTGACCGCGATGTGGCTGCCCTGGACGATCTGCGAGTGGCACGAGGTGCAGCGGAGCGTCTT
>JBGPHU010000137.1:0-6980 GCA_041484545.1 Candidatus Eiseniibacteriota bacterium | reverse complement strand
GGGCTGCCTGGACACCCCGAGCAGCGGCTCTTACAAGCTGCGTGGGATCGAGATCCGGGATCGCGACGACGACGAGCTGGCCCGCATCCGCAACCAGGAGGTCGGGTTCATCTTCCAGACCTTCAACCTTCTCTCGCGCGCCGACGCGCTCCACAACGTGGAGTTGCCGATGATCTATGCCGGCCGCCCGAAGCCCTTCCGCCGGGACCGCGCGCGGGCGATGCTGGATCTGGTGGGCCTGGGCGATCGCACCCACCACCGGCCGAACGAGCTGTCGGGCGGCCAGCGTCAGCGGGTGGCCATCGCGCGAGCCCTCGTGAACGAGCCCTCGATCGTGCTCGCGGACGAGCCGACCGGAAACCTGGACTCGAAGACCGGCATCGAGATCATGGGGCTCCTGGACGACGTGCACCGGGGCGGGAACACGGTGATCCTCGTCACGCATGAGGAAGACGTCGCGGCGAACGCCGAGCGCATCGTCAGGCTGAGGGACGGAAAGATCGAGAGCGATCAGGCCACGTCACGCACCGCCCGGAATCCCGCGACCCTCGCACCCAGCCGCGCCGCGACCCCGCCGCCCGCGCCATGACCTCGCCCCCGCGGCCCCCGCGGGAGTTCTGGGCCGCCCAGGGCGAGAATCTCAGAATCGCCCTCGAGGCGCTCCGCGCGAACAAGCTCCGCTCGGTGCTCACCGTTGTCGGCAACGTGGTCGCGGTGATGTCGGTGATCGCCGTGGTCGCCGTGATCGACGGGATGAACACCTACGTGAGCGAGAAGGTGCTCGAGCAGGGCCTCAAGGTGGTCTACATCGACAAGTTCGGCCTCATCACGAACGAGGACGCCTGGCGCGAGGCGATGAAGCGGCGCGACCTGACGCTCCTCGACGCCGGCGCGTTGAAAGAGAGGTCGCGCTTCGCGGCCGAGGTCGTGGGACAGCTCGAGACGAACAAGCGTGTGCGCGCCGGGAAAGTCGAGCTCCAGAACGTGCGCATTCTCGGCACCACGGAAGGATACGAGACGGTCGGGACGTACGACATCGATCAGGGCAGGTCGCTCGATGATGACGAGATCGCGAAGCGCCGCCCGGTGTGCCTGATCGGATCCGAGCTTGCCCAACAGCTCTTCCCGGTGGTGGACCCCATCGGCCAGGAGATCCGCGTGGCGGGGTACGCGCTCAAGGTGGTGGGCACGGTGGCCGCGCGCGGGAACGTGCTCGGCCAGAGCCAGGACAACTTCGTGCTCCTGCCCTTCGGCCAGTACCAGAAGATCTTCGGCCCGCACGATTCGGTCGTGATCTTGGTGCGCGCCCGTTCGGGGGCGAGCCTGGAACGCGTCCAGGACGAAGCCCGCGTCATCCTGCGCGCCCGCCGGCACGTCCCGATCGGGAAGCCGGACGACTTCGCGATCACCACCTCCGAGACCTACATGTCCCTCTATCAGAGCCTGACCAAGGGGATCTATGCCGGTACGATCGGCCTGGTCGCGATCTCGCTCCTGGTGGGGGGCATCGTGATCATGAACATCATGCTGGTCGCGGTGACCGAGCGGACCCGCGAGATCGGGATCCGCAAGGCGCTCGGCGCCCGGCGGAGCGACCTTCTCTCCCAGTTCCTGAGCGAGACGGTGGTGCTCTCCCTCTTCGGCGGGATGCTCGGCGTTCTGGTCGGCGTGGCGCTCGCGCTCCTGGTCCGCCTGGTCACGCCGCTCCCGGCCTCCATCCAGCCTTGGTCGATCGCGATCAGCCTCATCGTCGCCTCCTCGATCGGGCTTTTCTTCGGCGTGTATCCCGCGACCCGGGCCGCGAAGCTGGACCCGATCGTGGCGCTCCGCCAGGAGTAGCGCGTGGCCGTCGACGTCCGCGAGGGGATCTCGATCGCGTTCGACGCGATCCGCACCAACAAGCTGCGCTCCTTCCTGACCGTGCTCGGGGTCATCATCGGCATCACGAGCATCATGGCCATCGTCTCGCTCATCGAAGGTCTGAACCGGAGCATGAAGGCGCAGATCGCGGCCATCGGCTCCGACGTGCTCTACATCCGGCCGTTCCGGCCGGGCGCCTTCGTGGGCGGATTCCCGGACAGTCTGCGGCGGCGGAAGTGGTTCACCGTGGAGGACGCGGAGGCGATCCGCCGCACCTGCCCGGCGGTGAAGGCGGTGGCGCCGCTCAACTTCGTCGAGGCGCGGCTCCGCTACCGCGATTCCGAGAGCCGCGTCACGAACGTCCTCGGGACGACTCCGGACTTCCTCGTCACGAACACATGGGCCATCGCGAACGGCCGCTTCTTCACGGAGACCGAGGTGGAGCACCGCTCGACGGTCTGCGTGCTCGGCAAGGACCAGATCGAGACCCTGTTCCCGCACGCCAACGCCATGGGAAAGACGATCTACGTCGGGGGCTATCCCTACACCGTGATCGGCCAGGTGGAGGAGCGCGGCAAGTTCATCGGAATGAGCCTGGACGACATCGTGCTCGTGCCGTACAGCACCCTCGAGAAGACCCTCGGCCCAAATCTCCGCATGGTCCTGAACGCGAAGCCGGAATCGCCCGAGCTGATCGATACGGCGATCGACCAGATGACCGAGACGCTCCGGCGGCAGCGCAAGGTGGGGTACCGGCAGGGGGACAACTTCGCGGTGTTCACGGACCAGTCGCTGGTCGACATCTACAAGCAGGTCACCGGCGCCTTCTACCTGGTCATGATCGTGATTTCCTCGATCGGTCTCATGGTGGGGGGGATCGGCGTCATGAACATCATGCTTGTCTCGGTGACGGAGCGGACCCGCGAGATCGGCGTGCGGAAGGCGCTCGGGGCCCGAAGGGGCGACATCCTGTGGCAGTTCTTGGTCGAGGCGATGACGCTGACGGGGACCGGCGGAATCCTCGGCATCCTGGTGGGGCTCGGGACGGGATACGTGATCCACGTCCTGGCCAAGTTCAGCTTCGCGGTCCCGGTGTGGGGGATGGTGCTCGGGTTCGTCTCCTCGACCGGGATCGGGCTCTTTTTCGGAATCTACCCCGCGATGAAGGCGGCGCAACTGGATCCGGTGGATTCGCTCCGCTGGGAGTAGGGCGGCCGAACCGGCGCCCCGGCGGCCGGAGCCGTTAGGGGAGGACAGAATCATGTAGCTAAAGCACAGGCAGGCGCCCCGCCTTGACACGCCGCGGCTGTGCCCCTACGCTCGCGCGACCCATGCGCTTCGTCCTTCCCCTCACGCTCCTCATGCTCCAGCTCGTCGGCTGCGGCGGCCCCCCGGGAACCGCGGAGCGACAGTCCACGCTCGACCGAATTCTCGCGGCCAAGGTGCTGCGCGTCGGCATGAACCCCGGCTACGCCCCCTTCGAGATGATCGACACCGACGGCCAGATGATCGGGTTCGACGTGGACGTGGCGCGCTACGTGGCGGGCCAGATGGGAAACGGCGTCACGGTGGAGTTCCGGAAGAGCGACTGGGACCCCATCATCGCCAATCTCAATTCCGACAAGTTCGACATGATCGTCTCCGGCATGACCCGGACACCCCAGCGCGCGCTGCGGTGCGACTTCACGGACCCCTACTTCGAGACGGGGCAGGCGCTCCTGGTGAACCGCGCCAAGTACAAGCCCTCGCCGGGGCTCACGGTTCGGAGCTTCGACCGGCCCGGCGTGATCGTTGCGACCCGGCTCGGCACGACCGGGGAGATCGCCGCCCGGAAGTTCTTCCACAACGCGACCATCAAGACGATGGAGTCCGAATCGGACGCGGCGCTCGAAGTCGACGCGGGCCGGGCCGACATCATGGTGTACGACAAGCCCTACATCGCCATCCGCGCGCAGGAATCGCCGGACCGCACGTTCGCCATGCTCGAGCCCTTCACGAAGGAATACCTGGCGATCGCCGTGCGGAAAGGGGACGTCGAATTTCGCGACTGGCTGAACCTCACAATCTTCGAGCTTCGTGCGAGCGGCACCTGGGACTCGCTCTACGACTCCTGGTTCGTGAAGATGCCCTGGCGCGCCCGGGTGAAGAAGCCCTCCTCCTGAGCGCTCCGTGTACACCTGGCATTGGGAGCAGATCCCCCAGTATTTCCCCCTGATCGGCGCGGCCACGCTGCGCTCGATTCAACTATCGGTCGTCTCGATCGTGTTCGGGACCCTGCTCGGGGCGCTGGCGGGCATGATGCGGGTCCAGCCGCTCCGGCCGCTCAAGTTCGTGGCCGCGGCCTACGTGGAGCTGCTCCGAAACATCCCGCTCATGCTGGTGCTGTACTTGATCTATTTCGGCGCGGGCGCCTTCCTTCCGGTGAGCCCCTTCTGGGCCTCGGTGATCGGGCTCTCGGTGTTCGAAGGGGCCTACATAGCCGAAATCGTGCGTGCCGGCATCCAATCGGTGGATCGAGGCCAGATGGAGGCCTCCCGCTCGCTGGGCATGAGCTGGCTCCAGAGCATGCGGCACGTCATCGTGCCCCAGGCCGTCCGGCGCTCGCTTCCGCCCCTGACCGGGCAGTTCGTCTCGCTGGTGAAGGACAGCTCGCTGGCCTCGCTCGTGTCCTACGAGGAGCTGATGCTGGTCGGAAGGCAGGTCAACTCGCGGATCTTCTCGCCCTTCGAGGTCTTCCTCACGATCGGCGCGATCTATTTCGCGATCTGTCTCACCCTTTCGCTCCTGAGCCGCTGGCAGGAAGCGCGTCTTCAAGTTCCGTGAGCGGGCGCCGGCCGGGAAGGACAGCCCGCGCGTGAGCCCTTCGCCGATGGTCCAGATCCGGGGCGCGTCGCGCCGCTTTCCGGGGGGTCATTACGGGGTGCGTGGCGTCACCCTGGACGTGGAGCGCGGGCAGACCCTGGTCATCATGGGGCCGAGCGGCTCGGGGAAGAGCACCCTCCTCAGATGCGTGAACGGGCTCGAGACCCTTGACGAGGGTGAGATCATCATCGATGGAATGCGGGTGCATCACGGAACCACGGATTGGAACAAGGTGCGCGAGGAAGTGGGCATGGTCTTTCAGGGCTTCAATCTCTTTCCGAACCGGACGGCGCTCGAGAATCTGACGCTTCCGCAGACGGTCGTCCGCCGGAGGCCCAAAGCCGAGGCGGACCGAAACGCGCGCGGGCTCCTGGAGCGGGTGGGGCTGGCCGGCAAGGAGGCGCGCTTCCCGGCCGAGCTGAGCGGCGGAGAGAAACAGCGCGTCGCCATCGCCCGCGCGCTGGCGATGAACCCCAAGATCATGCTCTTCGACGAGCCGACCTCAGCGCTCGACCCCGAGATGATCCTGGAGGTCCTCGAGGTGATGCGGGACCTGGCGCGCGAGGGGATGACGATGCTGGTGGTGACGCACGAGATCGGATTCGCCCGGGAAGCGGCGCAGCGGGCCGTGTTTCTGGACGAGGGTCTTCTCGTGGAGGCGGGGACCGCTCGGGACTTGATCGACCGGCCGGAAACCACCCGCTGCCGCGCCTTCATGCGGCGCATCTTGAAGAGGCCCGAGTCGGGACCGGAGACGGCATGGACCTGATCAAGATCCGCGGCGCCCGCGAGCACAATCTGAAGAACCTGAGCCTCGACATCCCGCGGAACGCGCTGGTCGTTCTGACCGGCGTGTCGGGCTCCGGCAAGTCCTCGCTCGCGTTCGACACGCTCTACGCCGAGGGGCAGCGCCGCTACGTGGAATCGCTCTCCGCCTACGCCCGGCAGTTCCTGGGGCAGATGGAGAAGCCCGACGTGGATCAGATCGAAGGGCTCTCACCCGCGATCTCCATCGAGCAGCGCGTCGCCGGCGCGAACCCTCGTTCCACGGTCGCGACCGTCACCGAGATCTACGACTATCTGCGCCTTCTGTTCGCGCGCATCGGGGTGCAGCACTGCCTCACGTGCGATCGTCCGATCCGAGGGCAGACCGTCCAGGAGATGGTGGACCAGCTCTTAGAGTACGCCGCCGGAGACCGCATCCAGCTGCTCGCCCCGGTGGTGCGCGGCAGGAAAGGGGAATACCGGAAGGAGCTCGCGCAATTCCGCAAACTGGGCTTCGTGCGCGCCCGCGTGGACGGCGCCTGGCACGAGCTGGAGGAGGAGATCCCGCTCGACAAGAAGCGGAAGCACACGATCGAGATCCTCGTGGACCGCCTCCCGGCCGAGCCCGCGCGGAAAAGCCGCCTCCACGAATCGATCGAGACCGCGACCCGGATCGCCTCGGGCCTCGTCACCATCCTCTCCTCGAAGGGGACGGAGACGGTGCTCTCCACCGCGGCGGCCTGCCCGGTGTGCGGCGCTTCCTACGAGCCACCGGAGCCTCGCTCGTTCAGCTTCAACAGCCCCTACGGCGCGTGCAAGACGTGCGACGGCCTGGGCACGGCCTTCGAGATCGACGCCGACCTGGTCGTGCCCGACCGGTCGAAATCGCTCCGAGAAGGCGCCGTCGTGGTATGGGGGGACGCGGAAGGAACGTGGATCAAGGGAACGATCCAGGCGTTCGCGAAACGCATGAAGATCTCCATGGACACACCCTTCGGGAAGCTCCCCGCGGCCGCCCAGAAGGCGCTCCTCCACGGGCTGGGCGACGAGAAGATCGAGTACAAGTTCAAGATGAAGAGCGGGAACGTCTGGTCCCACAAGGGAAGGTTCCGGGGCGTCATCCCGGAGCTGATGCGCCGTTATCGCGAGACCACTTCGGACCAGGTGCGGTCGCACATCGAGCAGAGCATGAGCAAGAAGCCCTGCCCGGCGTGCGGCGGCGCGCGCTTGAAGCCCGAGTCGCTGGCGGTGCGGGTCGCGGAGCGGTCGATCGCGGATTGGGCCGGCATGTCGGTCTCCCGCGGGCTCGCGTTCGTGAGCGGACTCTCGCTCGGTCCGCGCGAGAGCATCATCGCCGCGCCCATCGTGAAGGAGCTGAGGCAGCGTCTCCAGTTCCTGGAGGACGTCGGCGTCGGCTACCTCACGCTCGACCGGACCGCATCGACCCTGGCGGGCGGCGAGGCGCAACGGATCCGGCTGGCCACACAGATCGG
>JBGPHU010000136.1:0-6985 GCA_041484545.1 Candidatus Eiseniibacteriota bacterium | reverse complement strand
GGTGGACCGAAGCGGTCGAGATGCTGCTGTCCGCGCGCGGGTCCTGACGCGGCGCGGCCATCGTCTGCTTCAGCCAGACGATCATCTCGTCCAGGATGGCGGCGCCCACGGGCTCGTTCAGCACCTCGTGGAATAGGCCTGGATATTCCCTGTAGGTGACGAGGCCGTCCTTCGACGATTTGGCCCACTGGGCGCACCCCGCGCAGCTGGTCACGGGGTCGGCCCCGCCCTGCACGACGAGCGTCGGGATGGTGTTCGACGCCGCGTCCTTCGCAAGCGCGCGGCGCATCTTCTGGAACTCGAGAAAGAGACGCGCGCTGATGCGGAAGTGCACGAGCGGATCGGCGCGGTGCGCGCGGATCACTTCGGGATCGTGCGAGAGAAGCGAGGGCGGGATCTGGTTCGACTGGGTGAAGCCCGGCCATAGAAATCCGATCAGTCTCGCCGCATGCACCTTGATCGCGTCGGGGCGGAGGTACAGCTCGAAAGGAGGCGCGGAGAGCACGAGGGCGTCCACGAGGCCGGGATTCCGCCCCGCCCAGTCCAGCGCGACGAGCCCGCCCAGGCTGTGGCCGAGAAACGCCCAGCGGCGCCCTCCGTCATCCCGCCGGATCACCTCCATCCAGCGCGTGATCGCCAGGCGATAGTCGTCCCACGAGCGGACGTGCCCGCGCCTCCCGTCCGACCGGCCGTGGCCTGGGAGATCGAGCGCGTACGCCGCGAATCCCCGCTCCTGGAGCGTTCGGCCGACCCGCTCCCAACGGCCCGAATGGTCTCCCAGCCCATGGACGATCCCGACGCCCGGGGATTTCGAATCGTCGCCCCAGGCCCGTGTGAAGAGCTTGTGTCCGCCCGCCGTCGCGATCCAGGCCTCGCGGGAAGTCGATTCGGTCAAATTTCCTCCGGTCCGGGATGAAGGTGTCGAGAACGCGGCATCAGAATACAGGAACACCGGGAACGCTGCGAGAATCCGCCGGATCGTCTTAGAATCTAAGGTCCATGCACGACCCGGCTGACGCGATTCTCTTGGACGCCTACTCGCAGGCGGTCGTCGACGCGGTGGAGCGCGTCAGCCCATCGGTCGTGAACATCGAGACGCGCCATTCGGCGCCTCCCGGCAAGAAGGTCCGCGACCCCCGCGGACATGGCGGCAGCGCGTCGGGGTTTCTCTTCACGCCGGACGGATTCATCCTCACCAACAGCCACGTCGTCCATCGCGCCGAATCCATCCGCGTGACCCTCGAGGACGGACAGATCCGCGAGGCGACCCTGATCGGCGACGATCCGGAAACCGATCTCGCCGTCATTCGCATCGGCCCCGATTCGCTCACGCCCGCCACGCTCGGAGACTCGGAGGCGGTGCGCGTGGGGCAGGTCGCGATCGCGATCGGGAACCCGTACGGGTTCCAGACAACCGTCACCGCGGGCGTCGTGAGCGCTTTGGGCAGATCGCTGCGCGCGCAGACCGGCCGCCTCATCGACAACATCATCCAGACCGACGCGGCCCTGAACCCGGGGAATTCCGGCGGACCGCTCGTGGACTCGCGCGGGGACGTGATCGGCGTCAACACGGCCGTCATCCTGCCCGCCCAGGGGATCTGCTTCGCCATCGGGATCAACACCGCGAAATTCGTCGCGGTCCGTCTCATCCGGGACGGCAAGGTGACGCGCAGCTACATGGGCGTGGGCGGCCAGACCGTGCCCGTGGCGCGCCGCGTCGCGCGTTTTCACCAGCTTTCGGTCGAGAGTGGAGTTCTGATAGTATCCCTGGAACAGGGTGGCCCGGCAGAGAAAGCGGGCGTTCGTCTGGGGGATCGAATCGTAGGTTTCAGCGGCCAGCCCGTCAGCGGAATCGATGCCCTCCAGCTGCTGCTCACCGAGCTACAGGTGGGGGTTCCGACCAAGATCACGGTTCTCCGGCTCACCGAGAAGCTAGACTTCGAGGTGGTGCCCGTCCTGTCGCCGAGCGGCGCGGCGGTCCAGGGTTGATGAAGACCGCCGTCCGATACCGTTGATAGCGCCGTACCGCCGAAGTCCGTCCGACCCGACACGACGATAGCGCAACGACCCGGAGGCCTGACCGCGTCATGTCTCACATGGAGAGGTTCGCCCTGAAGCTCCCGTCGGCGCTGGCAGCGGGGCTGCTCGCCGCCGCTCTGTTCGCCGCGACCACGGTCCAGCCAGCGCGCGCGGCCGATCTCCTCGAAACCAACCCCGACAGCACGCTCTCGATCACGATCCAGAAGATCGAGGGGGTGCCCATCTCGCTGGAAGAGTCGCAGAATCGGGCGCTGGTTCAGGCGACGGCGGTGCGCGAGGCCGAGGCGCAGATGCACGCCGCGCGCGGCGCGCTCCGGCACGAGAGCGGCGCGTTCGACCCCGAGCTCTTCTTCAATGCCGACCGCACCGGCGTGGACCAGCCGACCGCATCGCCCTTTTCCGGAGGGGATTCGCTGCCTTCGGGGGCGAGCCTGGTCCGCACGACGCAGACCACGGCCTCGACCGGAGCCCGCGTCACGCTGCCGACCGGGACCGAGCTGAGCGCGTCGATCCTCGCGGTGAAGCTCGAGACGAACTCCAGCTTCGCGCTCCTGAATCCTGAGTACGACACCAGCGGTCTCCTGAGCGTGCGGCAGCCCCTCCTCAAGGGATTCGGTCCGGGGAGGTGGGGCGACCGTTCCGCGGCGTCCCGCGACTATGAAGCCGCGCACGCCCGATACGAAGACGCCGTCCTCGCCACGCGCACGCTCGTGGAGCGCACGTACTGGGATCTCTACGCGGCCGTGCGCGACTTCGGAGTGCAGCAGATCATCACCGAACGCGCCGGGGCGCTCCTGAACGAGACCCAGCTCCGGGCCCGGGCGGGCCTCGTGGGGCCGGGCGCGGTCGCGAGCGCCCGCGTGTTCTACACACAACAAGAACAGGCGCTGCTCGACAACGAAGAGACATTGGATCGCACCTCGGACCAGCTCGCGACCCTGATCGGCCAGCGGCCCGCGGGCGGCGCGGCGCGTTTCAAGACCACCGACGAGCCGCCCAGCGATTTCTCGGTCGAGCCCGAGGACGCACTTGTCGCGAAGGCTCTCCGGGAGAGCCGCGAGCTGCGCGGCGCCGAGCGGGACCTGGCGGCGGCCAAGGCGCGCGTCCTAAGCGCCCGGTGGAACATGCTTCCCACCCTGGACGTGAGGGGCTCGCTCGGTGGGAAAGGGCTTTCGGGAAGCGGGCGGGACTTCATCAATCCGTTCACCGGCCTCCCCGACCGGATCGACCTGAACGGCGGCTTCGGCGACACGTTCACCCAGGTGCGGAGACGGGACTTCCCGACCTGGAGCGCGGGGCTTAGCATCAGTGTCCCCATCGGATTCCGGGCGGGCGCGGGCGATCACCAGCGCCGCCGGGCCGAGGCCGACCTGGCGGAGCAGCGCGCGATCGCGACCCGTCGGTCGCTCGAGGAGCGCGTCCGCGCGGCGTACCGGGACCTGGATCACGCGTCCAAGCGGATGGAGGCGGCCCAGAGCGGCGTCAACGCGTCCCTGGAGCAGGCGCGCATCGCGCTCATCGAGTTTCGAAACGGAAGGAGCACGGCGTTCGAGGTGACCCGGGTCGCGGCGGATCTCGCCACGGCGCAGCAGCGCTATTCCCAGGCCCTGGTCCGGACCGCCAAGGCGTACGCGGATCTGAAGCGACTCACGTCGGCGGGGTTGCCTCCGACGAAAGACAAAGAGGGAGACTGACCACATGACGTTTCGATCGGACGTGATTGCCCGATCCGGGCGGAGAACGCTTTCGGCTTCCTTGCTGTTCCTCGTTGCGCTCGTCGGATGCGGCAAGGGCGGCGCCGGAGGACCCGGAGGGATGGGCTTCAAGCCGCCACCGATGCCGGTGGAGACCGCCCTCGTGGTCCAGGGACGGGTCTCGGACCGGTTCGAAGCGGTCGGAACGATCGATGCGTCGGAAGCGATCACGGTCGTTTCGGAGATCGACGGCGTCGTGGTGCGCCTGCCGTTCCAGGAGGGAGGCGGCATCCAGCTCGGCGGGCTCATCGCGCAGCTCGACGACGCCCAGCTCCGCGCGGAAGTGGCGCGGGCCGAGGCGCTCCGCGATCAGAGCCAGAGCGCCTTCAGCCGGACCAAGGCGGTCGTGGACCAGGGCGCCGGCGCGCCTCAGGACCTGGACGACGCGGCCGCGGCCCTCAAGGTGGCCGAGGCGAATCTCGCGCTCGCGAAGTCGCGGCTCTCCAAGACCCGCATCGTGGCCCCCTTCTCGGGAAGTCTCGGCGCGCGGCGGGTGAGCCCGGGCGCCTTCATCCGTGCCGGGCAGACCATCACCGACTTGGCGAAGCTGGACGAGCTGCGCGTGAACTTCTCGGCGCCCGAGCGGTACCTGGGCCTGCTCCACCGGGGCGCCGAGGTCAACATCTCGACGACCGCCTACTCCGGCTACACGCTGCGCGGCCGGATCGACGTCGTGGATCCGGTGCTCGACCCGGGGACGCGCAGCGCCCGGATCGTGGCTCGGCTCCGGAATCCGGGCGGGAAGTTCCGCCCGGGCATGTCGGCCAACGTCTCCGCCGTGCTGAGCCAGCGCCAGAACGCCCTCACGATTCCGAGCGAGGCGATCTTCGCCGAGGGCGATCAGTCGTTCGCGTACGTCGTCAAGACCGACAGCACGGTGACCCGGAGCGCGCTCACGCTCGGGACCCGTCTCGCCGACGCGGTGGAAGTGGTGAAAGGCCTCGAGCCCGGCATGACGGTGGTCCGCACGGGACACCAGAAGCTATTCGAGGGGGCGAAGGTGATCCCGGTCGTGAGCCGTCCGGGAGGCGAGAGCGGGGGAGTCGCGCAATGACGCAAGGAGTCGCCCGATGAAGCTCAGCGAAGTTTCGATACGCCGTCCCGTCTTCGCGACGGTGATGAGTCTCGCGATCATCCTGTTCGGCGTGATCGCGTTCACGCGGCTCCCGGTCCGCGAATACCCCGACATCGATCCGCCCGTCGTCTCGATCACGACCTTCTATCGCGGCGCGAGCCCGAGCGTCGTCGAGACCGAGATCACCGACGTGCTCGAGGAGCAGCTCGCGACGGTCGAAGGCGTGAAGACGATCGAGTCCTCCAGCCTCGAGCAGGGCTCCAGCATCACCGTCGAATTCGAGCTGAACCGCAACGTGGAGCAGGCCGCGAACGACGTGCGCGACAAGGTGGCGCGCGTCCGGGGCCAGCTCCCCAGAGAGGCGGACGACCCGATCGTCGCGAAGGTGGACGTCAACGCCCAGCCCATCCTGTGGCTCGCCCTCTCGAGCGCGAAGCACAACGGGCTCGAGCTGACCGAGGTCGCCGAGCTCATACTCAAAGAGCGCCTGCAGCACGTCCCGGGCGTGGGCTCCATCTTCATCGGGGGCGGGCGCCGCTACGCCATGCGCGTCTGGCTGGATCCCCAGCGAATGGCGAACCGCGGCGTGACGGTCCAGGACATCGAGAAGGCGCTCCGCGACGAGAACGCCGAGATCCCGGGTGGCCGCGTGGAAGGGGCCGGGCGCGAGTTCGCGGTCCAGACCCGCGGGGAGCTGGCCAAGCCCGAGGAATTCGCGTCGATCGTGATCTCGCAGACGGGGGACAACGTCGTCCGTCTGGGAGACGTCGCGCGCGTCGAGGTGGGTCCCGAGGACGAGCGGACGGCGGTGCGCTGGAACGGACAGCAGGCGGTCGGGCTCGGGATCGTGAAGCAGTCCAAGGCCAGCACCCTGGACGTCGCGGCCGGAGTGATCAAGACCCTGCCCGCGTTGCGCCAGGCCATCTCTCCGGGGATGAAGCTCGACGTGGCCTTTGACTCCTCGACCTTCATCCAGGAATCGATCAACGAGGTCTCGCACACCATCCTGATCGCGATGTGCCTCGTGATTCTGGTGATCCTCATCTTCTTGAAGAGTTTCCGCGCGACGCTCATCCCGGCCGTGGCGATCCCGGTCTCGATCATGGGCGCTATGGCCGTGGCGTACTTCCTGGGCTTCACGATCAACATCCTCACGCTGCTCGCCATGGTGCTGGCCATCGGGCTCGTCGTGGACGACGCCATCGTCGTGCTGGAGAACGTATACCGGCACCTGGAGATGGGGAAGACGCGCCGCCAGGCGGCGTTCGACGGCTCGAAGGAAATCGGGTTCGCGATCCTGGCGACCACGATCTCCCTCGTGGCGGTGTTCGTGCCGGTGGCGTTCCTCCAGGGCTCTGTCGGCCGTCTCTTCACCGAGTTCGGGATCACGCTGGCGGTCGCGGTCTTGATCTCGGGCTTCGTGGCGCTCTCCCTGACCCCGATGCTCACCTCGCGCATGCTCCGCCCGCTCCACGGCGGAAGCGATAGCTGGGCCTCGAGGAGCTTCGACTCCTTCTTCGAGTGGCTGAACCGGACTTACGACCGCGTGCTCCGCGCCGCGCTGCGTCACCGCGGACGCGTGATCGGAGCGGCCGTGCTCCTGGTGGCGATCGCGGGGGTGGCCTTCTTTTTCATCAAGCGCGAGCTGGTGCCCACCGAGGATCGCGGCGTCGCGTTCGGAATCGTGATCGCCCCCGAGGGCGCCACGCTTTCCTACACGGACCGTTACATGCGCGCGATCGAGGCGATCCTGCTCCCCTTGCCGGAGCGTCGCGGGCTCTTCACCGCGACCGGGCTGGGATTCGGGGGGCCGGGCCAGGTCACGAACGGGTTCGTCTTCGTGAACCTGAAGCCGAAGGGGGATCGCCCGAAATCCTGGACCAAGCAGCCCCTGCCGCTTCTTCCCATGATCCAGATCCCGGTCTATCGGGCCCGGTCGCAGCAGGAGATCGTCCAGCAGCTCTTCCCGCAACTCTTCTCCATCCCGGGCGTGCTGGCCTTCGTGATCAATCCGCCGAGTCTGGGCGGTCGATTCTCCTCATCGCCGGTCGAGTACGTGCTGGAGGCCGACAGCTACGAAGATCTGCAGAAGGCCACGAGGACCATGATGGCGAAG
>JBGPHU010000135.1:0-7054 GCA_041484545.1 Candidatus Eiseniibacteriota bacterium | reverse complement strand
TACCGACCGCCTCAAAGAGGAAAAAGAGCGCGGCATCTCGATCGATCTGGGATTCGCGCACCGCACCCTTCCTTCCGGCCGCCGCATCGCGATCGTGGACGTTCCCGGTCACGAGCGCTTCGTCAAGAACATGCTCGCCGGCGCGACCGGCATCGATCTCGTGCTGCTCGTCGTCGCCGCGGACGAGGGCGTGATGCCGCAGACGCGCGAGCATCTGGCCATCGTGGACCTCCTGCGGGTCGGGAGAGGCGTCGTGGCGCTCACGAAATCGGATCTGGTGGACGCCGAGACACTCGACCTGGTCCGGACCGAGGTCCTAGAGCTGCTCCAGCCGACCGCGCTCCGGGGAATTCCGGTCGTGGCCGTCTCGACGGTCACGGGCGCGGGGATGGACGAGCTGATCGAACGGATCGAGGCCGTGGTGGAGCAGGCGCCCGGGCGCCCGGCCACCGGCGCCGCGCGCCTTCCGATCGATCGCGTGTTCTCGGTCGAGGGCATCGGGACGGTCGTCACGGGAACGCTCTGGAGCGGGATCGTGCGAACGGGGGACGCCCTCACGCTCTTGCCCTCGGGGAAAGCGGTCCGGGTCCGGCAGGTCCAGGTGCACGATCGGACCGTGGAAGAGGCGCTGGCGGGGCAGCGCGTGGCGCTCGCCATCCACGGCGTCCCGCGCGAGAGCGTGGAGCGCGGCGACTGGCTCGCCACGCCCGGCCGGTTCAAGCCCTCCCACCTTCTCGACGTGAAGCTCGAGCTGCTCCGTTCCGCGCCCAAGCCGCTCGGCTCGCGCTCGCGGCTGCGCTGCCACTTGGGCGCGAGCGAAATCTTGGGTAGAGCGGTGCTCTTCGACCACGACACGCTGGCGCCGGGCGAATCCTCCTGGGCCCAGCTCAGGCTCGAGGCGCCCGCGACCGCGTCGGCGGGGGATCGGATCGTGATCCGGTCGTACTCCCCGGCCCTCACGATCGCCGGCGCGACCGTCGTCGATCCGACGCCGGCGAAGCGCGCGCGGCTCGGCCCCAAAGATGGCGCGCGCCTCTTGACCCTTCTCTCCGGCTCGGCCACGGAGAAGCTCGCAGCCCTGGCCGAAGAGGCGGGCTCCGCCGGGATCGCGGGCGAGGGCGCCGAGGTCAGGCTCGGCTCGATCGCGGAATCCATCACCGAGGCGGCATCGGCGGCGGTGGCGGCCGCGATCTCGGTCGATGCCGAGGCGAAGCTCGTACGGCTCAGAGACGGCAGGCTGCTCACTCCGGCCTCCTGGAGCCTTGCCCTGGGGCGCGTGGCGGGAGCCGTGGCCCGGTATGGCGAGGCGAACAAGCTCCGCGACGGGATCCCGAAAGGGGAGCTGAAGAGCCTCCTCGCGCGGGAGATCCCCGCACCCGTCTTCGACGAAGCGCTCGAGATCCTGGTCCAAGGCAACCGCCTCGTGCTCAAGGGGGACCGCGTGACGCTTCTTGCGGCGGCGCCGGCCCTGAGCCCCAAGCAGGCCCAGACAGTCGGCGATCTGGAGCGAAGGCTGTCCGATAAGGGCTTCCAGGTCCCCGAGCTGTCCCTGCTCTTGCGCGGGATCCCCCCGGCCGAGCGGCCCGGCGAGCTGATCCGCTACCTGGTGGACAGTGGCCGCGCCATCAAGGTCACATCCGAGCTTCTCTACCCCAAGACGCTTTGGGATGATCTCGAGGGGCGCCTTCGATCCTATTTTTCCAAGAACGCCAGACTCAGCATGGGCGCATTCAAGGACTTGGCCCAGGTCTCGCGCAAGTATGCCGTGCCCATGCTCGAGCATCTGGACCGGACCGGCGTCACCCGCCGGGAAGGGGACGAGCGCGTCCCGGGCCCGCGTCTTACGGGCGGTTCGGCTCCCGGCAACTGACGAAGAATGGGCAGGTGTGACATTTCGGACATCTGCCGTTGCAATTAGCCGGGTTTTCTGCTATTCTATTGACCGTACGGTGGGTGGACCCTCTTCCCTCCTTCCCACTCTCCACCGCGAAGCCGGGTGGGGGCGCCCTTCTCGGCCTCACTTGGTAGGAAGGTGCAGCAATCATGAGCTTCCTCGCCTGCTCGAAGACAAACCGCGCGATCGTTCTCCGCGTTTTCCCGATCGTCGTATTCCTGATGCTTGCTCTGCCGGCGCCTTCGTCCATCCAGCATCGAATCGGCGCTATCGGCCCAACCGCCGCGTGGGCCAGTTCGTCGCCGGATGAGACTCTGAACCCGACTCCCACGCCTCCGAAGAAGAGCGCCAGATTCGTGACCGTGGCCCCGAGCACCTCGGGCCGAGGGATCTCCGGCCGCACTCTCTTCGCGATGCTGTGGCGAGCGTACTGGGCGACGGTAAGGCTCTAATCGAAGCATCAGCGCGTCCCCGGAGAGCATCGGGTATCGAGGCGTGAACAAATCAACGGCCGACCTTATTCGGGAGCGTGAGGAGGCGGTTTCGACCGCCCGCCTCGCGCAGGATCCCGAGCGACATCTCCAGAGCCTCGAAGACCTCGCCGAGATCTTCCTGAAGGCCGACAGCTACCTTCCCGCCCTTCAGAATCTTGACGAATGCATCCAGGCAGCGGATCGCCTGGGGCTCGAGGACTCGCGCATCGCGACCCTCGAGATGAAGGCCGCGCAGGTCCTGATCGATAAGGCGGACGCGCCCGAGGCGCTTCGCTACCTCGCCCGCGCGCGCGGCCGGATCTCAGCCGAGACGCATCCCGAGCTCGTGGCCCGGCTCCAGCTCCAGAGCGCTCGGGCCCTCATCGAGCTGAGCCAGTACGACGAGGCGCTCCGCACCTGCGAGCGCGCCCACGCCTGCTTCCGGGACCGCGGACTCACCGGGCCTCTCGCGCATACCTACAACTGCTTCGGCAGGATCTACTTCCGCCTCGGGGACCTGAACAAGGCCAAGGAATTCTACGAAGCGTCGCTCCATCTCTTCCGCTGGGACCTGAACGACGACGACGGGGTGATTCGCGCGCACAACAACCTCGGCGTGCTCTACCGTCACCTCTCCGACTGGCGGCAAGCGACCTGGCACATGCTCCGCTCCATGGAGATCGCCACCCGCCTCGGAAACTTCGCCTACTTGGCCGTCACATGCGCCAACCTCGGAATCGTCCACCTGAAGGCCGGATCTTGGGACGAGGCGCGCGAACATTTCGAGCGCGCCCTGACCAGCTACCTCCAGATCGGCCGGGACGCCGGCGTGGCGCGCATGAGGATCGGGCTCGCGACCATCGCCTCCTACCGCCATGACTTCGCGGCGGCCGAGGCGCACCTTAGCGCCGCGTGCCAGATCACGGCGCGGCTGGGCTGCTCGCGCGAGCAGGTGCTCTGCCTCATGGGCCGCGGCGACCTCCGCTACGAGATGGGACAGGCCGATTCTGCGCTTGGCTTCTACGACCAGGCGCTCGACATGGCGCGTCAGATCGCGCCCGAAGGAGACATGATCCACGAGCTGCAACGCCGCCGCGCCGAGGCGTTCATACGGCGCGAGGACGTCGCGCACGCGACGGAAGCCGCGGATGACGCCCTGCAGCGGGCCATGCAGCTCAAGGACCAGCTCGAGGAAGGCGCCACGAGGCGAGTCCTCGCGGCCATCCATACGGCCGAGGGGCGCGCGGTGGAAGCGCACACGCAAGCGCGGCAGTCGATCCGGCTGCTCGAGGGGATCCACGAGCGCTTCGAGCTGGCGCGGGCGTACCGCGAGCAGTCGCAGCGCGCGAAGGGAGACAAGGACCCCGAGCGGATGCGCGAAGCCCAGAACTACGCGTTCAAGGCCATGTCGTTATTCGAGCAGCTCGGACTGGATGACGCCGTGCGCGATTGCGAAGTCGTCCTTCGCGAGCTGAACGCGCCCTCCTGGCTCGTGGCCCCGCGCGCCGAACGCCCGTCCCACCGCACCTCTCCCCAGACCCAGGACATCGCCCGCGCTCACGGTTTCATCACGCGTCAGGCGCGGACGCTCGAGGTGGTGCGCAAGGCTTCCGAGCTCTTGTCCACGCCCGCGCGCGTCCTGATCCAGGGAGAGACGGGCGTGGGGAAAAACCTCCTCGCCTACATGTTCCGCACATTCGAAATCGAGCGGGGCCGCCCGTTCGTGGAAGTGAACTGCACGAGCCTGCCCGGGGACTTGGTCGAGAGCGAGCTCTTCGGCTACGTGCGGGGCGCCTTCACGGGAGCGGCGATCACGAAGCGGGGGATCTTCGAGGACGCGGACGGTGGCACGATCTTCCTGAACGAGATCGGCGAGTTGTCCGAGCGGACGCAGGTCAAGCTCCTGCAAGTTCTCGATGACGGCACCTACCGCCGGCTGGGCGAGGTTCGGTCGCGGCAGCTGAACGTGCGTATCATCTCGGCGACGAACAAGGATCTGGACGCCGCGGTGAAGGCCGGCTGGTTCCGCGCGGACCTGTTCTACCGCCTGGGGCAGGTTGTGCTGTCCCTTCCCCCGCTGCGCGAGCGCCGCGAAGACATCCCGCTTCTCATCCGCAACTACTTGGACGAGCTGTCGGCCCGCGAAGGACGGCAGGTTCTCTTCTCCGAGGACGCGATGGAATATCTGGTGTCGCTTCCGTGGCTGGGGAACGTTCGCGAGCTGAAGCACAAGATCGAGTCCATCTTCCTCTGCGCCGGGCGGCAGGAGCTCCTGGACCGGGCATCGCTCATGCCGATTCTCTACCCGGGCGCGGGCGCCCCGCCCGAGATCCGCCCCTCGCGCGGCCTCCGCGGTAAAGTGGACATGGCGAAGCGCGAGGAAGTGCTCGCGGCGCTGTCGCGGAACGGCGGAAACCGAAGCCGCGCCGCGCTCGAGCTTGGAATCACGCGCCGCCACCTGATCCGCCTGCTGAAGCAGATCTACTAGACGCCTCGCTGTTCGCTTCCCTTACTCAGCACATTTAATAGGGGTGACATCCACGTCTCAAAGGCCATGTAGGGTGTGACATGGCCTCAGCGTCCACAGCCATAACCCCTTAGCCTCGCCCCCGCCTGTCAAGGTGTGACATTCGTGTCGCATTGTTGGATCTACTCGCCTGCGCCGCCCCGCGAAGCAGGGCTCCACAAGGCTCTCGAAACACTTGCCCTCCAGTCACATAGGTCCGCGACATCTATTGCTTGCGGCAATTCCCACGACGGGCACGTCGCATGCTTTTTACCCCGGAGCAGGAAGCAGTGGTTGGAAGGCCAGGAAGCAGTGGTTGGAAGGCCAGGAAGCAGTGGTTGGAAGGCTTTGAGACTAGATGACGTGGGGACGCGGACGATGGGGAGCTCTCACGAGAAGCCATGGCCAGAGCGAACCATTTAACTTCAGGTCCCAGTGGACATAAAGGCTCCTAGGCTGACTCTTTCTGGGTGCCTCATTCGTCCGCGACCCACTTAAAACTCGACGCACGCTTTACGGGTCCCCCCCGACAACGATCTCACAACCCGCTCTTCACCTCGCGATCGTCTCGTCATCACGCCGGATTCGTCCCTGGCTTTCGGGGGCGGACGACTAGCTCCCGTTCTCGACTGCACGTGGCTTGACCCGGCTTGCTGCGCCTGGGCTTGGACACGAATTTTCGTTCGGTATAGATCACCGGAACCCGCGTTTGCTTTCGCGCCTTGCTGAAGAATGCGGCGATCTGAGCCGCCTCCACCAGCGTCGTCGGCTTGGGCTTGGAGTTTCGAGTGGGGCGGCGAAGGATCACGTGGGAACCCGGTGCCCCCACGACGTGAAACCAAAAGTCGTGGGGGTTTGACAACCGGTGGGTGATGAGGTCGTTGTCGGTGTTGCTGCGACCGACCCATACTTCCCACCCATCGCTCGTAACGTACGTCCTTGGCCGGAGCGACTTGTGCGCCCCTGGAGTTCCGCGCCCGGGACGTCCCGCACGGGGCGCGTCGGTGGCCTGTCGACCCAGACGGGTCTCCCGCACGTCGCCCCGTGCACTTGATTCGATCTTCGCATCGCCCAGGAAACGCGCGATTCGTGCGAGCGCTTCCCGGGGATTCATGAGGAGAGACTCGCGGCGCAGCTCATCCAGATCTGAAAGGCTACGGTGGGTCTCGGCGAGCCGCTCGTCCGCGCGCCGGTCCCCCCGTTCGCCTTTCTTGGCTCTCTGGAAGAGTCGTGCCGCGTTCTCGTCGGGGGAGAGTGAAGGGTCGAGGTCGATTTCGACCGTCGCTCGAGGCGAGTCCGCGAATGGATCGGGGAGACCAACGCGGCTCGCCCCCCTCCGAACGCTCCCGAAGTTGGCGAGCAGGATTTCGGCTCGCCTCCGGTCGAGCCGCATGTCCGCCGCCTTCCGCTTGTCCGCCTCCGCGGCCGCCGCGCGGCGCGTGAGCGTCCGCTCCGCCGCCTTGAGAATCCTTCCCAAGTCCGATCGGAATTCCTCCAGGAACGCGGCGGCGATCCGGGCTCGCAGCTCCTCGCGCGCGTCATCCGGCGTGGCGTCCCGGACCACGGGCGGCCGGTAGCCTGAAGGCAGCTCGAGCGCCGCCGGCCCGTGCGGCGGGCCCGCCTCGCGGACCGCCGCTTCGCCCCGCTCCTCGCGGTGGAACGCCCAGAGAACGGTTCCCTCCGGCTCCGATGCGAAGGTCAGGTTCACCCGGGGCCCTTCGGCATCGAGCGTCAGCCGGTACCCACGGGCGTCCTCCGGCCCCGACTCGAATCGGAGGTCCAGGCCCCCGGCTTCCCGCGCGCGCTCCTCGGTCACCTGCGTGTTCCGGAGCGGCGTCTCGATGGCTAGATACCGCGATCCTCTCGGATCGGGATCGATGGGCAGGTCCGGAGCGAGCGCATACCAGGCGGTCTTCCGCTCGAGGTGAATCCACAGGAAGAGTCGAGGCGCTCCCACGAAGGAGATGGCGAGCGAGCGGCTCGTGAGAGGAACCACGCCTCGCACCTCGCGCCCGACCAGGCCGGGGAGGTCCGCGACTCCGCTCACGGTCTTCCCCCCGCCTTCATCGGTCTTCCGCGCCCCTTCACGGCTTCCGCCCGCCCGAGAGCCTCGCGAGATTGCTCGCCGCGTCGGGAAAGCCGGGGTCGATGTCCGCGGCCCGCCGGTAGTGCGCGACCGCG
>JBGPHU010000134.1:0-7088 GCA_041484545.1 Candidatus Eiseniibacteriota bacterium | reverse complement strand
TCGGTGACGTAGAGAAAGAAGGTGTTCCCAATAAAGATATAGCGGAACGTCTCGGTCGTAGCGCCTCCGCGCGACACGACTCTCACCATGAAGAAGAGGATCAGCGTCGTGGCGAGCGGCTTCGCGATCGAGTAGACGAAAAAGAGCACCGGGTCCGCCCAGTTCGCCTCCACCTGCCATCCCAGCCACGCGGACGCGCGGAGGATCTGCAGCAGCCGCCTCAATCGCCCCTCACCGTGAGCCGACCCTCGTGCCTCCCGAGGTTCTCCATGTGCCGCAGCATCCTCGCCGCGACGTAGAGAAAAAGCGCGGTCAGCGCGATCTGGATCGGCGGAATCCAGGGGAGCGGCAGGAGTCCGTGCGCCGCGGGGCCGTAGAAGACCTGGCGAATGCCGTCGAGACCCAGGGTGACCGGAAGGATGGATCCCGCGACGGCGATCACCATTCCCATGGCGCTCACCGGAAAATAGAACCCCGAGAAGAGGTAGATCGGCTCCTGGAGGATGGTCGCGGTGTGCCAGACTTCCCGTCCCCACAACAAGAACAGGCTGCTCAGGATCATCCCCAGACTGTACGCGGCCCCGAGGGTGAGGACGAAGAGCCCGAAGGCGGGCAGGGCGCGCGAGAGTGGAAGCGGAACGTGGAACAGGAGGACGCCCCCGATGAGGATGGCGGCGGCGCGCGTCGTGGTCATCGCGATCCCTCCAAGCGCCATTCCCAGGAGGATCGACATCCGCGAGTCCGGCGTGATGAGGTAGAGCTGGAGCTGCCCCTGCTCGCGCTCCCAGAAAAACTGGCTCGCCATGCCCCAGATCACGTTGTTCCAGTACGCGATCATGGCGCCTCCCAACACCACGAAGCCCTCGTACTCGCGCGGAGCGTGGAGGCCGCGGTACACCAGCACGAACGCGGACATGGAGAGGAACGGAAACAAGGTCTCCCCGATGAGCCACGAGCGCTCGCGGAAGGAAGCCTTGATGCGGACGCTCGCCCGGGCGTAGACGGCGGCCAGGTTCATGCGGAGGACCTGCCGAGCGCCCGCGTCCCGCTCCGGAGCGCTAGGCTCCATCCCGCTCCGCCGCCTCCTCGTCGGAGAGGCCCCGTCCGACGTGATGGATGAACACCGTCTCCAGCGAGGGCTCCATCTTCGTCAGATGGAGCACCGAGCGCTCGAGAGCCTTCAGCCGCCCGAGCACCTCGCCGATCACGTCGTCCTCCTCGACCACGACGCGCAGCTCGACCGCGCCCGTCGCCGGATGCGCGTGATGCGACATCGAGCGGACGCCCGCGATTTCCCGCAGGCGGTCCAGGTCCTGCCCCGTCGCGCTCACCTGGAACTCGAACACGGGCTCCGCGGGAAGCGTCCGCTTGAGCGCGGTGGGCGTGTCGAGGGCGAGAATTCTTCCGTGGTCGATGATGGCCACCCGACCGCACAGCTCGTCCGCCTCCATCATGTAGTGCGTGGTCAGGAGCACGGTCCGGTCCGGACGCTCGCGCACCCAGCGTGCGACGAAGGCGCGCACGTCGCGGGACGCCTCGACGTCCAGCCCGAGCGTAGGCTCGTCGAGAAAGATCACCTCCGGGTCGCTCATGAATCCGCGCGCGAAGTTGAGCTTCTGGCGCATCCCGGTGGACAGCCCCGCCAACTTCTGATCCGCTTTTTCCAACAATCCGGTCACCTGCATCAGCTCCTCGGCGCGGCGGCGCGCGACCGGACCGGGCACACCGTAGAACTGCGAGAAGAGGTGCAGGGTCTCGCGCACCGTGAGCACGCCGTATCCCGAGCTGTCGCCTCCGGAGACGAGATTGATCCTCCGCCGCACCTGGAAGGGCTCCGTCGCGACGTCGTATCCGGTGACGAGCGCGCGGCCCGACGTCGGGAGGAGGAGCGTGGTGAGGATCTTGATGAGGGTGCTCTTTCCCGCGCCATTGGGGCCGAGGAGGCCGAAGCACTCTCCTTTCTGCACGGTGAGATCGACTCCCTGCAGCGCGCGCACCTCACCCGACCTGCGGCGCGCGTTGAACGTGCGGGTGAGCCCTCGCGTATCGATGGCGTCGGTGGAGCGCGTCAGAAGGCTTCCCCGACCGAGAAGACGGCCCGCAGCTTCCATGGGCGTTCCCCGGTTTCAGGCGGCGTGCGCAGGAGGGGCAAGTCCGTCCGGAGCGTGAGGTGATTGCGGAAGAGCGGCCGGGTGCGGAAGCCCACGCCGAAATCCGCCGCGAAGTCCCGAAGCGCGATGGGCCCTTCGCTCACCTGCCCCGCGTCCACGAACAGCGATGAGCGCGGCTCCAGCACGGGGACGCGGAGCTTGCCCACGAGCGGGACCCAGGCGGGCACGAGGCGGCTTGACCGGGACTCCGCGTTCAGGGCCACGAGGGCCGCGCCCGAGGGCCTCGTGTCGGCGAAGCCGCGCACGTTCCCGTCTCCCCCGAGCGCCGCGTTCCATCGCGCGGGAAGGGCGCCGCGCGAGCGGAACCACCGGCTCGCCCACTCGCCGCGCGGCCCAGCGCCCGCCAGATAGAAACGCTCCTCGGGCGGAATCGCGCCTCCGCGGACGCGGCCCGCGGCGAGCCGGAGCAGGAGCGGGAGCCTGCGAATCACGCTCACGTCCGCGGTGGTCACGGCGTAGAGCGAGCCATAGGAGAAGCTGTCCGTGAAGAGATCCGTGCGGAGGCGCACCGATCCCGTCCAGCGGACGCGGTGGTACTTGCGCGACGAGGAGAGCGTCGCCTCGAGGTTGGCGTACCCACCCCGCGACCATTCGCCCGGACGCCGCGGTGTCTCGCGATCATAGAGCCGGTCCACGTCGACGCCCGTGGCGAGCGACCAGCGGAGCCCGCGCTCGATCTTCGACCCGAGGTCCTGGGTGAGCGAAAGCCGGAATCCGCGGTGCCCATCCATGTCGTAGCCGCGCGCGCGCGCGATCCGCCGGGGATCGGCGGAGAGGGAGCGCACCCGCGCCTCGAGGTCGGCGTAGACCCGCGGATCTCGCGCCCCAACGCCCGCGGTCCCCTGCAGGCCGTGCTCCCACCGCACCGTGCTCGCGTCGAACGCGACGCCGGCCTGGGGACCGTCGTTGGCCTGGTACCAGAGATCCGGCCTCCAGAGGAGGAGCGTCTTCCCGATGGGCCGGGGAGGCGCGCGCCAGTTGTCGAGCATCCATTCGAACCGGGGCCAGCGGCTGGTCCGGTTGTCGCTCCAATCGATGTCGGGGAGTGTGAAGTCGGGATCCAGCTCGGCCTCGATCGGCGCGAACGGAAGGTCCGGTCGGTAGACCGCGTCCCCCTCCGCCGCCAGGAAGATCTCGCGCGGCACGACGCGCGTCGCCTCGTGTCCGGCCCCGTCCCGGAACCGGACCGGCACCGGCGGATCGATTCCCCCGCGCGAGCGGAGCCGAAGCTCCACGCGCGGGCCCGCTCCCGGCGTCCGCTCCTGGGTCACGCGCAGCCGCGAGAGCGACACGTCGATCGCGTCGGTCCGGAGGAACCACTCGCCCCAGAACCAATCGTACGAGGCGCCCAGCGCGTGGTTCATGGAGGCGAAGAAATCCTCCGCGTACGGATGATGAAAACGCCAGCTCGCGAAATACTCGCGCATCGCGTCGTCGAAGCGTTCCTCGCCCGCGATGGAGCGAAGCGTCCAGAGGCCCACGTTCGTCTTGTGGTAGACGGACGGATAGTAGGCGGCCGGATTCTTGAAGCGGTCGGAGTGGGTCACGACCGGCTCTTCGATCCCGCTCGCCTGGAACTCGAGGTAGCTCCGCCACGCGCTCCTGCGCGAGTCGTCCTCCGGGAAGAGCCATCGAGGCTTTTGGGGATGCGTGAGATTTCCCGTTCGGCCGTAGAGCGTCTCCATGATCGCGGTCTCGGCGTAGCTGGTGAGCCCTTCGTCCAGGAACGCCTGCCCCGTCTCGTTGCTTCCCACCATCCCGTAGAACCAGTTGTGGGCCAGCTCATGGGCGAAGAGGTACTCGAGCCTCCGCGCCGTCGTGCCCCGCCGCGGCGTGATCCAGACGATGTTCGGAAACTCGACCCCTCCCGCGCCGATCGGCTCCTCCACGAACGAAAAACGCGGATACGGATACGGCCCGAAGCGCCGGCTCATGACCTCCACCATCCGGGCGCCCTCGGACGCCATGTCGTTCCAATGTTTCGCGTCGGACCCGCGGTGGTAGGTGTAGACCTCGATCCCGTTCCATCGCGCGCGCCGCCAGATCCATTTCTCCTCGCAGGCCCACGCGAAATCGTGGACGGAGTCCGCGTGGATGGCCCAGGTGCGCGGCATCGCCGCCGCGGTCCGCCCGGCCGAATCCGTGGGGCTCGCGAAGCGGGTCCGGTCCCAGATCGTCACCGCGCTGTCACCCGGGGCGGCGAGGCGCGCGCGAATGGAGTCGGGCAGAACCTCGGCGGGGTTCACCAGCGTGCCGGTGTGCGCGACCAGGAACGTCGCCGGGAGCGTGATGCGAACGTCGTAGGCGCCGAAGTCGCCGTAGAACTCGGAGCCCAGGTGCTGCTCCGTGTGCCAGCCGAAGCGGTCGTAGACACAGACCTTGGGATACCACTGCGCCGCGAAGACACCCTTCCCCGAGCGTCCCATCCGTTCGGGAATGTCGGGGATCAGGGATCGGAAGGAGAGACATACGATCACGCTCTCCCCCGGCGCGAGCGTCTGGGGAAGGGCCACGCGCGCGATCGTGTCATCGGTATCCACCGCGAGCGAATCACCCGACAATATTCGCGCGCTCTCGATCCGCTCGCTCCCGCGCCGCTTCGCCGGCAGGTCCTGGACGCGCCAATCCTCGTGCGAAGCGTCGTAGCGGGCCATGTGGGACCCGGGGCGGTACGCGTTCAGGTAGAGATGGAAGTACAGCTCCGAGAGAGTGTCGGGAGAGAGATTCCAGTATGCGAGCGTCTCCTGCCCCGCGATCTCGAACTTTTGCGGGGCGTAGGAAACGGAGAGGCTGTAATGCACGTCCTGCTGCCATCCGGGCACGCCGGCGGTGTGCTCGGCGAGGGCCGGCGCCGCCGCGAAGATCGCCGCGGCCGCCAGGAGGCAGAATGAGGCGCTCCTGACGGCGAGGCTCACTTTCCGAAGATGTGCTTCAGGACGTCGCCGGCCTTCTTGACCGGATCCACCGCCGCCGAGTCCGCCGGCGCCTTGCGCGTGGTCTCCAGATTGCGGGTGGAATCGGCCGCGAGCGTGGAATCCGCCTTGTGCAGCGAGTCCGGCCGGCGGGCGAGCCCCTTCACCAGCCCCGACACGATCTGCCTGCCGACGTCGCTGGTCAGCTGCTTGGCGGCGGCCTGCAGGAGCTGCTCGGTGTTCACGGTGATTCTTGGGGCCCGGTCGAGACCGGTGATCTTGAGACCGACCGGCAGCCGGCCATCGGCGTCGCGCGCGTACTGAGCGAACCGTGCCAGGGATGAGCTCCCCTTCACCCGTGCCGGCGCGAGCCGGAGGAGCACGTTCAGGTCGAGCGTGTGATCGATCCCCACCGACCCGTTCATCTCCGCCTTGTCCTGGCCGAGATCGCCGCGCGCCTGGTCGATCAGCATCTTGTTCCCCTGGATGCGCAGGGTGTGGGTCTCCTGAGTGAAGGGAAGCTCCGAGCCCGTGGAAATTCCCAGCGCGCGCGCCACCGCGATCACCGTCGGTGTCAGCTTGAGCTTCCCGTCGTCCAGTGTCCCCTTGAGGAGTCCCTTCAGCGTTTCGTTCGGGGCCGCGCTGGGGAATCCCTGTCCGCTCAGGTCGAGCACGCCGCTCAGGAATCCGCTCACCGCCGAGGAGAACGGCATGGTTCCGGCGGCGACCTGCTCCACCGGCGCCCGCTTCACGTCCATGTGGAGCGTGTAGCTCGGCTTCGTGAACGGCGACTGGACGTTGAAGGAGCCTTCGAACGTCCCGGTGCCGATGGATCCTTTGATGGGCTCGGCCACCAGGTTCTTGCCGTCGAAGCGGACCGGGGTCGAGATGTTGGTGGCGCGCATGGCGCCGGAGCGGACTTCTCCGATCTCCACGGCGCCGGTGAAGGCGCCGATCGGCACGGGCAGCGTCGCGGGCGCGGGCGCCAGAATATTGCGTGGCGCTTTCCCGCCCGTCGGCGGAGCCCATTCCTCCGCGATCAACCGGTCGACCGTGAGATGAAACGTCCCCGTGCTCAGGGGTTTCCCTCGCACCAGGGCTCCGCTGAGGCTCACCGTAGAAGAGCCGACCCCCGTTCGGAAGGACCGGATGTCGGCCGTCGCCTCGTTCCCCTCCACGTCGAACTGAAGCTCGCGGACCGGGTGCGCGAGTCCCTGCACCGTTCCGTTGAGTCCCGAGCCGCGGATGGACCACTTGATGTCGGGCTTGGCCGGCGGTTTCAGCTCGAACGAGGCGCGGCACTCGAGGTTTCCGGAGGTCCACTTCGGCGCGTTGGGCACGAGGCCGTTCAGGCGCGCCGCGGGGGCTCGAAGGAAAAGACCGCCGGTGATCGCGCCGCCGGGCGTAAGAAGCCCCTTTGCAAGGAATGACATGTTGATCCCCGAGCCCGAGCCTGACCCGGTGGCCGTGAACGTCCGATCGGCGTTGGTTTTCCACTCGGCGTGCACCTGGTTGATGAGAAAGGAGGTTTCCTGTGAGTGCACGGTGAGCCCGCTCAGGTTCAGCGTTCCGTTTGTAACGATGTCGGGAGCGCGTCCGCTCACGTCGATGTCCCACTCGGCCGTTCCCTCCCATTTCGCGGGCGTCGCGGCGGCGATTCCCTGGAACCCGCGGGCGCCGGAATCGATCTTCTGGTGATTGCCGGTGAGCACGAGATCGACCGTCGCACCGCCGTCCGTCGGCCGCTTCGGAAACCGAACGGTTCCGGTCAGGGCGCTGTGCAGCGGCCCCACGTCCAGGGACCCTCGGGTTACCTCGAGAACGCCCGGGTCACCCTTCGGCTCCAACGCGGCCTCGAGGGTGAGCGGGGACGGAAGCGGCATGTTCGCGGCCGCGGCCGAGGCTTTCCAGAAGAGGCTGTCCGCTTTCGCCGAGACGCGGATGGAGGAGGGCCCGTCGAGAGTTCCCTGGAACGCGACGCTCCCGCTCAGCCCCTTGAGCTCGG
>JBGPHU010000133.1:0-7116 GCA_041484545.1 Candidatus Eiseniibacteriota bacterium | reverse complement strand
TGGTCCACTTCCTCGTCCGAGAGCGCGGTGAGGCAGCGCGGGCACCAGTTGATGATCCGGTTGCCGCGGTAGATGAGCCCTTTGTCGTAGAGGCTCACGAACACTTCCCGCACGGCGCGAGAGAGCCCGTCGTCCATGGTGAAGCGCTCGCGTGACCAGTCCACCGAGTCGCCGATCCGCTTCATCTGCGTCGTGATGCGCTCGTGATACTGTGCCTTCCACTTCCAGACGTCTTCCACGAAGGCATCTCGGCCCAGGTCGTGGCGCGTCTTCCCTTCCGCCGCGAGCTTGCGCTCGACCACGTTCTGCGTGGCGATGCCCGCGTGGTCGGTGCCGGGGAGCCAGAGGGCGGGCACTCCGGTCATGCGCTGCCAGCGCGTGAGCACGTCTTGAAGGGTGTGGTTGAAGACGTGGCCGAGGTGAAGGGTCCCGGTAACGTTCGGAGGCGGGATGAGCGTCACGAACGGCGGGCCCTCCCCGTCGCGCGGGCGGAAATATCCGGCCTTCACCCAGTGGTCGTACCAGCGACGCTCCACGAGGGTGTGATCGTAGATTTTCGAAAGCTCGGTCTCAGTCATCGTTGGTCGGGTAGCCCTCGAGCGCGGTTGGATGGGATGCCGGGGTCGCGATGATTGTCTAACTGCCGCTGGCCCAAGCGAATGTAAGCTATCACAGGCGCGCCGGCCGGTCAAACGCGCCAGGCCCGCGGCTTGGTGCTGGGTGAGATGCGCGATTGTCCGCCGCAGGCTCAAGCACGATGTCGAGTATGCCGATGAACGATACGTCCGAGCGCGGTTGCGGCGGTGCGCCGCGGGGCTGACTCCGGGGGGTAACTCCAATGATGAAAGCAGGTTCTGTTGCGATCGCGGTCGCCCTGTGCGCCACCCTGGCCGGGACCGCCGCGGGCCAGACGCTCGACGCGCGCCGGCTGGGAATGGGCGGCGTGCTGACGAGCGACGTCGGCGACCACACCGGCTCGAACATCGCGTTCCGCGCCGTGCCGAAGGGAACGGGAGGCTCGGGCTCGATTCCCCTGCCGCTTGGTCTCATCCAGTACCTGAGCGACCATCCCTCCTTCGACTCGAAGGACTCGACGTTCAACGTCTACGAGATCGCGAACGTCTTCCTGAATCCTCCGCTCACGATCCAGCTCTCCAAGCCGAGCGAGGTGTCGGGCGACATCTCGGTCTACGTGGCGCAGGACTCGCTGATGGTGGACCTGGCGGACGTGAAACGCGTGATCCCTGAACACTCGTTCAAGCAAGGCGGCGTGTACCACATCGGCGGGATCGGGAAGAGCTTCGGGAGGATGTTCATCCAGGTTTCGCCGCTCATCCACCTCCGGAACGAGCTGACCCTGAGCGACAAGCTCCGTGACGCCCTCAAGGACGCGGTCCCGTTCACCAGCAACACGCGGTACGGGCTGACCGACGAGGGTCGCGCGCAGGCGGCCGTCTCCTTCCAGGCGGGATACGCCTTCCGGGCGCTGCACAAGGCGTCGGCGAGCGAAAGCAACTCGAACGATCCCAGGCGGAACGGCTCGACCGCGCTCTACCTGGGCGGCGCGCCCAAATACCTGCTGGGGATCGCCTACGGCGACGTTCACTCCATCGCCGGCGTCACGACGGGCGACACGCTCTTCGCCAGCGGCAACCCGGTCACCATCGACATGGACACCCAGACGCGTAACGCGCTCGCGGGCGGGGACGGCGGCACGGGAACGGGATTCGGCTCGGACGTGGGCGCGGTGCTCTACTTCCAGAATTTCGAGCTGGGCGTGGGGCTCAACGACTTCGGCAGCCAGATCAAGTGGAACACCACCGTGCGGCGACACGTGTACGACGACGTGACGAACTCCTTCACGACCACGGTCATCGCGCGGGACGAGAAATTCACGAGCCGCATCCCCGTCACCACGACCGTGAACGTGGCCAAGCGGATCGGGCGCACGACCCTGGCGGCGGACGTCGTCAAAGGGGACCTCCGCACGTCGATGCACGCCGGCGCGGAATTCTGGTTCGGGATGATCGCGCTTCGCAGCGGAATCTATCGCGACCAAAACAAGATGATGCAGTTCGCCGGCGGCGGCGGCTACCGCTTCGGGAAGCTCGGGCTGGACCTCGCCATCGCGACCAACAGCCGCAACATCGAACGCGAACGCGGAGCGGAGCTTTCCGCCTCGCTCTCTTTGTACTAGGAGGATTACCGTGCGCCGACTGATCCCGATCGCGCTCTTCTTGCCGCTCCTCGTGGGGTGCGGAAACCGGAACCTCATCCTCACGGTCGATATCCTGAGTTTCATGGATCCCTCGACCCGCGTCGTCAATTACGGCCCCATTCCCTCGGGCTTTCCCGTCGACACCGTCGAGGTCTTCTCGGACAGCCTGAACCTGCTTCAGGGGGTGGGCGACGTGACCCGAGTGGCGTCGGCGAGCCTGGACATCGCGGCGTCCTTCGATAATACGACCGGCGCCGGTACGGGCGACGTGCTCATCTACTTCGCGGCGGCCGATTCGGCCACGCCCTTCACGACCACGGCGATCGCCGACGTTCCCTTCCAGCTTCTGGCGGGGCAGGTCACCAACGTGAGCACCCACATCGACGCGTCGCCCGCGCTGGCGGAAGTTCTGACCCACGATCGGGCCAAGGTGGGATTGCGGCTCATCTTCAACGGCACCAGCTTCCCCATTCAGGGAACGGAGACCCTGACCAAGCTGACGGCTACGGTCGTGATGAAGAAGGACTTGTAGCGGCTCGGCCGTGCTTCGCCCGCTCGAGCCCGCGCAGGCTGTTCCGGCGGCCCGGGGAGGACCTGAGCACGGCTTCGTAGGCCGGGATCGCCTGGTCCGCCTTCCCCACTTCCACAAAGAGATCTCCGAGCTGCTCGCGGGCGGGTAGCAGCGCTCCTGGGGTCACCGGGTTCTTGTCGATCGAATCCTCGAGATCGGCTGCCGAGCTGAGCTGGGTGATTGCTTCCTGATCTTTCTTCTCCGCGTGCGCGATCCATCCCCTCACCTCGCGCCGCTCAACCTCCACCTGGTCCGCCCAGTTGTATCCGTCTTTCACGCCCGCCAGCGACTGATGGAGCGCATCGAGCCGCGCGAGCGCCAGGCGCGACGCACGCACGTTCCCCGATCGGGCGGCCCCGATGCCCCGGGCCGTCTGCGTCAAGGCCTCCGCCCATGGGAACTTGTTCCAGGAGAACCACGCGGGGGCGATGCCGAGCTTGGCCGCTTCATCCCACTTATGCCGCTCGAGCGCGTAGCGCGCGGGGACCGCGGCAAACGCGTACGCCGCGGACGGGGTTTCCTGGTCCACCTTGGGCACCGCGCGGACCGTGTTCACGATTCCCTTTGCGGCTGCGTCCCGACCGAGCTGGAGGTAGGCGTAGGCGAGATAGTCCATGGCGTGAAGCTCTTCGAAGTAGGTGAACCCCGGGTGGATCTTGGCCATGAGATCGCGGGCCGCCTTCGCCGCGGCCAGGTTGGACTCGATGGATTCATCCCAGAGTCCGAGCCGGGTGAAGATGTGGGACGGCATGTGCTGGGCGTGCGGCGCGGACGGCGCGATCTTCGAGTACGCGCGAGCCGCGGGAAGGGCGAGGCTCGCGAGCCCCGGGTAATCCAGGCTGTGGATCAGATAGTGGGCCACGCCCGGATGGTCGGGGGCCTTCGGCAGGACCGAGTTCAGGAGATCCGCGGCCTTTTTCTGCATCGCGTACGTCTTGTCGGTCGTGGGAGCATTCCCGAGGATCGATAGAGCATAGAAAATCGTCCCCTCGATGTCGTCGGGGAAGCGCCGGTGGATCTCTTCCATCGCCTTCTCGTAGGCCACCCTCCTCGTAGGGGCATCCAGGCGGTCCGCGTCCTTGTAGTAGGCCGCGATGGCTCCGATGTAGGCCTGTTCGCGCTCGGTCTGCCCCACCATCTTCACCGCCGTCTCGCTCGCGATCCGGCCCCGGTCGAAATCGGCCTGCGTGGTCGGCCCCCAGATGGGGTGGTAGTTGCACATGGCGATTCCCCAATACGCCATGGCGCACGTCGGGTATGCGTCCGCGATCTCTCGGAATCCGCGCTGCGCCTGCTCGTACTCGAAGGAGTGGAGCAGGGCGACCGCGCGGTCGAAATCCTTCTGGGCCTCGGGAGCGACGGAGATCGGAAAGTGAACGGACCCCAGCTTCTCGACGGACACGGCCTCGTGGACGTGGTCTTCATGCTGGGCCCAGGAGCGGGCGGCGGGCGTGATGACGGACAGCGCGGCAAGAGCGAGAACGACCCGTTTCATGGGTGCCTCCGTGTTGCTCGGCGAGAGGGAATCTTCGGGGAGGCAGGGTACCAGCCCCCTTCCCTGTTGTCACCGGGGACGCGGCCCGATACCATCTTGGCTTGCTCATGGACACCCTGCCTCATACGGTCAAGAGTGGGCTTCCGCCCCGCGAGGAGGTTCTGGCGCTTCTCCACGAGCACACGGAGACGCCGGGGCTGAGGAAGCACGCGCTCGCGGTGGAAGCGGCCATGCGCGCCTACGCCGCCCGGTTCGGCCAGGATCCCGATCTCTGGGGCGCCACCGGCCTGATCCACGACTTCGACTACGAGAAGCACCCCACGCCCGAGGAGCACCCCCGGTTCGGCTGCGCGATTCTGGCGCAGCGCGGCTTCCCGCCCGCCATGATCGAGGCCATCATGGGCCACGCGGCCTACACCGGCACGCCGCGGGCCACGCCGCTCGCCCAGGCGCTCTTCGCATCCGACGAGCTGTGTGGGATGATCACCGCCACGGCGCTCGTCCAGCCGGGGAAGACGCTGGCGGAGGTGACGCCCGATTCGGTGCTCCGGAAGATGAAGTCGAAGAGCTTCGCGCGCTCGGTGAACCGCGACGAGATCGAGCAGGGAGCGCGAGAGCTGGGGGTCACGCTGGAAGAACACGTCGCGTTCGTGCTCGCGGCGCTCCAGGCCGAGGCGGGAGCGCTGGGGCTATGAGCCCGAGACGCCGCGGAGGACGAGGCAGGCGCCGGCCGGGCGCCGCTCGCCCGCCGTCGCATCCGCCGCAGGGCAACGGGCACGACGCGCCGGAGGAGCGCGAGCAGGAATCGGTGGAGCCGGAGCAGGAGCGAGCGCCGGCGGAAGCCCAGCCGCCCCGAGGGACGCGACCACGGCCCGGCCGCGGCCGGGCCTCGACGCCTCGCGCGGAACGTCCGTCCGCGGCGCGCGCGGCGCCCCCCCCGGTGGTTCGCGAGGAACGCCCCTCCTTCCCCCGCGCGGAGCGCCCCTCCGAGCCTCCGGCCGACGACGAGGAAAGCCTCCTGGAAGAGGAGATCGCCGCCCATCGCGAGATCGCGGCCGACGGCCGAAGCGCGCCCGGAGCGGGGCCACAGGCGGTCGCGGCGTTCACCACGTTCCTGCGCGCCCTGGGCATCGACCCCCGGCGCGATCCCGAGTACACCGTCACGGCACAGCTCACCGCGGACTTCCTGGCCGAGCGCACCGCCGCGCTCCGCCGCGAGCCGGGCCCTCTCCGGCCGTCGCGATATCGCGGCCATCCCGGCGAGTCGGTCAAGCTCGAGAAGATCCCCGTCTATGGCATGTGCCCGCACCACCTCGTCCCCTATTTCGGAACGGCGTCGGTGAGCTACATGCCGACCGACCGGATTTGTGGTATTGGAGCGATCGCGCGCCTCGTGCGCGAGCTGGCCTGCGCCCCGCGGCTCCAAGAGAGCCTCACGCAGGCCATCGCGGACGCGATCGAGCGGGACTTAGAGCCGGCTTCGGTCGAAGTGAGCGTCCGCGCGAGGCACCTCTGCCTCGAGATGCGCGGCGTCGAGCAGCGCGCGCTCCTCGTGACCGAGGCGCGGCGCGGAGGGCCGGGCACGCCGCCCGCTCCGAAACCGCAGGCGCCCGGCCGCCGCTAGCGTGTCTTCGGTTTCCATCGTCCTGCCCACACACGACCGCCCGAACGAGCTTCTCCAGGCGATCGAACGCGTCGCGCGCCAGACCCATCCCGAGCTGGAACTCGTGCTCGTCCGCGACGGAGGGGCGCCGCTCGATGAGCGCGCGCGAGAGCACCTGGATCGGCTGGAGTTTCCGGTTCTCGTCGTCGAGCATGACGGCGCGCCGCACGGTCTCGCCGCTTCACGGAATCGGGGGATTGACGCCTCGCGCGCGGACGCGATCGGATTCCTGGACGACGACGATCTGTGGGAGCCCGGACACGCGGCCCGTCTGGCCGCGGCGCTCGACCGGGATCCCGGCATCGACGTGGCCTACACGGATGCGTGGATCCTGGACGAGGCCAGCCGGCAGCGCCGCACCCTTGCCCACGATTTCGACCTCGAGGTGTTCGGGCGGGACAGCTTCATCGCGCCGAGCGCGATCGCGGCTCGGAGGCGGGCATTCGACCGCTTCGGACTCTTCGACACCGAGATTCCCTACTCCGAGGACTGGGACTGGCTCATGCGCGTCGCGATCGGAGGCGGCCGGATCGCGCGCGTGCCCGGCGCTTCGGTCACGATCCGCATCCACGCCGGCGGCATGAGCCAGCTCGGCGATCCCGTGCGCCTCACCGCGCGGCAGCAGAGCCTGGACCTGATCGCGAGCCGCTACGGCCTCGCCCCCATCCAGCCCAAGACCTTCTGGGAAGTCGCCGAGACCGTGAGCCCAGGCCTGTGCCCCGGACCGAACGACTCGACGCGCTGATCCTGGGGGGCGGCATGGCCGGAATCACGGCCGCGCTGACGCTTCAGGGATTCGGGCTCAAGACCCTTATCCTCGAGGAAGCCGGAAACCCCGGGGGCCAGCTCCCCGAGATCCACGCCCCGATCACCGATCACCCCTTCGCGTTCGGGAGCGATGGGGCGCGCTTCGCCGCCTTCCTGCTCGAATCGGCGCGGCGGGCCGGCCTCTCGATCCTCGTGGGTTCTACCGTCACGCGGGTATCGGCGCGGACGCGATCCGTCGCGCGCGGGCGTGAGAGGTTCCACGCGCGAACGCTCCTGATCGCGACGGGGCTGAGGCGCCGGTCCCTGGGCGTTCCCGGCGAGCGCGAGCTATTGGGCCGCGGGGTGAGCCTCTCCGCGAATCGCGACCGCACGATCTACGCGGGAAAGCCGGTCGTGGTTAT
>JBGPHU010000132.1:0-7193 GCA_041484545.1 Candidatus Eiseniibacteriota bacterium | reverse complement strand
GCGACTGGCATCGTGCACCAGGTGAATCTGGAATACCTCGCGCGCGTCGTGTTCGCGGGAGGTGGCGATCCGCCGGAGGCCTACCCGGACACGCTCATCGGAACGGATTCCCACACCACCATGATCAACGGACTCGGTGTTCTGGGGTGGGGCGTGGGCGGCATCGAGGCGGAGGCGGCCATGCTGGGACAGCCGGTCTCCATGCTCCTGCCGCAGGTCGTCGGCTTCCGCATGACGGGCGGGCTGCCGGAGGGAGCCACCGCCACGGACCTCGTGCTCACCGTGACGGAGCAGCTCCGGAAGAAGGGAGTCGTGGGACGCTTCGTGGAGTTCTACGGACCCGGGCTCGCGGCGCTCCCGGTCGCCGACCGCGCCACGATCGCGAACATGTCGCCGGAATACGGCGCCACGTGCGGGATGTTCCCCATCGATGCCGAGACCCTGCGTTATCTGGAATTCACGGGGCGGCCGCCCGAGCAGGTGCGACTCATCGAGGCGTACGCGAAGGAGCAGGGTCTCTTCCACGGGCCGGATACGCCGGAGGCCGCCTACTCCGACACGCTCTCGCTGGATCTGGGGACCGTGGAGCCGAGCCTTGCGGGGCCGCGCCGGCCACAAGACCGCGTCCGCCTCCGTGACGCGAAGAAGAACTTCGCCGAGGCGCTCCCGACCATGCGGGTCGCCAAGGCCCCGCCCTCTTCGGCCCCTCGTCCCCTCGAGCGCTGGGAGGGAGAAGGCGGGGACGGCGTCGCGGGCCACGCCGCCGCCACGCTCCCTCAGGTCACGATGGGCGGCGAGTCCTTCCCGCTCTCGGACGGGGCCGTCGTCATCGCCGCGATCACGAGCTGCACGAACACGTCGAATCCCTCGGTCATGGTGGGCGCCGGGCTCCTCGCCAAGCGCGCCGTCGAGCGAGGGCTCAAATCGAAGCCCTGGGTGAAGACCAGCCTCGCGCCGGGCTCCAAGGCGGTGACCGAATACCTCGCGCGCGCAGGCCTCACGCCCTATCTGGAGGCCCTCGGTTTCTTCACGGTCGGATACGGATGCACGACCTGCATCGGCAACAGCGGTCCACTTCCGCCCCCCATCTCCAAGGCCATCGAGGACGAGGATCTGGTCGTCGCGGCGGTCCTGAGCGGAAATCGAAACTTCGAAGGTCGCATACACCCCGACGTGCGTGCCAACTATCTCGCCTCTCCCCCCCTCGTCGTCGCGTACGCGCTGGCGGGACGGATGGACGTGGACATCACGTCGGAGCCGCTCGGAACGGGAAAGGACGGGAAGCCGGTTTATCTACGCGATCTCTGGCCGAGCCGGATGGAGATCGAGCAGACGATCCGCGAAGCGCTCAAGTCGGAGACCTTCCGCGAGACCTACCGGGACGTCTATACCGGGGATGAAACCTGGCGGAATCTCCCGGTGCCCGAAGGAGACCGGTACTCCTGGGATTCCGCGTCCACGTACGTCAAACGTCCGCCCTACTTCGATGCCATGCCGGCAACGCCTCCGCCGGTCCCGGACGTGCGCGGCGCGCGTGTGCTGGCGCTCCTCGGAGACAGCGTGACGACGGACCACATCTCCCCCGCGGGCTCGATCAAGAAAGACAGCCCCGCCGGGCGCTATCTGATCGAGCACGGCGTTCAGCCCCTCGACTTCAACTCCTACGGTTCTCGCCGGGGGAACCACGAGGTCATGGTGCGCGGCACGTTCGCGAACACCCGCATCCGGAACAAACTCGTTCCGGGGGTCGAAGGGGGCATCACCCTGCACCTCCCCGGCGGCGAGCAGATGCCGATCTACGATGCGGCGATGCGCTACGCGCAGGAAGGCGTCCCCACGATCGTGATCGCCGGCAAGGAGTACGGATCGGGCTCCTCGCGCGACTGGGCGGCGAAGGGGCCCAAGCTCCTCGGCGTCCGCGCCGTCCTGGCCGAGAGCTTCGAGCGCATCCACCGGAGCAATCTGATCGGGATGGGCATCCTGCCGCTCCAGTTCCAGGCGGGCCAGAACGCCGAGAGCCTCGACCTCGCCGGCAAGGAAACCTTCGACGTCGAGGGAATCGCGGCCGCGGCGAAACCGGACTCAAGCCGCGCCCGGGAAGTCACGGTGCGCGCCGGCGGGCAGAGCTTTACGGCGCTCGTCCGGCTCGATACCCCGCAAGAGGTGCGGTACTACGAGAACGGCGGCATCCTGACCTTCGTGCTTCGCCGCCTGCTCCGCGGAGGCGCGGGGTGAACCGCCTCCGATTCAGCTGGCTCGAGTTCATCCGCTCGGCCAATCTGCAGATGGGGCTCACGGCCGCCTGCGCGGCGTTTGGCCTCGCCGGGGCCGCGGTCCGCGTGTTCCACATGGGGACCCCCGAAGTCAGCCGGCCCCTCTTCATTCTTTCGTACCTCACCGGCGGATTCGGGCCCGCCCGGGACCTGTTCCGGAACCTCGCGCGCGGCCAGCTGGACATCAATCTGCTCATGATCGCAGCAGCCCTCGGCTCGGCGTTCATCGGACACTGGGGCGAGGGCGCCGTGCTCCTCTTCCTCTTCTCCCTGAGCGGCGCGCTCGAGCGCTACACCATGGAGCGCGCCGCGCGCTCCATCGAGTCGCTGGTCGAGCTGCGCCCCGATTCGGCCCTGGTGCTCCGCGATGGAGTCGAAGTGCGGGTGCGCGTGGAGGAGATCCGGGTTGAAGAGCGCGTGCGCTCGATCCCCGGAGAGCGCTTCGCCGTGGACGGCGTGATCCTCGAGGGAGAGACCTCGGCGGACGAGTCCACCATCACCGGCGAGGCCGAGCCCGTGGACAAAGCGGCCGGGGATCGCGTATTCGCGGGAACGGTGAACTTGACCGGCGCGCCGATCGTGCGGGTCACGAAGACTCCGGACGAGACGACCCTGTCCCGCATCGTGCGGGCGGTTCAGGAGGCCCGGCGCGAGAAGTCGACGACGGAGCGCGTCGTGGAGCGCTGGCAGAAGAGCTACGTCCTATCCGTCTTCGCGGGCTCCGCCGTGGCGACCGCCATTCCCATGCTGTTCCTGCATCACAATTTTCCCGACGCCTTCTACCACGGAATGGTCCTGCTCGTGGCCGCTTCCCCCTGTGCGGTGGTGATCGCGACCCCGGCCGCCATGCTCTCCGCCATCGCGCATGCGGCGCACCACGGAGTGCTCTTCAAGGGGAGCGCCCACCTGGAGCGGCTCGGAAACGTGACCGCGCTCGCGATCGACAAGACCGGGACGATCACCCAGGGGCGCTCCCGGGTCGTGGACGTGAGGCCCGAGAATCCGGCCGTGGCCGCCGACGAGCTCATCCGTCTCGGCGCCGCGGTCGAAGCGCGAAGCGAGCACCACACCGCGAAGGCGGTCGTCGCGGAGGCGGCGCGCCGGAATCTCCCGCTGCCCCACACGACCGAATTCGAGAGCCACAGCGGGCTCGGCACCCACGCGCATGTCGAGGGCCTCTGGGTCGGCGTGGGGCGGGAAGCGCTCTTCACCACCCACGAGGTCCCGATCCCCGAGGGGGCGCTCGGCGAGGCCGAGGGGCTGCGTGCACGCGGGCAGAGCGCGCTGCTCGTGATCGCGCGGAGCGGCGGCGGGAACGGACCGGCGCCGCGGACGGCGGGCACCGTGCCTCCGGCGCCTGAAGACGGGGTTGTCGCTTCCGGAGCGATCGGCGTCGCGGACACGATCCGTCCGGAGGCGCGGGCGGCCATCCAGGCATGCCGCGACATGGGCATCCGCCACGTCGCGATCATCACCGGGGATCACGCCAGGGTCGCGGTCCCCGTGGGCCAGGAAGTGGGAGCGGACGAGGTGCGGGCCGACCTCCTTCCGGAGGAGAAGGTGCGCGCGGTGCGGGAGCTTCTGGAACGCTGGCCGAACCTCGCAATGGTGGGAGACGGCGTGAACGACGCGCCCGCTCTCGCGACGGCGACGGTCGGTATCGCGATGGGAGGCGCGGGCACGGACGTCGCGCTCGACACCGCCGACGTGGTGCTCATGCGGGACGACCTTCGCGGGATCGCGTTCTCGATCTGGCTCGCGCGCAGGGCCCGGCGCGTCGTGACTCAGAGTCTTTCGATCGCGTTCTCCGTGATCGGCGTCCTGATCCTGAGCACGGTCGCGGGCATCCTGCCGCTCTGGCTCGCCGTCGTCTGCCACGAGGGGAGCACGCTCGTGGTGATCGCGAACGGAGTGCGTCTGCTCGGAATGCGGCACCCGGAATTCGAGATCCATTAGTGCGCCGGCGGAACGGGTAATCCCGTGGCGGTGGCTCCCTACCGCATCCTCTTTCCCCTAGGCATTCTGTTCGCCGTGGTCGGCGCTTCGCTCTGGCCGCTGTATGCGCTGCATCTCCTGCCTTACCCGGTTCCGCTCCACCCGAGGCTGATGATCCAGGGCTTCACGCATTGCTTCATCCTGGGTTTCCTCCTGACGGCGATGCCTTCCTTTCTCCATTCGCCGCCCGCGACCGGAGCGGAGACCGGAACCGCCGCCGTCGCGATGGTGGGGTTTCTGGCTCTGAACCTCGCAGGGTTCGCGCCCGCGGCGCAGGGTTTGTATCTCCTCACGATCCTTCTCCTGATCTCGATGGGTCTCCGCCGCTTCCGGCGCGCGGAGCCGCCTCCCGAAGAGTTCCTCTTCGTGGGGATCGGGCTCCTGCTGGGACTGGCGGGCGGTGTCCTCGAAGGGGGGGCCGCGGCGGGCGTCCTCCAGGAGCCGTCGGCCCGGTTCGGGCTCCATCTGATTTCGTTCGGGATGGTTCTCTCGATCGTGCTTGGAGTGGGAGGGCTCCTGGTTCCAACGTTCGCGTCCATCCGCGAGCCGCTCGTCATTCCCGGGCTCGCGCGTCCTCATCAGCGCGCGCCGAGGCGCGTTCTCTACGCGGCGATCGTGTGTCTTCTCGTGGCCGCCCTCGCGCTGGAGGCTGCGGGCCACGCCGTGGCGGCCGCTCGCGTGCGCGCGGCGGCGGGCAGCGTGGCGCTCCTCTGGGTCTGGAAGCTGTTTCGCCTCCCCGGGACGCGCGACCTGCTCTCCTATTGTCTCTGGATCTCGGGGTGGATGCTCTTCGCGGGACTCTGGATCCCGGCCATCTTCCCGCTCCGTTCGTTGGCGGGATACCACGTCCTCTTCATCGGTGGGCTGGCGTTTCTGGTCATGGGGATCGCGACCCGCGTGACGGTTCGTCATGGAGGCCACCCCATCGCCGCGGAAGCGAAGGTGCTCGGAATCGGCGTCGCGGCGGCGGCGGGGCTCTCGCTGCTGGCGCGTCTGGGCGCCGAATTCCAGCCCGAACGGCCACTCCCGTGGCTCGGTCTGAGCGGAGGGCTCTGGATTCTCGCCTGGCTCCTCTGGGGAGGATCCGCCGCGCGCTATCTCCTCCGCGTGCTTCCCTCTTCCGCGCCCGTCCGGCTGCGCGTCGGAGGCGCCGAGGTCAAGGGCGCGCCGTCCTCCCCTTCTCCACCGCCGCCTTGAGCGATGTGAGCGAGCGGTCACGGCAGACGCGCCCTCGGCGCCTAGGGCACACGTGGTATGCTGCGCGTTCCATGAGGCTGGTGTGAATCAGTCCATCGATTTCGTCGGGCACCCCGAGGCCGCCCTGCTCCGCCTTCTGGTCGCGGGCCTCTTGGGCGGGCTGATCGGGATGGAGCGCGAGCGCGCCGCTCACGCCGGCCGCGAGGAGATGTTCGCGGGTGTCCGGACGTTTCCCCTCTTCGCGCTCTTGGGCGCGAGCCTCACCGTGGTCACGGGCGAAATGGGCTCCGCGGTCGTCGCGGGCTTCCTCGCCGTGGCCGCTCTCGCGGTAGTTTCCTACTGGCACAAGAGCTCGGCCGAGAGGGTGGGCACCACCACCGAGAGCGCGGCGCTCGCCACCTACTGGGTCGGCGCCATCGCCGGCGCCGGAGCCCTGGTCCTTGCGGCCGCCTTGGGCATCGCGATCGCCATCCTTCTCGCCGCGAAGGAACGGCTCGAGGCCCTCCCGCAGGCGATGACCCGCGAGGAGCTGCGCGCGACCCTCACCCTCGCGGTGCTCGCGGCGGTCATCCTGCCCCTCCTCCCCGATCAGGGCTACGGACCGTGGGGGGTTTGGAATCCGCGAAAGATCTGGATCGTGGTCGTGCTGGTCTGCGGACTCTCCTTCGCCGCCTTCCTCGCGGTCCGCTCCTACGGGGCTCGGCGGGGACTCTACCTGACCGGGATCCTGGGCGGACTCGCATCCAGCACGGCGCTCACGGTCTCACTCGCCTCTCAATCGCGCGCAGCGCAGGGCGGAGGCGCGGCGCTCGCGGTGGGCGCGGGGCTCGCCTCGACCGTGATGCTGATCCGGGTCGCCGTCCTGGCCGCCATCGCCGGTCCCGCGGTCCTGCCCCGCCTCGCGCCGTTTCTCGCCCTCGCGGCGGCGGGGGGCGTCCTCGCCATCGCGATTCGCCTCCGCCGCGCGAAGGCCGCCCCGACCCATGAAGCGAGCCTCAGCAATCCGTTCCGCCTCGTGGAGGCGATCCGCTTCGCCGCCGTCTTCGCGCTCGTACTCCTGGCGGTCGAGGCGGCGCGACATTACCTCGGGAGCTGGGGGATCATCGTGGCGTCGGCCCTGGCGGGGCTCGTGGACGTGGACGCGATCACCTTGAGCCTTTCCGGCATGAGCGCGCGCGGGATGGCGGTGGAGACCGCCGTGGGAGGGATCGCGGTCGCGGTGCTGGCCAACACCGCCGCGAAAGCGGGCTACGCCGCGTGGCGCGGCTCGCCCGAGTACCGGAAGGGCGTGGCCGTGATCCTCGGGGCCTCGTTCGCGGCGGGGCTCGTCGCGATCCTCGTGCTGGGAGTCAGGCCCTGAGGGGGCGAGGCGCCGTAGCCTGAGGCTAGGCCCGGAGCGCGCTCCGCAGCGCGCGCTCGAGGTCCTCGAAGGCAAAGCGATATCCCAGCGAGACGACCTTCTTGGGCGCGACGCACGCGCTCGAGAGGAGCGCCTCGTCGGCCATCTCGCCGAAGAGGAGCTTCAACGCCAGGCCGGGCGCCGGAAGAAACGCGGGACGGCGCAGGACCCGTCCCAAGGTGCGGGCGAAGTCTCGGTTCCGGACCGGAACGGGCGCGACCACGTTGAGGCGCCCCGTCGCGTCCTCCCGCTCGAGCGCCATCTCGATCACGTGGAGCGCGTCCTGTAGCGCGACCCAGCTCATCCACTGCTTCCCTGCCCCGAGCGGT
>JBGPHU010000131.1:0-7195 GCA_041484545.1 Candidatus Eiseniibacteriota bacterium | reverse complement strand
CTTCTTGAGCTTGATCACGCGGGTCAGGTCGATCGGCGTCCCGACGATGACCAGGTCCACGTCCGAGGCGTTGATCGTGGCTTCCAGGTCCTTCATCTGCGCCTCGCCGTAGCCCATGGCGGGCAGGATCGGCCCGGTCTTCGGATACTTGGCGTAGGTGGCCGCGATCGACCTGACCGCAAAGGGCCGCGGGTCGACGATCTCTTTGGCGCCGAAGCGCCGGGCCGCGACGAAGCCGGCACCGTAGGCCATCTCGCCGTGGGTCAGGGTCGGGCCATCCTCGACCACCAGCACGCGCTTGCCGCGGATCGCGTCCGGGTCGTCCACGAAGAGCGGGGAGGCGGCCTCGATCTGGATCGCATTCGGATTCAGCCTGCGGAGCGATTCGCGCACCTTGATCACGTTCTCCGGATCCGCCGTGTCCACTTTGTTGATGACGAACACGTCCGCCAGTCTCGCGTTGGTCTCGCCGGGATAGTAGGAAGATTCATGTCCGGGGCGGTGCGGGTCGGCCACGACGATCTGGAGGTCGGGCTTGAAGAAGGAGAGATCGTTGTTCCCGCCGTCCCAGACGATGACGTCCGCTTCACCCTCGGCCTGGCGCAGGATCTCGGCGTAGTCGACCCCGGCGTAGACGATGGTGCCACGATCCAGATGCGGCTCGTATTCCTCCCGCTCCTCGATCGTGCACTTGTGGCGGTCCAGGTCGGCGTAGGTCTCGAAACGCTGCACGCCCTGGCGGGCGAGGTCGCCGTACGGCATCGGATGGCGGACCGCGACGACGCGCTTCCCCATCGCCTTCAGCACCTCGCACACCTTTCGGGTGGTCTGGCTCTTGCCCGAGCCGGTGCGCACGGCGTTCACGGCGATGACCGGGGTGCGGCTCCTGAGCTGCGTCGTCTTCGGACCCATGATCGTGAAATCGCATCCGAGGCTCGCGATCCAGGAAGCCTTGTGCATCACGTACTCGTGGGACACGTCGCTGTAAGCGAAGACCACCTCGTCCACTTCGTGCTCCCGGATCAGCTCGGGAAGCTCCAGCTCGGAGTAGATCGGGATGCCCTTGGGGTAGCGCCCGCCGGCCAGAGAGGGCGGATAGCGCCGATCGTCGATTCCGGGAATCTGCGCCGATGCCGTGAAGGCCACGACCTGGTACTCGGGGCGACGCTTGAAGAACATGTTGAAGTTGTGAAAATCGCGCCCGCCGGCGCCCATGATGACCACTCGTCTCGGCTTACTCACTCGAGGCACACCTCCTTCAGGGGTCTCCGTGCAAGGACCGGCAGGGTCCTGGAAGATGCGCGCGTAGCTTCGAGCCGCTCGCCCGCAATCGAGCCGCGCCGGTCAGGGTCGCACTAGATGCACTACGTTGGGAAAACGCAACAGCTTAGCGGTTACAGGCGGGCTCTGTCAAGCGGTGGGAATGTGGGGGATCAGGCGCGGCTCAGGCGGATCCGGTCGGTGATCGAGGAGGAGGAAAAACCCGGCACGAGCGGGATGACGTGGACGTGCCCTCCCGCGCGCTCGACCTCGGCCCTTCCGACGACGCTCTCGGGGGCGTAGTCCCCTCCCTTGACCAGGACGTCGGGAAGAAGCTCCTCGATGATCCGAAGCGGCGTGTCCTCGTCGAAGAGCACGACGTAATCCACGCTCGCCAGCGCCGCCACGACCGTGGCCCGCGCCCGCTCCGCCTGGACCGGGCGGCCCGGGCCCTTGATCACGCGCACCGAGCGATCGGAATTGAGCCCCACGAGGAGGTAATGGCCCAGGCTCCGCGCCCGGCGCAGAAGCTCGGTGTGGCCGGGATGGATGAGATCGAAGCAGCCGTTCGTGAACACGAAGCGCCGTCCCAGCGCGCGCGCGGCCTCGCGCCGCCGCTTCGCGTCCTCGAGCGTGAGGATTTCACCCAACGGGCAGGTCCTCCAGCGATTCGATGAGCGCCGCCGCGGAAGCCGCGGCGGTTCCCAGCTCGGCCACCACCAGCCCCGCCGCGTGGTTGGCGAGCACGCACGCCTCGGGCAGGGGCGCCCGGGCCGCGAGCGCCGTGGCGATGGTCGCGATCACCGTGTCGCCCGCGCCCGTAACGTCGTAGACGCGGCGCGCCCGGGTGGGAAAGTGCGTATGGCCATCCGGCGCGAAGAGCGACATCCCTTCCTCACCGCGGGTGATCAGCACCGCGCCAAGATCGAGCTTCTGTCTCAGGCCGAAGCCCGCCTCGATCAGGTCTTCCTGGCTCCGGATCCTTCTTCCCCAGGCCTGCGATGCCTCCGCGAGATTGGGCGTGATCACGGTGACGCCGCGATACCTCTGGAAGTGCTCCTCCTTGGGATCCACCGCGCTCGGAATGCGCCGGCGCTGAAGCTCGGGGAGGAGCCGATCCAGGAGAAGCGGGGACACGACTCCCTTGCCGTAATCGGAGACCAGGACCGCCTCGGCATCCGGCAGGGCGCGCTCCACGCGCCGCCACAGCTCCTCCACGACCGCATCGGAGAGCGCCTCGCGCGTCTCCTCGTCCGCGCGAAGCACCTGCTGGTGGTGGGCGATGATGCGGGTCTTGAGCGTGGTGCGGCGATCGGGGTCGGGCACGATGCCGAAGTCCGCGTCGACCGCCCTGGCGTGAAGCTCCCGTTTCAGGAGCTGCGCCGGGCCGTCGGACCCGACCGCCCCAATCAGCACCGGAGTCGCGCCGAGCGCCTTCACGTTCTGCGCCACGTTGGCCGCGCCACCGAGACGCAGCTCCTCGCGATCGACATCCACCACGAGAACCGGCGCCTCGGGCGAGACCCGGGTCGCGCTGCCCCAGAGGTAGCGGTCCAGGATCACGTCGCCGATCACGACGACGCGGCGGCCGCGGAAGCTCTGGACGAGCTTCGTGAGCGCGTCGCGGGTGAAGCGCGGCGTGGCCGGAGAGTCCGTCCCGCTCCTCCCCAGGGACCTCAGGCGGTCTCCTCTCCGGGGGCCGGCTCCGGGGTCGCCGCCAGGTAGTCCGCGATGAGAGCGCGCGCGCGATCGGCGTCTTTCCCCAGCACCTCGACCCTTCCCCAGTATCCGTGATGCTGCGACTCCAGCGTGCTGAACCACGAGATCTGGACCGGCACTACCATCGCCTCGATTCCCTGGGCTTTGAGGAAGTCGCAGAGCAGAGTCGCCGTGGGCTCGTCCTGGACCTCCCGGACGGAGACCAAGGACTCACGATCCAGGGCCTCCTGCTCCCTTCCCGGATCGTGCGGCTTCGACCCTCCGCGCGCTTCGTCCTCGACGCTCATTCCTTGTATCCCTCCGGATGGCGCACGCGCCAATCCCAAGCTGTATCCAGGATCACGCGCAGATCCGTAAACTGCGGGTTCCAGCCTAGCACGCGCCGCGCCGCTTCCGAGGAGGCAATGAGCGTGGGCGGATCTCCGGCTCTCCGGGGCGCGTCCACGGTTGGCACGGGGCATCCTGCCACGCACGCGACAGCGGCGACTGCCTCCTTCACGGAGACGCCCCGCCCGGCGCCCAGGTTCAGGTCCCGGCTTTGGCCTTCCTCCCCGAGGTAGCGGAGGGCGCGCACGTGCGCCTCCGCGATATCGACCACGTGAACGTAGTCGCGAACCGCCGTCCCGTCCGGCGTCGGATAGTCGTGTCCGAAGACCGGCACGGGCCCGCGGGCGCCGCGCGCCGCGTCGATCAGGAGCGGGATCAGGTGGGTCTCGTTCCGGTGATCCTCGCCCTTGTCGATGCTCGCCCCCGCCACGTTGAAGTAGCGGAGCGCGACGTAGCGGAGCTCGTCCCGCTCCGCGCGCTCCGCCAGCATCCGCTCGAACCGGAGCTTCGTCCCCCCGTAGGGATTCGTGGGCCGGAGCGCCGAGGACTCGGTGAGCGGCATCGGCGCGTCCGGATCGTACACGGCGGCGGAGGAGGAGAAGACGATGTCCCGGACACCGTGCCGGCGCATCGCGTCCAGGAGGAGCGCGCCCTGCCCGACGTTCGCTTCCTCGTACAGGTCGGGCTCCTCGACCGACTCTGAGACCAGCGATCTCCCGGCGAGGTGGACCACGCAGTCGATCTCCTTCGTCTCGAACGCCTCCCGGAGCTTATCCGGATCGCGAAGAGACCCCTCGACCAGGACCGACAGCGGATGGACCGCGTCCCGGTGCCCGGTCGAGAGGTCGTCGAGCACGATCGCCGAATGCCGCGCGCGGACCAGCTCCTCCACGACGACGCTTCCGACGTAGCCCGCGCCGCCGACCACGAGCGCGTTCATCCCGGCCCGGCGCTCTGCCTCAGCGCGCGGAGCGCTTCGCCGGGATCCGGCGCGCAGAAGACCGAGTTTCCCGCGATGAAGGTGTCCGCTCCGGCGCGGGCCGCGACCCGTATGGTCTCCGGATTGATGCCGCCGTCGACACCCAGCAGACAATCGAGGTTCTCACGATCGATCGCCTCACGGACCGCCGCGATGCGCTCCGGAGAGCCCTCGAGGAAGGGCTGCCCTCCGCGTCCGGGCTCCACCGTCATCACGAGCGCGACGTCGCAGCCTGAGAGCGCCGGGAGGTAGCGCGCGAGCGGCGTGCCGGGCTTGATCGAGAGCCCCGCGCGGAGCCCGCGCGCGCGGATCTCGCGCAGGGCCCGCGCCGGATCCTCGACCGCCTCGAGGTGCACGATGAGGTGGTCCGCCCCGGCGCTCGCGAACTCCTCGAGGAACCGCAGGGGATCCGCCACCATGAGGTGGACGTCCAGCGGGAGCGAGGTGAGGCGTCGCATCGCCCGGACGAGGATGGGCCCGAACGTGAGATTGGGGACGAACCGGCCGTCCATGACGTCCACGTGGAGGAAATCGGCCCCGGCGCGCGCGACACGCGCGATCTCGTCGCCGAGGCGGGAGAAATCAGCGGAGAGGATGGAAGGGCAGATCCGGTTTCGCCGCGGGCGCGCCCAGTGCCGGCCCTGGGCCCTGGACGAAGCCTCCGGCCGGACGCTCACGGGTGCTCGTAGAGCACGATCGAATCACGGGGCGACACGCGGTGCCCCGGCGACGGCTCCTGCGCGGATACCAGGCCCGACTTCTGCTTCGGCCCTCCCTCGCGGACTAAGACCACGAATCCTTCCTCGCGGAGACTCCGCGACACGTCTTCGATCTGCTTTCCGCCGAGATCGGGGAGAAGGTAGCTCTGCGGCCTCGGCCCCAGGCTCACGAGGAGATTCACCACGGTGCCCTGCTCGACGAGCGTTTCTCCGGGAGGATCGGAGGCCACGACCAGGTCCTTGCTCGTCTCCTCGGTGTAGACCTTCGCGATGCGGCCGGAGCGCAGGCCCGCGCCCTCCAGGAGGAGCTGCGCCTGGCGCGCGCTCGAGCCCTCGAGGAGCGGCACGCTGGTGCCTTGCGCGCCGAGGCTCACGATCACCGAGATCCGGCGCCCGCGCTTGACCACGCCGCCGCCGTCCGGGTCCTGCGAGATCACGAACCCGCGCGGGACGTCGGGACTCCATTGCTCGGAGATCTTGGAGAGCTTGAGCCCCTCGGCGGCTAGCACGCGCTCGGCTTCGTTCTCGCTCTGCCCCGTCACCTCGGGCACCTGGACTTCGGCCCCCTGGTGCGTGAAGCTCGGCATGAGAACGAGATTCATGACGAGGAAGCCTCCGAGGAGCGCCACGGCGGCGAGAGCGAGGGTGCCCGACCAGAAGGAAAAGCGCGGGCCGCGACGGCGCTCGGCCGGGCCGCGACGGCGTTCGGCGGACGGCGGCGACGGCGGCGGCTGTGTCGCTGTGGGCGTTGTTGCGGGCGTCTCCTGGACTGGCTCGTCCACCCCCACCTCCATGGACCCACTCACCGCCTGTGAAACCGGGCGGCGAAGACGCCGTCGGTCCCGTTCCGCTGCGGCGTCGCCTTCCAGTGCGCCCCGCCCGTGCGAAACGCGGCGGGGAGGAAGCGATCCGTTCCCTGAAGCTCGAATTCCGGATGGGACCTGAGAAAGGATTCCACGACGTCCACGGTCTCTTCCGCTTCTAAAGAGCAGACACTATACACCATGACGCCGCCGGGCTTGACGAGCGGCGCCGCCCCCTCGAGGAGCTTCGGCTGGAGCGCGGCCATCGCGAGAACGCTCGACTCTTCCTTGCGCCACCGGGCGTCCGCGCGGCGCCTCAGCACGCCCAGGCCCGAGCAGGGCGCGTCGACCAGCACGCGGTCGAATCCCGCGCGGAACGGTGGACGGGCGCCGTCCCCGCAGACCACGCGGACGTTCGGCAGACGGAGCCGCTCGAGGAGGTTTGCGCGGAGCGCCTTGGCGCGGCTTCCGTGCCGCTCGAGCGCGATCACGCGCCCGTCCGGCCCGACAACCTCCGCGATCTGCGCCGTCTTCCCTCCCGGCGCGGCGCAGAGGTCGAGCACCCACTCTCCCGATCTCGGGTCGAGGATCGAGACGACGCAGGCTTCGGCTTCGTCCTGCAGCGAGATCAGCCCTTCGCGGAATGCCGGGGAGCGGGAGGGAACGAATCCGCCCCGCATGACCCACACGGGCCCCCCGTTCCGCGCCGGCTCGGGCGGGAATCCTTCGCCGCGGAGCCGGGCCTTGATCTCGGCCTCGTCGGCCCGGGCGAGGTTCGGGCGGACCGAGACCACCGGCTCCTCGTTGTCCGCCGCGAGCAGCCGCTCCGCCTCCTCCAGTCCGAGCCGCTTGGTCCAGCGCTCCACCATCCAGCGCGGATGGGAATAGAGGATCTCCAGGTGACCGACCGGATCGGAAACGGGATCGGGCAGCGGCGCGCGCTCGCCGGCCGCCAGACGGCGCAGGATCGCGTTCGCGAGGCCCGCGGTGCCGGGATGGCCGTACTTCTTCGCCAGGCGCACTGTTTCGTCCACCACCATGGGGCGCGGGATGGGCGATTCGTCCAGCATCTGGTAGACGCCCAGCCGCAAAATCTGGCGCATGAGCAGCGGCAGGGCCTTGAACTTCTCGGCGAGGCGCCCCTCCAGCAGAGCGTCGATCTCGCCCCGCCGGCGCAGCACGCCTTTCACCAGCTTGTTGACCCGGGCGCGGGTGGCCGGCGCGTAGGACCGCTCCTTGAATGCCGAGGCGAGGAGCTTGTCGCTGAAGGCGCGGCGGGTCTCGATGGAGGCCAGAAGGCGTGCGGCCAGGTCGCGGGGCTCGGGGTCGGGGGTAGGGCCCTTACGTCCCCGGGGGCCGCGGGCGGGAGCGGCGGGTTTATCGCCGCG
>JBGPHU010000130.1:0-7230 GCA_041484545.1 Candidatus Eiseniibacteriota bacterium | reverse complement strand
GATAGGCTGGAAACGCCGCTCCAGCGCGCCGTCCTTCTCGATGTACTTCCGGAACTCGTCCAGGGTGGTCGCGCCGATGCACTGGAGCTCGCCCCGCGCCAGCGCCGGCTTCAGCATGTTGGAGGCGTCGATGGCCCCCTCCGCGCCGCCCGCGCCGACGATCGTGTGGAGCTCGTCGATGAAGATGATCGTGTCCTTGGACTCGCGGATCTCGTTCATGACCGCCTTCAGGCGTTCCTCGAACTGTCCGCGGTACTTGGTTCCCGCCACGACCGCGGCGAGATCCAGCGTCACGATGCGCTTGTCCTTGAGCGTCTCGGGAACCTTGTTCTCCACGATGCGCTCGGCCAGGCCCTCGGCGATGGCGGTCTTTCCCACGCCCGGCTCGCCGATCAGGATCGGATTGTTCTTCTTGCGGCGCGAGAGAACCTGGATCACCCGGTCGATCTCGGGCTCGCGCCCGATGATGGGATCCAGCTTGCCCTCGCGGGCGAGCGCGGTGAGGTCGCGACCGAACTGATTGAGCGCGGGCGTCTCCACCTTTCCTTCGCGCTCCGGCTGCGACACGGACGGCGTTCCGCCGAGGAGCTTCAGCGTCTCCTCGCGGACCTTCTTCCGGTCCACGCCCAGCTCCAGCAGCACCCGGGCGGCCACTCCCTCGCCTTCGCGGATGAGCCCGAGCAGGAGATGCTCCGTGCCGACGTAGTTGTGGCCGAGCTGCCGCGCCTCGTCCACGCTCAGCTCCAGCACCCGCTTCGCGCGCGGCGTGAAGGGGATCTCCCCGATGGTGAGCGTCCCGCCCGTCGAGGAGACCATGCTCTCGACCGCCTGGCGGATGGCGTCCAGATCCAGGCCCAGATTGTTCAGCACGGTGGCCGCGATGCCCTCTCCCTCGCGAATCACGCCGAGGAGCAGATGCTCGGTGCCGATGTAGTCGTGCTGGAGCCGCGCGGCCTCTTCCCGCGCGAGATACATCACCTTCCGCACGCGTTCCGTGAACTTGTCATGCATGGATCGAAACCTCCCCCGCCTGGTGGCTAATTACTCGTAACCGGAACCGAGCCTCCCTCACCGAGAAGCCTCCGGATATATTCCGCCCTCATGATGTTCCGCTCACGCGCCTCCAGCTCGCGTCCCGCCCGGATCTGGAGGTGGGCCGGCTGCGACCGCACCAGAAGCTCGTTCAGAGTCTGCACGCTCGCGAGCCCCTCGATCCTGAGCGCCACGCCGAAGCGGACCGCCGAGGAGAGGTTGACCACCTCCTGCGAGGAGATCACGCGGCTGTGGCGCAGCGTTCCGTACGCGCGCCAGATCTTATCCTCGATCTGCACCCGCGCGTCTTTCAGAAGCTCGTCGCGCGCGCGCTGCTCGGAATCGATGATCTGCTTCGTGACGCGTTCCAGGCTGTCGATCGTTTCCCGCTCGTTCTGCCCCAGGGTCGTCTGGTTCGAGATCTGGAAGAAATTCCCCATGATCTGGGAGCCTTCTCCGTAGAAACCACGCACCGCGAGCCCGACCTGCGTGATCCCTTGGAGCACGCGCCCGATCTGCTTCGTGAGCACGAGGGAGGGAAGGTGGATGAGCACCGACGCCCTCATTCCCGTGCCGACGTTGGTCGGGCATGCGGTCAGGTAACCCAGCTCGTCGCTGAAAGCATAGTCCAGGTCCTGGGCCAATTCATCATCGATGGCGTTCACCGACTCCCACGCGGACTTGAGCTGGAATCCGGATGCCAGCGCCTGGAGCCTCAGATGGTCCTCTTCGTTCACCATCGCGGAGATGCTCTCGTCGGGAAGGACGAGAAGGCCGCGAAGCTTCCCATTGTCGGCCAGATCGTTGCTGATCAGGTGCCGCTCGACCAGGAACTGGCGGTCCAGCGGCGTCAGCTCGCGCATCTCCAGCGCGAGCGACTGCGTGAGCGCGGGCGTCTTGCGCACCGCGGAGAGGATGCTCGAGTAGACCATGACGAGCTGCTCTTCCCGCGCCCGGTGAGTGAACGGCACGCCGGAGAGATTCCGGGCCAGGCGGACGCGCGTGCTCAGAACGACGTCCGAAGCGGGTCCCGATCCGTCGAGCCAGCGGCCCAGCGAGGCGCTGATTCCCGTGAGCTTCACGCGGCTCCTCCTCCAACGCTCCGTACATCGTTCGATTCCATCTTCTTGATCTTGTCTCTCAGGTCCGCCGCCGATTCGAAATCCTCGCGCTCGACCGATTTCTGAAGCTCCTCGTGGAGCCGCTGCACTTCCCGCCTCAAGGCCACGCGCGCGGCGTCACGCACGGGGGCCTTCCCCACGTGCTTGGTGCTGCCGTGCACCCGGCGCAGAAGCGGACGAAGCTGGGAGCGGAACGTCGGATAGCATTCGGAGCAGCCGAGCCGGCCGGTCTCCTTGAAGTTGGAATAGACAAGGCCGCACTTGGGGCACTGCACCCTGCCCACCCGGGCTTCCTCCGCGGAGCCAGGCTGTTCCACCATCCCGGCGAGAAGGTCCCCGACCGAGAACTTCGTCTTCACGAGCGGCACGTGGTATCCCTTCTCCTCCGCGCATTTCTCGCAGACGTGGTATTCCGATTTCTTGTTGTTGACGATCTCGGTGAAGTGGACGACCGCCGGCCTCTTGCCGCAAATCTGACACTGCATGGACGTTCCTTCCGGTTGGCCGAATGCCCCGACTAAGCCGAATGCCCCGACTAATAATTAGATGCGACCCGACTCAATTCTAATCGGCCGGAGATAACCATCCTCAAGAGTAACCACTCGGCCGGCCGACCGCGCCACATCTGGGTTATGTGTCGCAATCACAATGGCTTGTCCTTCCCGAGCCCGGTACCTCTCGAAGATTTCCAACAGATTCGCCGAAGCGCGCCTGTCCAAATTGCCCGTCGGCTCGTCCGCCAGAAGGACCGCAGGCCTCATATGCAAGGCGCGAGCCACCGCCACGCGCTGCTGTTCGCCGCCCGAAAGCTCTCCCGGCTTGTGCTCGGCCCGCTCGATCAGGCCCAGATCCCGGAGCAGGCTCTCCGCCCGGGCCCGCGCCGTCGCGCGCGGGGTGCCCGCGATCCAGCCCGGCATCATGACGTTTTCGAGCGCCGTGAACTCGGGCAGGAGCTGGTGGAACTGGAAGACGAACCCCACCGAGCGGGCGCGAAGCCGCGAACGCCCCGCCTCGTCGAGGGCCGAGAGGTCCACGCCGCCGATGCTGACGGTTCCCGCGGTCGGCCGGTCGAGACCGCCCAGCAAATGAAGAAGGGTGGATTTGCCGGACCCGGAGGCCCCCACGACCGCCACCACCTCCCCGGGGTCCACGGAGATGTTCACGTCTCTAAGGACTTCGATCGGCGCCGCGGCGTCATGATAGGTCTTGGCCAGCCCGCGGGCCAGGAGCGCCGGCGCGCGTCCCGCCGCGTCATTCATACCGGATCGACTCGACGGGAGCAAGCCTCGCGGCCCTCCAAGCCGGGTAGAGGCTCGCGACGAAGCAGAGCGCGGTCGCCGAAATCGCGACGAGCGCGAAGTCGGTCCATTCCATTTTGACGGGCAGCGTGTCGATGAAATAGATCTCACCCGGAAGGTGGAGCAGCTTGTATCGGCCGAGGACGAACGAAACCGCCCATCCCACGAGAAGCCCGAGTCCCGTTCCAGCCAGTCCGACGAGCGTCCCCTGCAGGAGGAAGATACGCATGATTCCCTGAGGGGTGACTCCCATCGTCCGTAGAACCCCTATATCCCGCCGCTTCTCCAGCACCAGCATCACGAGGCTGGAGACGATGTTCACGGTCGCCACGATCACGATCAGGATCAGGATGGTGAACATGACGGCCTTCTCGATTTTCATCCACGCGAAGAGATTCCGGTTCAGGTCGATCCAGTTCGTCACGCGGTAGCCCGACCCGAGCGCCCGCTCCAGACTGGACGACGTCTCGCGGGCGCGGAACATATCGGGGATCCGGAGCTCGTAGCCGGTCACCCCCCGTCCCATCCCGAAGAACTCGCTCGCGGTCGCCATCCGGACGATTCCGAACGAGGAGTCGTACTCGTAGAGGCCGGAGCGAAAGATCGAGCCGACGCGGAGCCGCTTCACGCGCGGAATTCCCCCGAGGATGCCGCCTAAGTCCTCGGAGGGAAGGCTGATGAGGATGACGTCGCCCACCGCGACGCGGAGCCGGACCGCCAGCTCCTCCCCGAGCCCGATCCCGGGCAGGTCGCCGCCGTCCAGCGGATGTCCGGGGGGCGTGAGGTGGGTCATGATGTCGGTGACGCGCGACTCCCCGGCGGGATCGACCCCCTTGAGCACCATGCCGTCCACGCTGCTCCGCGAGGCCACCATGACTTTGCCGTAGACGAAAGGCGCCATCGCGGCATCCGGCGCCGCGCGCCGGATCGTCGCGACGAGCGAATCGGAGGGGGCCAGGGCCCGGTCGTCCGCGGAGAGGACGGCCACGTGCGCGTTGGTGCCGGCGATCCTCCGCTGCACCTGGTCCTCGAAGCCGTTCATGACCGAGAGCACGATCGTGAGCGCGGCGACGCCGACGAAGACTCCTCCCGAGGCGAGGAGGCTGACGAGCGTGATGAAGCTGACCCGGCGCTTGGAGCGTAGATACCGCGAGGCGATGATCCAGACGAATCCCATGGCGGGGTCCCGTCGCGCGCCGCTCAGCCGCGCGCGGCCGTCCCCCTATTCCTCATTCCCGTCCTCGGGACGCATGTGCGGGAAGAGAATCACGTCGCGGATGGAGCGCGAGTCGGTGAGCAGCATGACGAGGCGGTCGACGCCGACGCCCACGCCGCCGGTCGGCGGCATTCCCATCTCGAGCGCGCGCAGGAAATCGGTGTCGAGCACCTGGGCCTCCTGGTCCCCGCGCTCCCTGAGGAGCCCCTGCTGCTCGAAGGCGCGCCGCTGCTCGAGGGGATCGTTCTGCTCCGAGAAGGAGTTCGCGATCTCCATCCCGGCGACGATCAGCTCGAAACGCTCCACGACCTCGGGATTGCCTCGCTTCACCTTCGCGAGCGGCGAGATCTCCCGCGGATGGTCAACCAGGAACGTGGGGTTCCTGAGCCCGGGTTGCACCGTCACCGAGACGATCTCGTCCAGGACGCGGCCGTACCCGAATCCGGGGTCCAGAGGAACGCCCGCGCGCGCGGCCGCCTCGCGGAGCGAGCCCTCGTCCTTGGGAAGCTCGCGCATGCCCAGCCCCTCGGCCGCGGCGTCGGCGATCGTGAGTCTGCGCCACGGGGGCGTGTAGTCGACCACGGCGCCGTCGAAAGGCGCGGTCAGGCTTCCGCGCACGGCCATGACGGCGTCCTGGATCATCGCCTGCGTGGTCACGAGGGTCTCCTCGTAGTCCGCGAATGCCTGGTAGAACTCGAGCATCGTGAACTCGGGGTTGTGGGTGCGGTCGATGCCTTCGTTCCGAAAGTCCTTCGAGATCTCGTAGACACGCTCGAGACCGCCCACGATGAGCCTCTTCAAGTAGAGCTCGTCCGCGATCCGGAGATAGAGGTTCATGTCCAGCGCGTGATGATGGGTGACGAAGGGACGCGCCGAAGCTCCGCCGTACGTGGGCTGGAGCACCGGGGTTTCCACCTCGAGGAACCCGCGCGCGTCCAGGAACGCGCGCAGCGCGCGGATGATGGCCGCGCGCTCCCGGAACACGCGGCGCACGTCGTCGTTCACGATGAGGTCGGTGTATCGCTGACGGTACCGGATCTCGACGTCGGTAAGCCCGTGCCACTTCTCCGGCAGCGGGCGTAGCGACTTCGCGAGGAGTTCCACGCGCTCCACGCGGATCGTGATCTCGCCGGTCTTGGTGACGAACACGATCCCTTCGACCCCCACCCAGTCCCCGATATCCAGGTCCATGGCCTTAGCGAAGGACTCGGGCCCCAGGACGTCCTCGCGGAAATACACCTGTTGCGAGCCGAGCGCGTCTTTCACGTGGGCGAAGGCCGCCTTGCCGTGGCCACGCTTCGTCATGAGCCGGCCCGCGTAGTGGACGCGTTCCCCCGACTGCTCGAGGTCCTTCGCCCGCTCCCGGATGGCGGCGGAGCCGTGCGTGACGTCGAAGCGGTAGGCAAAGGGCTCGACTCCGCGCTGGATGAGCTGCTCCAGCTTTTCGCGGCGCGTATCCTGGACCGACACGATTCTCCGGGGGTGAGGGATGCCCGCCGCAGTGCCGCGGGCGGGAGAGCGAACGGGGCGGACAGCGGACGATTCTAGTGAAGCGGGGCGCGCAAGGTCAAGCGCGACATGGAAATCCGAGACGGTTTGGGCGATTTCGCGGCTCCCGCGGCAAAGGCGCCGGGAGCGGGGCGTGCGCGGAGCGCCGCTCTAGCGTCGGGTGCGAACCGTGGTCCGCGAGGTCTCGGCGGCGGGGATCAAGGGTTCCTCGGGAACTTCCGCCACCACGCTCGGCGTGCGCCGTGTGCCGCAGCCGGGACAGAAGGCCCAGCTGGCGTCAACCCTGCGATCGCACTTGAGACATGCTGCGGCGATGGTGTGGCCGCAGTGCGGACAGAAGTGATACTCGGCCGCCGCCGTCTGGCGGCAGGAAGGACACAGGCGAGCCGCCTCTTCTTCGTAGAAGACCACGCGGCGCAGCTCCTCGAGGCTCGTCTCGCCCGCCATCACCTTCATGAGTCCGTCTTCCCCGATCGGCGTCATCCCGTTCTCGACGGCCGCGGCGCGAATCATGGACTCCGCGACCCCCGCCGCGATCAGCCGGCGAAGGGGATCGTCCAATTCCAGTATTTCGAAGATGCCGGTCCGTCCCCGGTAGCCCGTCTGGTTGCAGTGCTCGCACCCGACCGGGCGGAAGAGCCCGACACCCTGCGCCTCGCGCGTGGTGAGCCCCAGGATCCGAAGCTCGTCGCCCGCCGGCGCGTACTGATCCTTGCACTTGGCACAGAGGACCCGGACCAGCCTCATCGAGACGACGCTGATCAGGCTCGAGGCGACCATGTAGGGCTGAAGTCCCAGGTCCACGAGACGGGTCACCGCCGAGGCGGCGTCGTTGGTGTGCACGGTGGAGAGCACGAGATGCCCGGTGATCGACGCCCGGAACGCGATCTGCGCGGTTTCCAGATCCCGGACCTCGCCGATCATCATGACGTCTGGGTCCTGGCGCAGCATGGCGCGCAGGATCGCGGCGAAGGTCTTCTTGCTCTTCTCGTCCACCTGGACCTGGTTGATCCCCGCGATCTGATATTCGATCGGATCTTCCACGGTGAGAATG
>JBGPHU010000129.1:0-7274 GCA_041484545.1 Candidatus Eiseniibacteriota bacterium | reverse complement strand
GACCGAGATGAACTCGCTCACGCGGATGACGCGCGGCGCCGCTTCGACGCCGACCGCGGCGCCTTCCTCGCGATCGCGGCGGTGGTGGCGGCGCTTGCTTCCCTCCATCTCGGCGAGGGTGCGCTTCACGCTGGCCCGGATGAGCTTCTCGTCCACGGCGCGCTTCTTCTTCTTTCCGGGCTTGGCACCCATCTTGAAGGGCGTGCCGGGGGGACGCCCGGGGGGCGCTCCGCGCCGCTCGGCTTCCGCTTTCGCGGCCAGGACCGCCTTCTCGCGCTTTCGCGCTTCCTCTTCCTTGACGGCCTCCTTCTCGCGCGCGAGCTTGGAGCGCACCTGCTCGATCACCTCGTCGCTGACGGAGCTCATGTGGCTCTTCACCTCGACGGTGAGGCTCTTCAAGATGTGTACGAGCGCCTCGCTGGACATACCCATGTCCTTGGCGACTTCGTATACCCGACGTTTCTTAACTGGCATCGCCCCTCGTTTCCTCTTTCGTGTCCTCGTCCTCTTGGTTATCGACCCGCTCCGCCACCTCGACCTCCGGCGACTCGGGGAGCGGCCCGGAAGGCTCCGCCTCGGACTCCGTCAGTGGCCCGGCGGAGGCCTTGAGTCTCGTCTCCTCAGCCGCGCGCGCCGCTTCTTCCGCGAGCTCCCGGCCGCGCCGCGTTTGCAGCTCCTTCGCCTCCTCGATCAGCTTCTCGGCGGTCTTCTCGCCGATTCCCTGGATCGCGAGGATCTCCGCCATCGGGGTCCGGAGCAAATCTTGTACCGTCTCGATTCCCTCGCGGATCAGCTTCTCTCGGAGCTTGGGACCGGCGCCCACCAGATCCTCGATGTCGATGCGGGACCGCTTCTCGAGCTCCTTCTGCCGGTCGCGCTCGCTCTTGGAGATGAGATCGATCTTCCAGCCCGTTAGCTTCGCCGCGAGACGCGCGTTCTGCCCGCCCTTGCCGATGGCGAGCGAGAGCTGGTCGTCCGCGACGGTGACCAACACTTTCTGCTCCGCATCCACGATCTGCGCTTCGAGCACCTTGGCCGGCGAGAGCGAGCGCGTGACGAAGACGACCGGGTCCTGGCTCCAGGGCACGATGTCGATCTTCTCCCCGCCCAGCTCGCGGACGATCGCCTGCACGCGGGATCCCTTGATCCCCACGCACGCGCCGACCGCGTCGATCTTGTCGTCGTTGGACTGGACCGAAACCTTGGCGCGGGAGCCGGGCTCGCGCGCGATTCCCTTGAGCTCGATGATCTTCTCGGCCACCTCGGGCACCTCGGCCTCGAAGAGGCGGCGAAGGAACTCGGGGTGCGTCCGCGACAGAATGATCTGAGGGCCGCGCGCCAGCTTGTCCACCGCGATGATGTAGGCCTTGATGTGGTCGCCCTGGTGATAGCGGTCGCGCGCGATCTGCTCGCGGGGAGGAAGAATCGCCTCCGAGCGGTCGAGCTTCACGTAGATGTTGCCACGGTCGACCTGCTGCACCGTGCCGCGCACCATCTCACCCACTCGGTCGTGATAATCCTCGTAGATCCGTTCGCGCTCCGCCTCGCGGACCCGCTGCACCAGCACCTGCTTGGCGGCCGCGATCGCGTTCCGTCCCAGATCCTCGAGCGTCAGCTCCTGGACCAACTCCTGGCCCACCCGGGCGTCGGCATCGGACTGCTGCGCCTCCTCGAGCTCGATCTCCTGCGCCGGATCCTCGGCGTCTTCCACGACGCGCCGCTTGAGCCGCATGAGAATGCGGCCGCTCGGCTCGTCGAACTTGACCTGGATATCGGCGGTCTGGCCGAAGCGTTTTCGCCCGGCCGAGAGAAGCCCCGCCTCCAGCGTCTCCACGAGGATGGCCTTGTCCACGCTCTTCTCGCGCGCGATCTGAGCCATCGCTTCCATCAGCTCGTAGTTGACGCCTTTTGTCTGTATCTCTTTCGCCACGGCTTTCATCCCTTCGGCCGTCGTTCCTTCGCCCGCAGCCCTTCCCACGGATCGGCGACGACATGCGCGTTTTTGATCGCACCATACGGCAACGACACGACTCCCGCGTTCGGGTCCTCGAGCAGGATCGTGTCCTCCCCCGCCTGACGCAGCTCTCCGCGGAACGTCCGGCGGCCCTGGTGGAGGTCGTGCAGCTTGACCTCCACGCCGCCGCCGACGAACCGCGCGAAGTGCGCGGGGCGCGTGAGCGACCGCTCGATCCCGGGGGACCCGACCTCCAATACGTAACTGCCGGGCACCACGTTCTCGGCCTCGAGATACCGGCCGATCTTCTTATTCCAGTATGCGCAATCGGCGATCGTGACGCCGGTCGAACGGTCCAGGGATATCCGAACCACCGTCCGACCCGACTCGGTGGCAAGTTCCAGGTCCCAGAGGTCGAACAGCTCCTCGCCGAGGAGGGCCTGGAGGCGTCGGGTAAGCTCTTCCCTCAGTTGTCCACGTTCCATGCGGTCCCGTCCCGGGCTTTACCCTGTCCGGGCAAGCGCCTAAAAAGTTCGAGTGGACTGCGGGTCCACTCGGACCTGTCAAATTAGCGCCCGGGGAGGCGTCCGATCAAGCGGAAAGTTTAGCGGGAAAGGAAACTAGCCTTGGTTGCGAGGCTTACAAGCACCGCCCCGACCGCCTCGAGGCTCCGGGGCGAGCAGGTGGCGGGCAAATCGTGGGTCGTATGCCACTCCGGAAAGTTGAAATCGATCAGGTCCACGGCCGGAATCGAGGCGTTCAGGAACGGAATGTGGTCGTCGAACACCTGCGGACCCGGCACCGACCGGAAATTCCTGATTCCCAGCTCGTGCGCCTCCTGCCAGACCACGTCCACGATGTTGGACGCCTGTTTCCGGGAGTTAACCTCCCACTGGAGCGTCAAATCGGTCTTTCCGACCATGTCGATGACGATCACGAACAGCGGACGGTCCTCGCCGATGCGGCTCACGTAGCGCATGGAGCCGCGGAAGAACCCGTTCGGATTTTCCTCCGTGCCCAGGTCCTCCCCGTCGAACAGCACGAGATCCACGCCGATCGGCGTCCCCGTCTTCTGGAGCACGCGCGCCACCTCGAGCAGCACCGCCACGCCGGAAGCGCCGTCGTTCGCGCCCAGGACGGGCCGGGTGCGGAGCGCGGGATTGGGGTCCTTGTCGGCCCACGGGCGGGAGTCCCAGTGCGCGCCGATGAGGATCCGCTCCTTCGCGCGCGGCCGGAAGCGGGCCACGAGGTTCGTGAGCCGGACCTCTCTGCCCAGCTCGGGAGAATCGTACGTGAAGGAATCCACCTCGACAACGGGGGCCATCGCGCGGAAGCGGGACGTGAGCCAGGAGAAGCAGGAGTCGTGCGCGGCGCTGCCCGGCACGCGGGGGCCGAAGGCGCACTGCCGCTCGAGCATGACGAACGCGGCCTTCCCGTCGAAGACGGCCGCGGCGGCCTCATGGCGGCACGAGGACAGGAGGAACGCCAGAAGGAGCGCCGCCAGCGCCCGGACGCTAGAAGCGGAACTGCCCGTTGACGGCGATCGTGATTCCGCGCTGCGTGAGGTTCTGCTTGTAGTCTTTAGTCTGGCGGAAGGCGAGGTCGAATCCCCCGGTGATCGATGGGGTGAAGTTGTATGTGGTCCCGCTCCCCACGTTCAGCCGCTGGGTGCTGGTCTCGATCTGCGCCGGGACCCCGGGCGCGACAAAGTACTGTTTGTCCCGCGCGATTCCCATCGTGAGGTTCAGGTTGACGTCGTTCGGGAGCTTGACACGCCGCCTGCTCCAGGGGAAGCGGATTCCCTTGCTCGCGGGATACGTCTTGGTGAGGCGGACGTCGTGGTTCGTGGTGGTATGCGTCCGGACAACGCCGCCGATCCGCTCGTCCAGCGCCTCGCTTTTCGCTTGCGAAGTGTTCACCTCCGCCCGGATCCCGTTCCGGAACGAGGCCTCCCAGCGGAGAAGCGGGCCCCAGTTGGTGGTCTGGACGTGGGTCTCGAGCGCTTGCCCCTCGGGGCCCTGATCCTCGGTCTTCAACGAGTAGTGCGAGCTGAGCACGAGCGAGCTCAGGATATCGCCGAGCCCCAGGTCTTGCTGAAGCTGGAGCCAGCGTCCGTTCAGGTCGGGCCAGGAGAGCGTGTAGATCCGCCGCGCGCCCAGGGAGGCGTCCGTGAAGGAGATCCGATGATCCGCGCGCACGTCGATCGAGAGGTGCATCAGCGGCTGGATGGTGGTGCTCGCGGTCGAGACGTATTGCCGGTTCTGGACCAGGTTCGAGCTCGGCGCCCGGTAGAGCGACGGGTCGAGCTTCTGGGTGAAGCCGGCCATGTAGGCGAACCCGGGCTTCCCGAGCACGCGCGTGGCCGACGCGGACCGCTCGAAAGAGAACGTGGTCTGGATGTCCTGCATGCGGCCGAAGATAGCCCGGAACGGCGCGAGCAGCGGGCTCCCGCCTCCGGAGTCGCGCGGCGAGCCCGATCCCCTGAAACGCTGCGCCAGCCGCGAGAGCGGGATCGCGGTCGTCGCGCGCGCCGCTCCGCGATTGTTGATGTTCTTGAGTCCGAACGGATCGTTTGTGTTCAAGCGCACCCCCGCGCTCGCGTCCTCGTGGTAGCTGCCGGTGAGGGTGATGTTGGGATTCAGGAACAGGAGCCGGCGCGGCACCCAGTCGAGCTGCATGGACTGGGTATGGTCCACCTCCCGACCCACATTGGAGCCGGTGAATCCGTCCTGGCGCTGCAACATGTCGCGCCGCGATGTGAGCGCGTATCGGGTGGTGACGCCGTTGATCGGGAGATAGGAGGCATTGGTCCGAAGCGCGAGGAGCCGGGTCAGCGAGTTCGAGCGGACCGCGGCGGAATCCTCCTGGCCCTGGATGAAGCGGGAGTAGGAGGTGCTCCGGGACGCGCTCCAGTCCATGCCGAAGGAGACGATGTCGGGGAGGTACTTGAACTTCACGCCCCTCGACAGCGGAATGCCTTTGCCGCCGCCCAGCGGCAGGTCGTAGTTCCCTGAAGCGGAGAACGCCCACGAAGAATCCCTCGACTGGGGATCGACGTTGGCGCTCCGGGTGTAGGCCATCGATCCGCGGATCGCGTCGATGGTCCAGCGCGTGAGCCCCTTCCTCGGTCCGGTCCGGCTGTAGGAGAAATCCACCGACTGTCGGTCGGCGCGCCTCGTCTCGACGTCGGAGCGCCCCTGAGCGAGCACCACGTCGGACCCGGTCCGGTACTTCGGCACGTCGGTGGAGTGCGCGACCGTGAGCCGCACAGGAAGCTGGAGCCCGGTCAGGGGAAGCATCTTGTCCAGCTGGAGGGTGCTCGAGAAACCGGCGGCCGTGTGATTCAGCCCGGTTCCCTGGTTGACCCCGCTGCCCACGCGGAAGAAATCCTGATCCTGCTTGGCATAGCTTGCGTTCACGGCGAGCACGTCGGCGAAATTCGCCTGGATGGCGAAATTCCCCGTCTTGCCCACGTCCTTACGCACCCCGTCCAGCCTGAGCTCGTCGATCCAGACTTCTCCGGGCGGACCGGCCGTGGAGTCGAGCGCGGTCACGCCGAAGCTGATCCGGTTCACGCGCGTGAACGAAGGCCTGCCGACGACCGTATAGCGCGCGCCGATGTCGGCGGAGGTCAGGGAGTCGATCTTCACGCTCAAGGTGTCGTTCGATTCCTTGAGCTGGGAGAGAATTGCCATCGGAATCCGGACGTCCTGCCAGTCCGTGCGCACGGGAAGGCTGTATTCATAGTAATTGATGGTGTCGGCTCCGAAGCGCGCCAGCACGCGGATGTTTTGAAGTTCCGCGCCGGGATCGCCGTGCACGTAGAAGCGGATGTCGCGATACTGGGTGTAGCCGATGCCGCTCCCGTTATCCGAGAACGTCTTGAAGGCGAAGACCGAGTCTCCCTTCTGCAGACGATCGTAGGCCAGGGCGAGCGACTGCTCGCGTCGCGTGGCGCTCTCGCCGACCGCGTTCGGAACGGCGAAGGGAGCCTTGTAGGTCGCGGCGTCGTCCTTGTTGTTGCGGACCTTCACGTCGAAGACGACGTCTCGCGCCTTCATCGCGTCGGAGATCGGACGCTCCAGCCACCGGCTGCCGACCAGCTCGATCCCGCCGATCTGGATATTGGTCGGGCCGGTCATACCGTTCAGCCAAATTCTCGAGTGCTTGATATCGTCCCAGCTCGGCCCGCCGCGGGAGACGAAGGCGGAGTCGTCCAGCGGGATGCGGAACAGGCGCCAGCCGTTTTCCGGCACGATGGCCGGGTAGTCGCGCGCGACGTCCACCGCGACGTAGGCCGTGTCCGAGAGATCGACCGTAGCCTCGAAATAAGAATTTGTTATGTCGAGGTTGCAGTTCTGATCCAGGTCCTCGGTGTCGATGCGGGCGTTTCTCTCGGTGCCGTTGATCTTGGAGTAGTCCTTTGCCTTGTCCGAGTCGTTCGAATAGATGAAATTGTCCCCGTGCGGATCGGATCCCGGACCCGTGTATCCCGGCTCGTCCTGGTCGAGGACCCCATCGAGGCCCGTATCCTCACCATCGTCGAGCTTCGTGTCGCAGTTCTTGTCTTCACTGTCGAATCGATTGTTCGGCAGCGAGTCCGCTTGCCAGAACGCGTCCTCGCTCACGCGCCCGAAATCGATGTGGAGCTTGCCGTGCGTCTGGCTGTGGAAATGCGTTCGATCGTTGACCCAGACCTCGATGAACCGGGTCCGGGAGAGGTCCTCACCGGTCCTCGACAGAGCCTGCGTGAGCCCGGTCCACGTGCTCGGCTTGAAGAATGTGGCGCTGTCACCCTGCGCCGGAATGTTCAGCTCGAGCACGGTGTGCTCGTTGTCCGAGCCTTCCGCTTTCGTGAGCACGGGCTTCAGATCGCGCTCCTTGGCGCCCCCGTTGGCCCCCGCCGTGGGGTTGTACCACTGGATCCTCGCGTGATCCCCGACCTGCAGCGAGATGGGCTGCGCGGTGGCGTCGATCGGGATGCTGCTCCAGAACCACCCGGTGCGCCCCATGGTCAGCGTGTTCGACTCGCGGTTCCCCTCCATATCGTCCACGTAGGCCTCCCCCTTGGTATTGGGGTTCGGCATGCTCACCGCCACGTTCCCCTGGAGATTCATGCTGGAAGGCGATGAGGTGTGGACACCGGGGATCAGATTGGCGAACTGGGTCATCCAGGAAGGCCGGACCGTCACGACCGAGGCTAAGTCGCCCACCATGGAGCGGGCGGGCTCCTCTCCCAGCTTGGGGTTCACTTCCTGGGCGCCCCGGCTCTCGTAGAGCATGCTCGAGGTCACGCTCAGGTCGGCGCTCGGGCTATAGG
>JBGPHU010000128.1:0-7353 GCA_041484545.1 Candidatus Eiseniibacteriota bacterium | reverse complement strand
CACGTCGCCATAGGTGACGCCCGGCACCCATTCCAGGTCGAAGACGTTGTCGATGCCCTGGAGGTACATCGTCAAACGCTCGGTGCCGTAGGTGAGCTCCACGCTCGGTGGATCGAGATCGATGCCGCCGACTTGCTGGAAGTACGTGAACTGGGTGCACTCCATCCCGTCGATCCAGACTTCCCAGCCCAGACCCCAGGCACCCAGCGTCGGGGATTCCCAGTCGTCCTCCACGAAGCGCACGTCGTGGCGCTCGAGGTCGATGCCGATGTGGCGCAGGCTCTCCAAGTAGACGTCCAGCACGTCGGCGGGCGAGGGCTTCAGCACCACCTGGTACTGGTAGAACATCTGGAGCCGATTTGGATTCTGTCCGTAGCGCCCGTCCTTGGGACGTCGCGAGGGCTCGACGTAGGCCGCTTTCCAGGGCTCGGGGCCGAGCGCGCGGAGGAAGGTTGCCGGATTGAACGTCCCGGCGCCCACCTCGCTGCTGTAGGGCTGGACCAGCACGCAGCCCTGGTCCGACCAGAACCGCTCCAGCCTGAGGAGCATCTCCTGGAACGACGCGGGCGGCTCGATCCCGCTCTTTGGATTCATGCCCGGTACTGCCCCATCGCCTCGGCGACGCGGCTCGCGCGCAGCCCCTCGAAGCGCTCCAAGTGCGCCATGAGGAACCGCTCGACGGCCTTCGCCACCTCGGCCTCCGGGTAGCGCTCCGCGGCCCATCCCTGGAGCGCCTCGATCGGCTGAACGCTCATCGCCACCATGGTCTTCCGCGCGCGCTCGGAGAGGCGGAAGCTTCCCTGCCCGCCTCCGCACGATTCGCAGAGGAGCCCTCCCCGGACCGGATGGAAGAGCCCGCCCTGGTTGAGCGGCTTCCGGCACTCGAGGCATGCCGTGAGCTGCGGAGCGTATCCCAGACGGTCACAGGCCTGGATCTCGAAGCCGCGCACGATCAGCTCCAGACACGCGACGGGCGTGGTGCTCATCGCGCGCAGGGTGCCCGAGGCCAGATCGAGCAGCTCCGGATCGCCCGATTCGCCGTAGGCCGCGCGCTCCAGGAATTCGAGCACCTGCGTCGCGGCGGCGAAGCGGTCGGGATCCTCCCAGAGCGCGGAGAGCGCCTCCACGATGTCGGTCTTCGAAAGGAGCTGGAGGTCGCGCGTCAGCTTCCGGTACACCACCGCGTTCACGCGCACGCCCGGCTCGAGCGAGGCGCCGAAGCGGCTCTTCGGCCCTCGCGCGCCCTTGGCCACGCAGCGCAGGAGCCCGAATTCGCGCGTGAAGAGCGAGACGATGAGGGAGGTCTCCCCCAGGCGGTACGAGCGGAGCACGAGCGCTTCCGTCTGGACGATCGCCACGGCTCAGACCATCCCGGGATTCACGACGCCGCCCGAGACCACCATCTTGAGCGCCTGGTCCACGCGGAGCGTGGTCGGGATCAGGGATTCGGGCGGGTAGAAAAGGAGAAAGCCGGTGGTCGGATTGGGCGCATGGGGCAGGAACACGCCCACGAGCGGGCTCCCGTCGGCCAGAGCCACGCCGCTCGCGGGAGACGCGGTGACGAAGGCCAGCGCGTAGCGGCCCGGAGTCGGGTACTCGATCAGGACGACGCGCTGGAAGGAGCCGCGCTTTTCGCCCAGGAGCGCTTCCCCGACCTGCTTCAGGACGGCATAGAAGCCCCGGAACACGGGCACGCGCATGACCATCGATTCCAGGACGGCTCCGATCTGGCGCCCGAGGAAATTGTTCGCCAGGAATCCCACGACCAGGATGATCGCGAGCACGGTGGCGAACCCGAGCCCCGGAATGCCGCCCGGGCGGATGTAGCCGCCGCGGAGCGTCGTGCCGAGGAGATGATCCACGAAGACGAAGAGCCGCCAGACGACGTAGAGCGTGATCGTCGTCGGAGCGAGCACGAGGAGCCCGGTGAAAAATGCGTTCCGGATGCGATCCCACATGGAAGGTTTGGCGAGCGATCGATTCATGGTTGGAAGATTTGGATCACGCGGACGATAGACCGCCCATCATAGCATCGGCCCCAATTCGCGCAAGAGCCGCGACTCGATTGCCTTCATTCGCCTCCGTTCCCCGGGGGTCGCGTGGTCGTAGCCGACTAAGTGGAGGAGGCCGTGAATCAGGAGGTGCGCTACCTCGCGAGCAAAGGGCCTCCGCGCGCCCTTCGCCTGGGCGCGCGCCGTCTCGACCGAGATGTAGATCTCGCCCAGGTAGAGATCGCGGTCGTGGTCGGCCAGATCGGCGGGATCGGCGAGCGGAAAGGAGAGGACGTCGGTGGGCCGGTCCGTCTCGAGGAAATCGCGGTTCAGGGCGCGGATGCGCGCGTCGTCGGTCAGGACCAGTGAGACCGAGCCGCGGGGGAAACCCAGGATCCGGAGCGCCCGGCGGAGGAGCGCCTTAAGAGTGGTCGACTTTAAGCCGTGATTTCTCACGGTGGAAGCGACGCTCGTCCTTGGTGCGGGCGCGCTCCTCGGCAGGACGCGCGCGTTCCTCGACGCGCCGCCCCTCGGAGATGGGAGCGCCGGGGTAGTTGACGCGCGCGTGGAAGAGCGCCGTGAGGATGGGGATGAAGCTCTCGCGGATCTTCGCGAGGTCTTCGAACGTGATCGGGCTTTCATCGAGTTGGCCGTCCTCCACGCGCGCGTCGAGAATCCGCGTCACCACGCCCCGGATGCGGCTCGGCGTCGGCTCGCTCAGCGAGCGGGCCGCGGCCTCCACCGCGTCCGCGAGCATGAGCACCGCCGTTTCCTTGGAGCGCGGCTTGGGGCCAGGATAGCGGAAATCGCGCTCCTCGACGTCGGGGTCCGCCTGGTGCGCCTTGTGGTAGAAGAAGCTCATGAGCGTCGTGCCGTGGTGCTCCTGGATCCCGCACAGGAGGGCTTTCGGGAGCTTCTGCCGCCGGGCGATCTCGGCGCCCTCGCGCACGTGCGCCTCGATGATGAGGCAGCTCATGGTGGGCGAGAGCTTTTCGTGGCGGCTCCGCGCGCTCGACTGGTTCTCCACGTAGTACTCGGCCTTGTCGATCTTTCCGATGTCGTGGTAGTAGGCCGAGACGCGCGCCAGGAGCGGATTGCCGCCCACGGCTTCGGCTCCCGCCTCGGCCAGGCTCCCCACGACGAGGCTGTGGTGGTAGGTCCCCGGAGCTTCGAGCATCAGCCGGCGCAATATGGGCCGATTCAGGTCCGCCAGCTCGAGAAGCGTGATGTCGGTCGTCACGGAGAAGATCGCCTCCAGCAACGGCAGGAGCAGCGTGACGAGGAGCACCGAGCCGAATCCCGCCACCACGCCCCAGGCCATGCGCCGGAGCAGGATGTCCCACCGGGCGCCGTCCACGAGCCCCATGGCGCCGATCGCGAACGCGTACGCGACCGCCACAACGAGCATCGGCATATAGAAGTCGCGCCGCCGCCGTACGCCCGACGCGGTCGCGATGGCCGCGATTCCCGCGAGCGCGCTTCCGGTCAGGAACGGCAGCCCCAACCCGTAGACCACCGCCACGAGAAGCGAGGCCACCAGGGTCGTCACGAACGCCAGCTCCTGGCCGAAGAGCACCGCGACCGTGAGCGAGAGCACGGTGACCGGGATGAGCATCTCGTAACCGCCAATCTGGTTCACGATCACCCATCCGACGCCCATCACCGCCGCGGTCAGGATGCCGAGCAGGAAGAGCATCGAGGTGTCCTCGTAGACCGGTCGGTGGTGGAGCCTCAGGTACCCTAGGAATCCGAAAAGAAGGAACGCGATCAGAGCCACGCGGCCGAAGAGGCCCGGGAACTGGTTTCGCAAACTGTACGTGTCCTGAACGCGCGCGCTCCAGGCGCGGAGCGACTCCAGCTTCCGGATGTGGTCCGCGGTGGCGATCTCGTGGCTTCCGATGATCTTCTCGTCCTTCTGGACCACGCCGTCGTACTGGTTGACCCCCTCGCGCACCTGGGCCCGGAGAGCTTCTGTGGTCGAGGCCTCGTATCGGAGGTTGGGCAGGAACAAAGCCGAGGCCAATTCTTGCAACGCCTGCGCGGCCTCCGGTCGGCTCGGGAACGCGGCCTGCCCCTCGGTCCAGGCTATGTCGCGAACCGAGGCGAGGTCGAATAGCAACGACCACGGGGTGGCCAGCCGCACGCCGTTCCGCTCCACGCCCGCGACGGGCGAGTCGCTCTCGGCGCGAGCGGGAGCGCGCTCGGACAGAAGGCCTGCGGCGTAGACCCGGTCCGCGATCCGGACGGCCACGGCCACGACGCGGCGTCCCTCGGACCCGGAGAGCACCCGCGCCGCTTCGCGCGAGATCCCCAGCGAACGGAGGCGCTCTCCGGCGCGCTGCGATTGCGGCGGATCCTGGGTCAGGACGCGAAGCGAATCGAGCGAGGTCTTCACGCGCGATTCCACGCTCTCGTCCACCGAGAACACGGGCGCGACCCGTCGCGCGGCCACGGCCTGCTCCTGGCGGAGGAGGTCGCGGTCTTTCAGGAGATAGAACTGAAAGGGAGCGATGAGATCGCGCTTGGCGGGATAGCCCTCGCGAAGCGTCATCACCTCGAAGCTGGACTCCCTCGGAAACAGGAAACACGCGAAGAGCAGGAAGCCGGCCAGAAGGATCAGCCGCCGAAAGCGCCGGGTCAGGCGCTTGATCGTGCGGAGGACCTTCGCGGGGTCGCGCCGGCGCGGCTCGAGCACGCGGAGCGGTTCACCGGCCATTCATGCCCCGCTTCTTCTCGCTCCCCTTTTCGTGCGCGTCGAACGCGCGGATGATCTCGCGGACCAGATTGTGCCGCACCACGTCGCGCTCGGTGAGGTAGACGAATTCGATTCCCGGCACGTCGTGGAGGATGGACTGGATCTCCACGAGCCCCGAGGCGTGCTCGGCGGCGAGGTCGATCTGAGTGACGTCTCCCGTGATCACGGCCTTCGAGCCGTAGCCCAGGCGCGTGAGGAACATCTTCATCTGTCCCACGGTCGTGTTCTGCGCCTCATCGAGGATGACGAACGCGTTGTTGAGCGTGCGCCCGCGCATGTACGCGAGCGGCGCCACCTCGATCACGCCGAGGTCGAGGAAGCGGCGGATCTTCTCGAACGAGAGGAGATCGTTCAGCGCGTCATAGAGGGGACGCAGGTAGGGATCGACCTTCTCCTTCATGTCCCCCGGCAGAAATCCCAGGCTCTCCCCCGCTTCGACCGCCGGCCGCACGAGGAGGATGCGTTCCACCTGACGCGACTTGAGCGCGTTCACCGCGGCCGCCACCGCGAGGTAGGTCTTCCCGGTGCCCGCCGGTCCGATCGAGAACACGATGTCGTGCTTCTGGAGCGCCGATACGTAGCGCGCCTGTCCCAGCGTCTTGACCCGGAGCGTGCGCTTGTCGAAGGAGAAGAGCACCGGGCGCTCGTAGATCTGGAGCGACTCCTCGCGCTCGTCCGCGTCCGAAACTCCGATGAAATTGTGGACGTCGTGCTCCTCGAGGACCGCGCCCTTGCGGACGAGGTCGGCGAGCGCGCTCAGGATCGCGCTGACCTCATCGACCGTCGCGGGCTCGCCGCGCACGGCGAGCGAGCCGTCGCGGTACGTGAGGTGCACGGGATAGCTCCGCTCCACGAGACGCAGATTCGAATCGTTCTTCCCGAAAAGGGCGAGCGGGTCGAGATCCTGGATCCCGACCAACCTCGTCGCCTCTTTCGCGTCGTCCTTCTTGTCGTCTTTCATTTCGGGATGGATAGCTCCTGTCCTGGGTAAATGAGATTGGGATCCTTGATCCGTGAGCGGTTCGCTTCGTAGATCCGTGGCCAGCGGGTACCCTCGCCGTAGCCCTCGCTCGAGGCGCTTATGGCCCAGAGCGATTCGCCGCGGCTCACCACGTGCCGGGCTTCATTCCCGGCGCCCGGATCGGGAGGGCCCGAGTCCTGTGATGGAGCGCTGCCCGCCTGGGCGATGCGCGTCTCGAGGTTCGTGCCGAGCGAGAAGAGGGAATCCCCTTCCGCGCGGAGTGTCTGCGATCGCGCCCGGGCCCCGTCCAGCTCCTCGCGCAGCCCGAGCATCTCCTGCTTGTAGAGCGAATCCTGACGGGCCAGCTCCGCGCAGTACTCGGCCCTCTGTTCCTCGCTCAGCTTCTTGAATTCCTTCTCCGTGTAATAGTCGCCAAGGGAGGCGTCCGCGATACGCAGCACCGGCTTTCCGCACCCTTCTATAGATGCCGAGAGGGCCAGCATCAATGCAGCCCCCGCAAACCTACGAAGCCTCAATGATTACGCCCCGCCGCGATCGAATCCAGGCGGGCCTGCACTCTCTCCGCCCGCTCAGCCGCAGCTTCCCTGCGGGCCTCCCAGGCCGACTCCTCGGTCTGCGCCCGCTCCGTTTCCTCCCTCAGACGGTCCGTCTCCCCACGCATCCGATCGATCTCGGATGTGGGGGTGGGGCAACGAACCGTGGCATGGCCGCAGCCCGCAAGCCCAAGGGGCGCTGTGGACAGGATCAGGAACGCGGTCAGGGCTGACCGGGCCGGCCAAGCCTTCGCCGTCCCGGAAACGGCCACCGGCAAGTCTTCCGGGCCCGCCGGGCGTCCGCCCCGATCGCGGCAAGAACGAGACAATCTATTGTCGTTTATCAACTTATGCGAATCGAAACGAGCTTCCGCTCGCCCCCTCCGTCCAACCTAGGGTCGCGTTCTGGGGAAGTCAAGCCCGGTTGGTCGCCCCCGCCGAGTGGAAGAGCAGGAAGGATACCAGGTCAGGATTCGATCCGGATCTTGAGTTCCTTCAAGTCTTCCGGATCGATGGGCGCGGGAGCGCCGTCCATGAGCGATGTAGCGCTCGCCGTCTTCGGGAACGCGATCGCGTCGCGAATCGAATCCCCTCCGTGGAAGAGGATCACGAGCCGGTCCAGCCCCAGCGCGATCCCGCCGTGCGGCGGCGCGCCGTATTCGAACGCCTCGAGCAAAAACCCGAACTTCTGCTGCGCCTCCTCGGACTTCATCCCGATCGTGCGCATCACGGATTCCTGGATGTCCTTCCGATGAATCCGGATGCTTCCGCTCGCCATCTCGTTCCCGTTCGCCGCGAGGTCGTAGAGCTGCGCACGCACGCGGCCGGGATCGGACTCGATGTACGGGAGATCCTCGTCGAGCGGCATCGTGAAGATGTGGTGCGCGGGACCCCACGTCTTGTGGCTCTCCAGCCATTCGAAGAGCGGGAACCGGTGCACCCACAAGAATCGAAAATCCTGGCTGTCGAGCTTGAACGCCGCGTTTCCGATCTGCGTGCGAAGGAGCCCCAGCACGCGCTGCGCGAGCGGGCGCGGCCCCGAGGCGAATAGCATGAGATCTCCGTCGCGCGCACCGGCCGCTTCGAGGAGCT
>JBGPHU010000127.1:0-7486 GCA_041484545.1 Candidatus Eiseniibacteriota bacterium | reverse complement strand
TTGCAGAAGCGGAACGGCAAGGCGATCCGCTTCAACGAGCAGGACGTGAGGCCCATGGGGCGCACGGCCTACGGCGTCCGGGGCGTCACCCTCGAGGAGGACGACGCCGTGGTGGGAATGATCGCCGTGAAGCGCGACGCCTCGCTCTTGGTCGCGACCGAGAACGGTTACGGCAAACGCTCGCCCATCTCCGAATACCGGATCACCGGGCGCGGCGGCAAGGGGATCATCTCCATCCAGGCGACCGACCGGAACGGCCGTGTGGTGGCGGCGCTCGAGGTGGTTCCGAGCGATCAGGTGATGCTCATCACGCGCGGTGGGATCGTGATCCGGACCAAGGTGTCGGAGATATCCGAGATCGGCCGGAACACCCAGGGAGTCCGGCTCATCAACCTGGAAGCCGGAGATCAGCTGATCGACGTCGCCCGGGTCGAGGAGAAGGACGAGGTCGAGGGCGAGGGCGAGGAGGAGTAGCTGGACGCTCGGATCTCGACCTCGACGGTCCGCCGGCTCTCCGACTATTACCGGGTCCTCGAAGAGCTGGAGGTCACGAACGTCCGCACCGTTTCCTCCTCGGGGCTAGCGAACCTGAGCGGGGTCACCTCGGCCCAGGTTCGTAAGGACCTCTCCTACTTCGGCAACTTCGGGAAGCGCGGCCTCGGCTACAACGTCGCGCGCCTCAAGAAGGAAATCCGGCTCATCCTCGGGTTGAACCGCCGGTGGAAGGTGGCGCTGGTGGGGGCGGGGAACATCGGGTCGGCGCTCTTCTCCTACAAGGAATTCAAGCGCCAGGGATTCGACTTCGCGGCGGTGTTCGACGTGAGCACGGACCGGGTCGGCCAGCGCTTGAGGGACCTCCACATCCTCAGCGTGGAGTCCCTTCGCGAGGAGACCGAGCGGCTCGGGATCGAGATCGGCATCATCGCCGTTCCCGCGCGCGCGGCTCAAGCTGTGGCGGACCGGATGGTGGGCGCGGGCATGCGCGGCATCCTGAATTTCGCCCACCGGAAACTCTTCGTGCCTTCGCACGTGGCGTTGCGGAACGTCAACCTCGCGGTCGAGCTGGAAAGCCTTTCGTTCTCGATCAAGGCGCTGAACGCCCGGCCCTCGCGCCGGGCGCGCCGCTGATGCCGAGCGGCGACCGGATCGCCGAGGGCTGTCTCCTCCTCATAACGGCGATCTGGGGCACGACGTTCCCGATTCTTCGCACCTCGCTTCAGATCCTCGACCCCTACGACATCATCGCGATCCGCTTCACCGTGGCCGCCATGGTTCTCGCCGCCATTTACTGGAAGCGGCTCGTGCGCCCGAGTAAGACGGCGGTCCAAGACGGCGTGCGAACCGGCCTCTTCATGGTGGCGGGCTACCTCACGCAGGCCATCGGCCTCACCACCACCAGCTCCCCACGATCGGCGTTCCTGACCGGCACCGCGGTGGTGTTCGTTCCGCTCGTCGCGTTCTTGGTCCAGCGCTCGGGAGTGGCTCTCGGCGAAGGCGCGGGTGTCCTGCTCACGTTCGTGGGGGTCGCGTTCTTCTACGCCGACGCGGGGCTCACCCTTCGCTCGGGCGACCTCTGGACGCTGGCGGGCGCGGTGGCGTTCGCATGCCAGGTGGTCTACACGAACGTCGCCGCCCGTCGCAGCGACCCGTTCACGGTCTCGGCCTTGCAGGCCCTGGTCGCCGCCGCGGTGGGATGGGCCTTCGTGGGCGCGCGTGGCGGCTTATCGGTGCCGGTCGGCGCGATCCCGTGGGGACGGGTCCTCTACCTGGGCGTCGTCGCGACCGCGTTCATCCTGGTACTCCAGACCTGGGCGCTGGGGAAGACGAAGCCCGTGCGCGCGGGCGTGATCTACTCGCTGGAGCCGGTGTTCGCCGCGATCGTGGCCATGACGTTCTTCGGCGAAGGAATGAGCGCGCGCGAGGTGGCGGCGAGTGGCGCGATCCTGCTTGGGGTCCTCGTGGCGGAGCTGAAGAAGAGCTAGCGCTTTCCGGTGGGCGGGGACCCGCCCGGAAGAGAGCGCGCGAAGGTCCGGAACGGCTCCTCGAGGGCCAGCGCCAGCTCGGGCGGGCCCGGATAGCCCTGATCCTCCGGAGAAACCGCCGGGCCAACCTCCACGTTCACTCCGGAACGGCCGCCCGGCCGGAGCGGCGAGAGCATGGGGTGCGCGTTCTCGCTCGACCCCTCGTAACGGGCGCTCACGACCAGATCCCGGCTCACGAGGTCGTACAGGTGGACCGCCACCTGGGCGTCCCGCCCGGTGATCCCCATCGCGTAATCGGGCCGGACCGTCCCCGTGTCTGCCGACGTGATTCCCCGCGTCGAATTGCGCGTCCGGTCCTTCTCGACGCGCGCGAGGAGGAGATATCGCGCCGCGCCGCGGAGCGAATCGGAGATCTCCGCCAGGGCCGCTGGATCCAGCGCCCCCTGGTACTCGTAGGAGAGAAGGATCCGGCGGTCCCGCTCCGCTCCCAGCATCTGCCGCACCCTGTCCGAGGGGATGAGCGGAACATCCCGGCGCTCGTCCTGAAACGTCCGCTCCAGCATCGCGATGAGGGGAGGCCGTACCTGGTCGGGCTCCTGGAACTTCACGACACCGAGCACCGCGACCTTGCCCTGGCGAAGATCGGCCGCCGTGATCGAGGGATCGAGACGATGGAGCTCCGATTCCGCGGCGCATCCCGCCCCGATGGCGCAGAGGAGCAGCGCGGAAAACCACTTGCGCGCGCCGCATGCGCGGTGGCACCGTGCGGCCATGCTCCGCTGGCTCGTGATCGGTGGGTTCGGGTTCATCGGGACGATTGTACGGTATGCGGTCCAGGGCGGCACGCAGCGGCTTCTGGGGAGCGCCTTCCCGTACGGCACGCTCGCGGTCAACGTTGCGGGCTCCTTCCTCGTGGGACTCGCCGCTACCCTGATGCTCGAGCGCGCGGCGGTGAGCCCCCTCTGGCGCTCGGCGGTGCTCATCGGCTTCTGCGGAGGATTCACGACGTTCTCGGCCTTGACCTACGAGACGTTCGAGCTGGTGCGCACCGGCGACCCCGCGCGCGGACTCCTGAATCTCGCGGTCCACGCGGTCCTGGGGCTCGCGGCGGTCTGGGCCGGCTACGCCCTGGCGGTCAAGCTCTAGAGAGGAGATCCATGAAACTCGAAGGGGAAGGCCTTCTCGTGCGCATCTTCATCGGGGAAAACGACCGCTGGCATGGGAAGCCGCTCTACGAGGCGATCGTGGCCAGGGCGCGGGAGTCGGGGCTGGCCGGCGCGACGGTCCTGCGCGGCATGATGGGCTTCGGCGCCAAGAGCCGCATCCATACCGCGAAGATCCTGCGCCTCAGCGAGGACCTCCCCATCGTGATCGAGATCGTGGATGCCGCGGAGAAGATCCAGCCGATCCTGCCTCTGCTGGACGAGATGGTGGGGGACGGAATGGTCACCTTGGAGAAAGTCCAGGTGATCGCGTATCGCGGATTACGTCGTCCAGGGCCTGCCTGATCCCGCTCGCGATCTCCGCGAAGTGATGCGGATCGGAGATGAGCGGGGGCGCGACGAGGAGATGGTCCCCACGCTCGCCGTCGGCTGAGCCCGAGCCCCCGTAGACGAGAAGGCCCCGGTCCCGGCATAGGGCCTCGATCCGCTCGGCGACACGAAGCTCGCGAGGGAACGGCGCGCCGGCGGCGCGGTCGGCGCGCAGCGTGATCCCCCAGAGAAGGCCCAGGCCGCGAACATCGCGCACCGCATCGTGCCCCGCGAGCGGTTCGAGCGCCGCGCGCAGCCTGGGCTCCATCGATCGCACCCGCGCCTCGATCGACTCCTCCCGCATCGCGGCGAGAACCCGCCGGCCCACCGCGCATGCCAGGGCGTGCGCGCCGTAGGTCTGCGCGTGCGTGAAGGGCCCGCCGGGACCGCGCTCCAGGGCCGAAGCGACACGCTCCGCGAGAAGGATGCCGCCGACCGCGGCGTAGCCGGCTCCCGCTCCCTTGCCGAACACCACGATGTCGGGCGCGGCCCCCGAATCCTCGCGGCGCTCCGCAAGACGCTGCCACCCGAAGAGCGGCCCCACGCGCCCGAATCCGGTCAATGCCTCATCGGCGATCCAGAGCGCGCCTCGCGCATCGCAGGCTCGGCGCATGCGGGCGAGCCATCCGGGCGGAGGAACCTCCGCCGCGAGTCCCGCGGCGGGGATGGTCTCGGCGATCAGAGCCGCCGAATCTCCGATACCCTCCTCGAAGGCGGCTCCGGCATGCGGATCGAGAGCGGGCGGCTCGCCGCTCAAGAGCCCCTCGTAGGGCGCGCGGCGCGCCCGATAGTCCGTCACGCGGAGCGCCTCGAGCGTGGCGCCGTGAAAGTGGCCTCGCAGGCGCGCCACCCGCGCGCGCTCGGGGTGTCCGGTCGCCTGCTGATACCGGTACGCCGCCTTGATCGCCGCGTCGACCCCTTCGCTCGCCGAAGAGGTGAATACCGCGCGCGTATAGGGCGGGCCCGCGGCAAGGAGCAGCTCGCGCGCGTAGGCTTCGGACTCCTCGCTTTCGAAGACGGAGGGACGGGCGAACGAGAGTCTGCCGGCGGCGTCGGACAGCGCGCGGGCCAGGTCGGCGCGCCCGTAGCCCAGCTGGACGCAGAAGGCGCCCGAGATGGCGTCCAGGTACCGGTGCCCGTCCACGTCCCAGACGTGGACGCCTTCACCACGGGCCAGGATGGGGCGCAGCGGGGGAGGTATTCGGTGGTTCACGGCGCCGACAATGCCAGTGTCGCCCAGGGAAGGCCAGCCCGAGTTCGCGGCCCCGAGGCGAAACTAGCCCGTCTTAGCGGCCCGCGTGGCGGCCCGTTCCAGGGCCGACAGGTTGGAGGAGCCGAGGCGGAGCGCCGAGGCGAGGAGAAGGCACACTTCGGCGCGCGAAAGATTCTTCTTGGACTGGGCGAGGGACTGAAACCCCGGATCGAGGATCGGGCTGGGAGCGACCGGATGGATCTTCTCGGGCCGCTTGGGCGCGGACGCCCCCCCCGCGCGCGCTTCCTTGGCGCGCCGCTCGGCCCGGGCCGCGGCCGCTCTCCGGAGCACATCCGTCTCCGCCGCCGCGAGCTTTCTCGCTTCGCGGTCGGCTTCGCTCGCGGCGTCCTGTCCCGCGAACCGCCCGTTGAAGTCCCGCGCGAGCTGGTCCGCGGGAATCCGGCTCATGCTCTGGCCTCGCGCCATCCCCCGGTCCAGACACCGGAGCACCAGCTCGAGGGCATCCGATCTTCCCACGCGATCGCCTTCTTCCTGACGCGAGCGCGACGAAGCGTCCAGGATTCCGGTATCGATGAGCGCATCCACGTTCGATTCGAACCGATTCTTGGTGAAGGGGGTCCCGAGATGGAACGCGGCCACGAGCGCCGCGTAGAACTCGCCCCGGGTCACATCGTCGTCCGGGTCGAAATGCCCCTTCTCCGTGGCCATCATCCCGTCCTTGACCGCGGCCAGCGCGTAGCGAGCCTCCCACGTCCCGGGCTCCAGGTCCTCGAACTTGAGAACGTGGTCCACGAGGAACGCGACCGGGTCGACCGTGTGGGGAACTTCGGTCTCGGCCCGCTCGCTTTCATCCCCCTCCCCGTCCGATTCCGAATCGTCCGGGTTCGCGAGGTTGGCGCTCTCGTCGATCCGCGTGGTCCGGATCTCGAGGTGAAGGTGCGGCGCCGTGGCCCGGCCGGTCCGGCCGACCTTGGCGATGGGCTGGCCGGCGGAGACGACGTCCCCCGCGCGAACCAGGACCGAGTGCGGCATGAGATGGGCGTAGAGAGAGTAGACCACCTGTCCGTCCGGAAGGGTGTGGCGGATCACCACGCGGTTCCCCCATCCGGTCCGCCACTTGTACACCGAACGATAGCGGGTGCCCCAGTGGTACGTGCGCTTTCCGTTCACGACCGCGGGGAGCTTGATCCTCTGCGCCCTGCGCACCTTCACCATGGCATTGCCGTCGCTCACGTCCACCACGCCCGCCGCGACGGCGCGGACCATGAGCCCGCCCTGGCCGCACGAGAAGTCGGTCCCGTAGTGGATGCGCCCGCCCCCGTGTTTCCGGCCCTTGCGGACGGCGAGATAGGGATCGGAGACGTGGTATCCGGCAGGCTCGCCCGGTCCGGGCTTCTTGAAGTCGAGCTCGTCACCGATGGGGAAAACGAACGCGCCGGCGATGGGCGACGCGGGCTCGTCGGCCCGTGTGGGGGAGACCCCGAGCGAGGATGAGAAAAGGGAAACGAAAACGAACAGAAGGGCGGCGCGCTGGAGAAAGCGGCGCGTGCCAGGGAGCGTGCCGCGTGCCCGCACGCGCTATTCGGTCCCTGCGGCGGCGTCAGCCCGCGGCAGTCCGAAGCGGAATGTCCAGTCGAGCAGCCTTCTCGCTTCCGCGAATCGGAGCCGGTTGCTGGGGGCTCCGAGAAGGACCGCCGTGACTTCCGTGCCGGACGGCGTCTCCACCATCGTGGCGAAACAATAGCCCGCCTCGTTGATGAAGCCCGTCTTCCCTCCTGTGATACGCCACTTGCTCTTGAGTAGCCGGTTGGTGCTGACGAGCCGGTGGAGCTTCCGGTTCGAGGCAAAAGTATAGGTCTGCTTCTGCATGATCGAGCTTACGATCGGGTTCGAAGCCGCCGCCCGCAAGAGGGCCGCGATGGTCTGCGCTGTCGCCACGTTCTGCTCGTCGAGTCCGGTGGGCTCGACGAAGTGCGTCCCCGTGAGATGCATGGAGTCCGCGAGCGCGTTCATCCTACGCACGAATTCCTCGCGCGGGAGGCCGCAGGAGCGGACCAGCGCTTTCGTGGCGACGTTGTCCGAAGCCATGAGCGTGGCATGGAGCAGATCGCGGACGGTGATTTCCTCGTGGGGGCGGATATGCGAGCGGCTGGAGTGGTACACGTCCTCGGGGGAAATCTCGACGACCTGATCGAATTGCGGATGGGTCTGGAAAAACACGAGCGCGGTCATGAGCTTGGTCAGGCTCGCGATCGGATAAAGATTGTCGGGATTCTTCTGGAACAGGACCCGGTTGCTGGTCGCGTCCACAACGTAGGCCGCCTTCGCGTGAAGCCTGGGAATGCCGGCCGCCGTAACTTGCGGAAGCGAGAAGGTCGCCTGACGGCGGAGACGGCGAGTCCGCCGGTGTCGCCGGGTGCGGGCCGGAGCCCTCTTCATGGCGGCGCGGGAGCCCGAAGCGGAGGCGAGCGTTGTGGGAACGGGGCCGGCGGAGCGTGCAGATTGCTCCGCTGACGCCATCGGAGCGTGCACCGTGAGCGCCAGTGTTACAAGAAGGCCACAAGCCAAAGAAGCCGTCGATCGGCGAACAATCATAGTTCTCCCAGCCCTCATCCGTGTGGGTCCATGATACTTGCAACGAAGACACGGGGTTGTCTCCTCGAGGCATATCGGACTGGGCACTCCGAAGGTGTAGCAAAAAGCGTGCGGCGCGTCCTCGAGACACCGCGCGCGCACTCTAGCACGTGGCCCGCACACAT
>JBGPHU010000126.1:0-7523 GCA_041484545.1 Candidatus Eiseniibacteriota bacterium | reverse complement strand
TCTCGTCCCCGGCTCGACCATGAGTCTGGGCCGCCTGCCGACCGCCATCGCTTGTGGCGACTTGAACGCGGACCAACTTCCCGACCTGGTGACCACCGACTCGAAGCTCAACAAAGTCTTTCTCGCGCTCGGACACGGGGACGGCAGCTTCGGCAATCCGACCGAAATCGCAGACCTGCTCTATGCGGATGCGGTGGCGATCACCGACCTGGATAACGACGGCGTGCCCGATCTGATCGTGGGTCGGAGCGACCCCTGCGGCACCGGCCGCGGCGGCATCACGTTGCTCTTCGGCCGAGGCGGCGGCGCGTTCCAGATGGCGGACTCATTCCCAACATCCGGCACGGTGGATCTCGCGCTCGGTGACTTGAACGGGGACGGACGGACCGACGTCGTATCGGTGAACATCTCCAACACCGTCTCGGTCTTCTTCGGGAACGGCAACGGAACCCTTCAACCCAAGATCACGTTCGGCGTCGGGAATGCCCCCCGGGCGGTCGTGATTGCGGACCTTGATGATGACGGGCGCGAGGATCTCGCCGTGGCGAACGAGTTTGGGAGCACAGTCTCGATCCTTCTGAATTCAGGAGGGACGGCATCGCGACCAGCGCGCGCGTTCGTGTCCAAGAGAGAGCGGAGCATCCCGATCGGCCCGAGCGCTCCCGGCCTGTGCATCCGCATCGAGCCGGTGGCGTCGTCGTTCGCCATCGAGAATGTGGATCGCTCCCAGATCTGGATGGTGTCCGAAGGCACGGGGTTGGTGAACCGAATCCCCTCCGCCACCCGGAAGGGAGAGATCGCTGCCGATTCCGATGGCAACGGAGTGCTTGAGCTTGCGGTCTGCTTCGATGGCGAGGACCTTGCCTCCCTATTTCCAGCGGTCCGAGGCAGGAGGACGATCACGGCGGTCATCGAAGGGAAGCTCATCGGCGGTGGGACCTTTCACAGCGCCCTCGTCATCACCATCGTTCGGACGGGGGAGCCGATCCGCGCCGCCGTCGCTCCGAACCCCGTTCTTGGAAGGGGAACGCTCGCCGTCTCGACGGATCGCGAGGGTCCCATGAAGGTCACGCTCTATGATGCGAGGGGAAGGTTGGTCCGCGTGATCGCGGACATACCGATGGCGCCGGCGGGCGAGCACTCCTTCGCGTTCGACGGCCGCGGTGGCGCCGGTCTGCCTTCGGGGATCTATTTCTACAGGGTCGAAACGGCGAACGGACGACAGACCGGGAAGCTCGCCATCGCCAGATAGGCGACGCGCCAACGCCACGCCGGCCTACTCTTTGTAGAAATTCCCGCCGCTGAGGGCCATCTGCTGCAGTCTTCCCGAGGGGCCTGAGGGGGCGCCTTCCTGCTGCCGGCGCGTCAGACGCTCCACGATCGCGCCGATCCCGGCCGAATCCGCGTAGCGGAGGAGCCCGCCGCGGAACGGCGGGAAGCCGGTCCCGAACACCATCGCCAAGTCCACGTCTTCCGCGCTCGCGACCACGCGCTCCTCCAGGGCGAGCGCGGCCTCGTTCACCATGGCGTCGATGAGCCGGTCCACGGTCTGCTGCGACGTGAGCGCTCCCTTCGAGGGGTTGGAGGATTCGATCTCCCCGTTCACGCCCTTCCGCCGACCTTTCTCGTAGTTGTAGAAGCCCATCTCCGATTTCTTGCCCAGCTCGCCCGCGGCCACCAGCCGGTCGATCAGGCTCACGGGCGGAACGCGGTCGCCGTAGGCGTCGTGCAGCACATGCGCCACCTTGCGCGCCACGTCGAGCCCGATCTCGTCCAGAAGCTCCAGCGGCCCCATCGGCATCCCGAAATCGCGGAGCGCGCGATCGATCGCCCGCACCGGCTGCCCGCGCTCCACCAGGGCGACCGCCTCCGCCATGTACGGCATGAGCACGCGGTTCACCAGGAACCCGGGAGCGTCGGCGACCAGAACCGGCGTTTTTCCCAGACGCCGCGTGAGCGCGATCACCGTCTCGACCGCGGCGGCGTCGCTCACGTCGGTGCGGATGACTTCCACCAGCGGCATCCGGGTCGCGGGATTGAAGAAGTGCATGCCCACGACGCGGCCCGGGTTCTTCAGCCCCTTGGCCATCGCGCGCACCGAGAGCGAGGAGGTGTTGGTGGCGAAGACGCAACGCTCGGGCGCTATGTCTTCCAGCTCGCGGAAGAGCGCCTGCTTCACCGGGAGATCCTCGACGACCGCCTCCAGCACGAGGTCCGCCGACTTGAGCCCCGACATGTCGAGCGCGGGCTCGATTCTCCCGAGGGCGCGCTCCTTCTCCGCCTTGGTGAGGCGGCTGCGCGAGACCTCGCGGTCGAAGAGCGAGCGGGCGTGGGAGAGCGAGCGGAGCAAAGGCTCGGGCCTGAGATCGCGAAGCCGCACGCGCATGTCGCGGCTCGAGAAGAGATACGCGATCTCGCCCCCCATGGTCCCCGCGCCCATCACCGCGACATGACTCACGGGGCGCGCGCGGGTGGTCTCGGGCCGCCGCTTCGAATCCTCGCGCATCGCGAAGATCCGGCGCAGATTTCTGGATTCGGGCGTGAAGAGAAGCTCCCCCACCGCGCCGCGTTCTCTCTGTAGCCCGGTGACCATCGGAGCGCCCCATGTGGCGCGCAGAACGCGGATGATCTCGAGCGGCGCCGGGTAATGGCCGCGCGTCTGATGAAGCACGCGCCCGCGCGCCTGCGAGAGGATCGCGTTCCGCAAGGGCCCGATGGTCTCGATGACGCGAAGCGCGAGCGGAGGGTGGCGGCGCTTCACCACATGCGGATCTTGCAGCAGCGCATCGGTCCACTGGATGGCGCGCTCGGGGAAGCGCTCGTGCGGGAGGACCGCGTCCACGAGGCCGGCGCGGTACGCGCGCCGCGAATCCAGCGAGCGGCCGGTGAGCAGGAGATCGAGCGAAGGCGCCAGGCCGATCAACCGCGGCAGCCGCTGCGTGCCCCCGAATCCGGGCAGGATCCCCAGCTGCACTTCGGGCAATCCGATCGCGACCTTGCGCGCGTTCGAGGCGATCCGGTAGCGCATGGCCAGCGCCAATTCCGTTCCGCCGCCGAGGCACGGGCCATTGATCGCGGCCACCGTGGGGTATGGAAGGCGCGAGAACTCCTCGAACAGCTCCTGCGCCTCCTTGGATTTCGCCTCCGCCTGAGCCAAATCGGTGAGGCGATCGAATTCGGCGACGTCGGCGCCCGCGATGAACTGCTCGTCCTTCCCGCTCAGGAGGATGAGCGCGCGCGGGAACGCGGGGTCGGTTCGCTGCCGCAGCGAATCGAGCACGCGGCGGAGCGCCGCCAGCGATTCGGAATCGAGGAGGTTGACCTTGCGCGCGGGATCGTCGAACAAGAGGAGCGCGATGCCGGAGACGTGCGCTTCGAGGCGAAAGGGGCCGAATTCGGACCGGCTATCGTCCGCGGGGCGCTCGGCGAAGGCGAGGCTCACGCGGACCGCCTCACGGGCCGGGCGGTCGCTCTCACGCGGCGCGCTCCAGCACGAGCGCCGCGCCCTGGCCGCCGCCGACGCACAAGGTCGCGAGCCCCAGTTGCACGTCGCGCTTTCGCATCTCGCGGAGGAGCGTGAGCGTGAGCCGCGTTCCCGAGACACCGACCGGGTGCCCCAGCGCGATCGCGCCGCCGTTCACGTTCAAGGTCGCGCGGTCGATCTCGCCGATCGGCCCCTCCAGCCCCAGCTTCTCGCGGCAGTACTTCGCCGACGCCATGGCGATCTCGTTCGCGATCACCTGCGCCGCGAAAGCCTCGTTCAGCTCGATCAGGCCGATGTCCCGGAACCCCACGCCCGCGCGCTTCAGCGCGACCGGAGTCGCGTGCGCGGGGCCCAGCCCCATCCGCGCGGGGTCCAGCCCCACGAACGCATAGCCCTTGATGCGCCCCGCGGGCTTGAGCCCCAGCGCGCGCGCCTTGTCGGCCGATGCGACCAGGATCGCGGCGGCGCCGTCCGTGATCGGGCAGGAGTTCCCCACCGTCACCGTGCCGAACCGCCGGTCGAAGTAGGGGCGCAGCTTCGCGAGCGCCTCGAGCGTCTGGCCCTTGCGGGGGCCCACGTCCTCGGTCACCGCCTGCTTGTACGGAGGCGCGAACACCGGCACGATCTCCTCCGCGAAGCGTCCCGACTCCATGGCAGCCACCGCGCGGCGATGACTCGTGAGCGCGAAGTCGTCCTGCGCCTCGCGCGAGATCCCGAATTCCTTCGCGAGCACTTCCGCGGTCTCTCCCATGTTGAGGCCCGATACCGGATCCATCAGCCCCTCGGCGAGCGCTATGCGCGGCGCGAGGTCGCGCGGACGCACCGTCGCGAGCGCCTGAAGCTTGGCGACCGGCGATTTCGCCCGCATGAGTCGCTCGAACACGCGCGTCAGCCCCTCGCTCATCAGGAGCGGGATCATGCTCATCGACTCGGTGCCGCCCGCGATGATGAGGTCCGCGTGTCCTGCGGCGATCTTCTCGTGGGCCTGGGCGATGGATTCCATGCCCGAGGCGCAATTCCGCTGCACCGTGAAGGAGGGCACGCGCTCGGGAATGCCGGCCATGAGCGCCACAACGCGCGCGATGTTGGTGGATTCGGAGGGTTGGGCCACGTTGCCCAGGATCACCTCGTCGATCTCCTTGGGATCGACGCCGGTCCGCGCGAGAAGCTCGGAAAGCGCGATCCGGCCCAGCTCGGCGGCGTGCACGTTGGCCAGCGCGGTGCCCGCCTTGGCGAAGGGGGTCCGGTATCCGTCTATGAGGACGACGTCGCGCATAGGCTCGTGAGGTGCGTGCGAGGGATTGGAACGAGTCTTTTCACACTCTGGCTACTGTGTCACAGTGCAGGGAGGAGGTCAACGCATGGACGTTCGCGACATCCGCACGGTACCCGACCTGCTTCGCCATGCCATTGAGACGCACCGGAAGCCCGATGCGTTTCTGGTAAGACGCGACGGGCGCTGGGAGCCCGTCTCCATTGAGTTATTTGCGACGCGGGTTCGCGCGGTGGCCGGCGATTTGATGGCGCGCGGCGTGAAACACGGCGACCGCGTGGTCATCCTGTCCGAGAATCGGCTGGAATGGGCCATCGCGGACCAGGCGATTCTCGCGATCGGCGCCGTGAGCGTGCCGGTGTACGCGACGCTGCCGCCCGACCACGTGGGTCCGTTGCTCGCGGATTCCGGCGCCGTGGGCGCCTTCGTCTCGAGCGCGGCGCAGCGTGCGAAGGTGGAGCTGGAGCGGTCGCGTGCGCCCGGACTGAAGTGGGTGGCGGTGTTCGACGAGTGGCTGCCCGACGCGGGCGCCTCGGTCGTGGGCGCTTCCGCGGCGGCGGCGCCACACCCCGACGACGTCGCGACCATCATCTACACCTCCGGCACGACCGGCGTCCCCAAGGGCGTGATGCTCACGCACCGAAATCTCGTATCGAACGCCCTCGCTTCCCTGACCGCGCTCGACTTGAGCCCCACCGACGTCCACCTCTCCTTCCTGCCCCTGAACCACATCTTCGAGCGCACCGCCGGCTACAACGTGATGCTTTACGCGGGCGCGACCATCGCCTACGCCGAGTCGATCGAAAAGGCAGCCGCCAATCTCATGGAAGTGCGCCCCACGCTGCTCCTCGCGGTGCCGCGCTTCTACGAGAAGCTGATCGAGCGAATCATGGAAGTCGCGAAAGCGGCCGGCTTCCCGCGCGACGTGATGGCCTATTGGGGCCGTGGCGTAGCGCAGAAGTGGGCAGCGATCAAGCTCGAGGGACGCCCCGTCCCGCGCTGGCTCGCCCTCCCGCAGGCGTCCGCCGTGCCCCCCGGCCTCGCGCTCCAGCACGCGATCGCGAACATGCTTGTCTACCCGGTTCTGCGCGCCAGGCTGGGAGGCCGCATCCGCTACTGCTTTTCCGGAGGCGCCGCGCTCCCGCGCGAGATCGGGCTATTCTTCTACGGGGTCGGCATGCCCATCGTGGAAGGCTACGGTCTTACCGAGACATCGCCGGTCATCGCTGTGAACACGCCGGAGCACTACAAGCTGGGCACGGTCGGGCGCCCGATCCCCGGAGTCGAGGTGCGGATCGCGGAGGACGGCGAGATTCTGGTGCGCGGGCCGTCGGTGATGAAGGGCTACTGGAACCTGCCCCAGGAGACCGCCGCCGCTCTCGAGGGCGGGTGGTTCCACACCGGCGACATCGGCGAGATCGACGCGGAAGGATTCCTGCGCATCACCGACCGCAAGAAAGACCTCATCGTCACGAGCGGCGGGAAGAAGATCGCGCCCCAGCCGATCCAGAACGCGCTGAAGAAGTCGCCGCGTATACTGGAAGCGATCGTGGTCGGGGACGGGCGCAAGTACGCGACCGCGCTCATCGTCCCCGCGAACGGCGCCACGCGCGAGGCCATCGCCGCGGACGTGGACGCCGTGAACAAAGACCTGGCCTCTTATGAGACAATCAAGCGCTTCGAGCTGATCCCCAACGACCTGACCGTCGAGAACGGGTCGCTCAGCCAGAAGCTGGAAGTGAAGCGGAAGGTGGTTTCGGATCGGTATCGCGATGTGATCGAGAAAATGTACTCAGGGGGGGAGTAGGAATGACATCTTCGAGCCAGACCGGGCACACACAATTCACCGCATCCATACCGGCGAACTACGACCGCTATCTCGGCCCGGTCATCTTCGATCCCTACGCGCGGGACCTGGCGCAGCGTCTTGGACGGCCGGGGCCCAAGCGCGTCCTGGAAACGGCCTGCGGCTCCGGCATCGTGACGCGGCGGCTGCTCGAAGCGCTGGCCCCCGATGCCGCCCTGGTCGCGACCGATCTCAATATCGCCATGCTCGACCATGCGCGCGCCGCCATCGGCGACGACACGCGCCTGAGCTGGGAAGTGGCCGACATGTGCGATCTCAATTTCGAGTCGGGATCGTTCGACGCCGTCGTGTGCCAATTCGGAGTCATGTTCGCGCCGGACAAGGCGGCGGCGTTCCGGGAGGCGCACCGGGTTCTTATGTCGGGAGGCCGATTCCTCTTCAACGTATGGGACGCGATCGACAAGAACCGGTTCGCGATGATCGCCAACGAGACGATCACCGGACTCTTCCCCAAGGATCCCCCGACCTTCTATCAGACTCCATTCGGGTTCCATGACCGCGCCATGATCCGGAAGATGCTCGAGTCGGCCGGCTTTTCACGGGTCAACGCCGTGGTCGTCTCGACCAGGAGCCAGTCCCCGAGCGCGGAGGAGTTCGCGCGGGGGCTCGTGGAAGGCAATCCCGTGATCAACGAGATCCAGGCGCGAGGCGGGATGAGCGCGGAAGGGGTCGTGAAGGAGCTGGCGGCGCGAATCACCAAGAACCTCGGAGGCCGGCCGGTGCCGGTGCATCTCCAGGCGATTGTGTTCGAGGCGAGGGCGGAGGGGTAGGACTGGTCTCCAGTCTAGAGCGACGAGCACCCCCCCAAGGGTCACCCCGGGGTTGTAAGTTCGAGCCCCACCTGGGGAGCCAGATCACTGAAACGCGAACTTTTGGGTTCGCGGTGGAGATAGGGGCCC
>JBGPHU010000125.1:0-7617 GCA_041484545.1 Candidatus Eiseniibacteriota bacterium | reverse complement strand
GGGCCACGCTTCGTGGCCTTCTTCTTCGCGGTCTTCTTCGCGGGCATGCACCTCTCCTTTCGTGAGCGTCCAAGCCGATCCGGAGTCGTCGGCACCGAGGGGAATTACTATCACGGACGCGGGGAGAGGGCAATCGTTCATAGGTAAATCTGAGCCCGGGCGTAAAAATGGAGCGGAAGACGGGATTTGAACCCGCGACAGCCACCTTGGCAAGGTGGAGCTCTACCGGGCTGAGCTACTTCCGCTCTCGAGGTGAATTGTCTCGTGTGGAGGGGGAATTCTAAACCCCGGGTGAAATCGCGTCAAGCGAGCTAGGCTAGGCAGGTCCCGTCTCCTGCACGGTTTCGAGCCATTTGTGGTATCCGGTGCCCATCCGTCGCGACGCGTTCGCCTGACGATATAATTGCAAATACTTGCGGGCGGAGGCTTCCCAGGAGAAATCGCGCGCCATGCCGCTCCGGCGCACGCGAAGGAGCGCCCGCGGCTCGCCGGTGTACAGCTTGATTGCCACCTCGACGGCCCCCAGGAGGGCCTCCGGAGTGTACGGCGCGAACACGATCCCGGTGCCTCCCTCGGATCCCGACGAGTACGGATCGACGGTGTCCGCGAGGCCGCCGGTCCAACGCACGATCGGCACCGTGCCGTAGCGCATGCTCATCATCTGGTTCAGTCCGCACGGTTCGTAGCGCGAGGGCATGAGGAAGAAATCGCTGCCCGCCTCGATCCGGTGCGCGAGCGGATCGTTGAAGCCATTCGTGAAGTGAAGACGGTCCGGGTAGCGCTTCTGGAGAGCCTGGAACAGGTCCTCGTATCGCCGGGATCCGCTTCCCAGGAGGACCCATCGCGCGGGAAGCGAGAAGAGCCGCTCCGACGCCGCCTCGATCAGGTCGAATCCCTTCTGCTCCGCCAGCCTCGAGATGATTCCGATCAGCGGGCGGTCGGGATTGCCCGGAAGCCCCGACTCCTCCAGGAGCGCCGCCTTGCACACGGCCTTCGCCTCGAGGCTCTCCGCGTCGTAGCGAGCCGCGAGGGTCCGGTCCGTGCGCGGATTCCAGATCCGGACGTCGATCCCGTTCAGGATCCCGACCAGGTCCTCGTGCCGCGCGTTCAAGACCCCTTGGAGCCCGAAGCCGAACTCCTCCCCGGATTGGATCTCCTCGGCGTAGCGCTCGCTCACCGTGGTGATGACGTCCGCGAAATGGATCCCCGCTTTCAGGAAATTCATCTTCCCCCAGAACTCGAACGGCGAGAGCGGATAGAAGTAGCGGGGCGGAAACCCGGCGATGGCCATGGAGTCCGCGTCGTACACCCCCTGATATCCCATGTTGTGGATGGAGAGGATGGACGCCGTCATCTGGAAGAAAGGGTCCTCGGCGTAGATCGTCTTGAGGAAGGCCGGCGCGAGCGCGGCCTGGTGATCGTTGGCGTGGATCACCTCCGGCGCGAACGCGAGCGCGCGCATCGCCTCGAGGGACGCGCGCGCGTAGAACGCGAACCGCTCGGCGTTGTCCGCATAGGCCTCCCCCGTGCCCGGATCGTTGTAGATTCCCGGGCGATCGAAGTAGCGCTCGTTGGCGATGAAGTAGACGGCAAGGTGCGGGCTCTGCTCGGGGCCGCGGAGGGCGTACACGAGCGCGGGCGTGTCCTCGCCGCGAACGGGCACGTCGATCTTCGAGACCAGCTCGAGGGATGCGCCCTCGGGAATCGCCAGGCTCGCGTAACGCGGCAGGAAAACCGCGACCGAGCACCCCAGGTCGGCGATGGATTTCGAGAGCGCGCCCACCACGTCGGCCAGCCCGCCCACCTTCGCGTAGGGAACCGCCTCGGCGCTCAGCATCGCCACGCGGAAGCGCTGGGTCACGCCGGAAGCTCGATGTCGCGCAGGTACTGGGCCGCCTCTTCCGGTGAGGTCGGATTGATGTAGAACCCGGTCCCCCACTCGAATCCGGCCACCTTCGTCAGCTTGGGCATGATCTCGATGTGCCAGTGGTAGTAGTCGAGGCGCGTGTCGCGGCAGGGCGCGCTGTGCACGATGAAATTGTAATGCGGCCGGTTCAGGGCCTTGTTGATGCGCCCCAGCGTGTCCTTGAGCGTGTGCGCCAGGGACTTGAATTCGCTCTTCTGGGAATCCTCGAACGCCGAGACGTGGCTGCGGGGCAGGATCCACGTCTCGAACGGGAACCGGGGCGCGAAAGGCGCGAACGAGACGAAGTGCTCGTTCTCGGAGACGATCCGCTTCCCCTCGCGGAGTTCCTGCTCGATCATGTCGCAGAACACGCAGCGCTCTTTCAGGCGGTAGTGCTGGAGCGCCCCGTCCAGCTCCTCCGTCACGACCTTGGGAATGATCGGCGTGGCGATGAGCTGGGTATGGCTGTGCTCCAGGGACGCGCCGGCGCTCTCGCCGTGGTTCTTGAAGATGAGGATGTAGCGGAACCGGTTGTCGTTCTTGAGATCCACGACGCGGTCCCGGAATGCCCAGAGGATGTTCTCGATCTGCTCCTCGGGGAGCTCGCTCAGCTCCTTCGTGTGATCGGTCGTCTCGATGATGACCTCATGGGCGCCGATCCCGTTCATCTTGTCGTACAGACCCTCGCCCCGGCGGTCCAGACCCCCTTCGATCTGGAGCGCGGGAAACTTGTTCGGCACCACGCGAGTCGTCCAGCCGGGCGTGTTCGGGGCGGTCCCCTGCTCGCGGTAGGCAAGGATCTCGGCGGGGGTCTTGTCCTCGTTCCCGACACAGAAAGGGCAGATCTTGGCGCTCGCGGCGGGAGGCCCCGATTCGTTGAAGTCCGAGGGCCGGCGCCCTCTCTCGGTCGAAATGATCACCCATCGGCCGACGACGGGATCCTTGCGCAACTCTGGCATTGGCTCTCCATTCTATTCGGGAGGCTGGTCCCGGTCAATCGGGCGTTCCTCATTGTTATCGGGCTAAGCTCAATCGTTGTTTAGGGTTGTATCGGCTTTGCACCGGATCCTGAAAGCACCCGGGTATCCCGATCGGACGGCCATGTCCCGAAGGGCGCCCGCCTCCTCCTCCGATCGGTAATCGCCCAGCCTCACTTTGTAGTGAGATGCCTCATGGGCCACGTGGGCTTTCGCGCCTAACAAGATCGACGCCTCGAACGCCGTGTGGGCCGCGAGGTCTCGATCCTCGGTCGCGAAGACCTGGACCCGCCACAGGGATTCACCCGGCCCGGAATCCTTCCCTGTCCTCCGGGAGGCCCCCTCCGGGGCCGTCTGGGGCGCTCGAGGGGTGGATCGGGGATCAGGGTAGTGGGCTCCTCTCGATTGCGATGGAACGGGCTCCGGAATGGTCCCCAGCTCCTCGGGGGTGATTTCCTCGCTGGGGTCCGCGACGGGCGGCCGCTCCGCCGAGGTGGCCGGGGAACCGCCGGCGTCGGCGGCCGGCGCGTTCCTGCCCGTGGGGGCGGTCCGGGGAGGCTCCGCCGAGGACCGCGCGCACCCCTCCACGGCGGCCCCGCCCGCGAGCAAGAGTGCCAGGCCCGCCATAACCCGGATCGTCCCGGCCAGGCGTTCCCCCGGGGTCCTAGAGATATCCATCCAGATCCTTCCGCGCCTTGAGCTGCTCGACGATCGCGCGGACCTCCTGCGCGCGGTCCCGCCGGCAGACCAGCGTCACGTCGGGCGTGTGGACGATGACGAGGCCTTCGACGCCGACACCCGCCACGAGGCCGCCGTCCGCGAACGCGATCACGTCCTTGGAATCATGGAAGAGGACCGTCCCGCGCGACACATTCCCCGCCGAGTCGCGGGCCGCGTTGGTCCCGATCGCTTCCCACGACCCGAGGTCGTCCCACGAGAACCCGGCCCGCGCGACCAGCGCGCGCGTGGAGCGCTCCATGACGGCGTAGTCGATGGAAATGGAAGGGGCGTCCCGGTAGTACCCCTCGAGCGCCGCGGTGGCGCTCAGGTCGCCGCGCCGCGGAACGCGCGCGAGGAGGTCCGAGAGCTTCGGCTCGTGCGCCCGGATCTCTTCGAGCATGAGGCGCGGAGGGAACACGAACATCCCCGCGTTCCAGAGATGGCGTCCACCGGCCAGATATTCGGAGGCGGTCCTGGAATCCGGCTTCTCGCGGAACGCCGCCACCCGGTGAAACGGCGATCCGGGCTCGATGGGATCCCCGGACTCGATGTATCCGTATCCGGTCTCGGGGCGGGTCGGAGGAATTCCGAACGTGACGATGGCCTGCCGCTCGAGGGAGACAAGGGCCGCGCGCTTCAACTCCTCGCGGAACCGGGACGGGGGCTCCACCCGCTGATCGGACGGGAGCACGACGATCACCGCGTCCGACGGCGCGTCCTGGATCCACCAGGCCGCGAGCCCGATCGCCGGCGCGGTGTTCCTGCCGACCGGCTCGCCGATCACCTGCGCGGGCGGAACCCCGGTGGCGAGCGACTCCGCCTCCTTCTTGAGATCGCGCGCCGTGACGATCCACGTGTCCCGCGGCTCGACCAGGCCACGGATGCGGTCGAGGGTGTGCTCGAGCATGGAGCGCTCGCCGAGAAGCGGAAGGAACTGCTTGGGCCTCGACCGCCGCGAGAGCGGCCAGAAGCGCTCGCCCCGCCCGCCCGCCAGGATCACCGCGTGGATGCGCATGGGCTACGGGTACCACACGCCTCGCGGCGCGGCAACGGCCAAGAGGCCGGATCCACGCGACGGGCGGACCTGGCGTTCCTCCTCGAGCCGGCGCTCGACCCTCGTCAATACGCGCCCCGGGCGGAGAGCACCGCCGGCAGCGTGAGGGCGAGGATCATGAGGTCCAGCCGGAAGGACTGGCGATCGACGTACTCGAGATCGAGCCTCATCCACTCCTCGAAGCCCAGATCGCTCCGGCCCCGGACCTGCCAGAGGCACGTGAGCCCCGGTGTGACCGACAGGCGGCGCAGCATCCAGGGCTCGTAGCGCTCCATCTCCTCGGGAAACGGAGGGCGGGGACCGACCAGGCTCATGGTTCCCTGCAGCACGTGGAGAAGCTGGGGCAGCTCGTCCAAGCTGAGCTTCCTGAGCCAGCGGCCCACCCGCGTCACGCGCGGATCGCTGTGGAGCTTGAAGGCGGGCCCCTGGGCCTGGTTGAGATGGAGGAGCAGCCCCCGAAGCTCCTCGGCCCCGACCCGCATCGAGCGCAATTTCAGGAACGTGAACTTGCGCCCGCCGCGTCCCACGCGGACCGCGCGGTGGAACACGGGGCCGGGCGAGTCGAGCTTGATGGCCAAGGCCGCGAGCGCGATCACGGGTACCGCGGCCACGAACGCGATCGAGCCCAGGGAGAGATCCAGAGCGCGCTTCCCGTAGCGCTTGTAGAGGGACACGACGCCAATGTAGCACACGCGAGAGCTGAAAAAGGCTCGGGGCCGCGGCGTTTCCACCGCGGCCCCGGAGGCCTCACTGCGTGCTGCTTTGCTGCGGACGGACTACTTCAAGATCGTGATCGTGTTCTTGAAGGTCCCATCCGCCGTCTCCCCACGGACGAAGTAGACGCCGGAGGCCAGCTTCTCACCGCTCTGGCCGCGGCCGTCGATCAACATCTCGTGGTCACCCGCCACCATGTAGGTCGAACCCTGAATGGTTCTGACCAGACGGCCCTGCAGATCGAACATGTCCACTCTCACGCTGCCGGGCTTCGACGTCGCGAAGTAGAGTTTCGACACAGGATTGAGCGGGTTCGGCGAAACCGAAGACATTGCTGCCACGAACGACCCATTGCTGACCACATCGACCGTGTCATCGCCGCCAAAGGTGCTTCCATTGGCCAGCATGCCCTTGATGTGGACCGCTACCAAGTTATGGCCGGACGGCAGACCGGCGAACAGAATCCGGAGATTGGCCTTCGTGAAGCAGGTCGTGATCTCCGTAATCCCGTTGCCGTCCTTGTCCCCGTCGATCGAGGTCTTGGTCGGATCGGAGGCAACCGTCACCGAGCCGTACGTGGCCGTGATTGAGGTCAGGATCGCATCGGCGTTGGTGTAGTCGGCGCCGATCGGCTCGACCTGGAAGCAGGACTTCGGCTTGCCAGACGCGAGACGGATCGTTCCGTTACCACCCACCGTGAAGACCCTTGCCGGCAGCTCGTTGGTGATCGTAGCGGTGGTCGTCGCCGTGTTGCTGAGAGGCGGCGCGCCACTGTCCGTCACCGTCAAGCTAACCGGATAGCTTCCTGCCACCGCATAGGCATGGTTCGGGGTCGAACCGCTTCCGGTCCCCGTGTCCCCAAAGTCCCACGCGTACGTCAGGGTGTCGCCATCCGGATCCGTGGAACCGGTGCCATTGAAGGTCACCGGCACACCGATCGTTCCGGTGTACGGACCGCCCGCGTTCGCGACAGGAGCGCGGTTGACGTTGTTGACCGTGATGCTGAACGACTTCTGGTCGGTTGCCCCAGCAGTGTCCGTCACACGAACCACGGCTGTGTACACACCCGCGTCCGAGAATCCGGGCGCCAGGTTAGCATTCCCCGTAGCCGTTCCCGTCCCCGGTGAGATCGTCGTGACCGTCAGGAAGAACGGTCCGGTGGTCTTCGAGAACGTGAGTGCGTTGCCGTCCGGATCGGTCGCGTTCAGCGTCTGATCCGCCGTCATGCCCTCATCCACGGTCATGTTGCCCGGCTGAGCCAGCACCGGCGGACGATTCGCCCCGGTGGTAACCGTAATCGTGAAGCTCTTCGAGTCCGTCAGTACTGGCGAACCCGAAGACGCGGTCACCGAAGCCGAATACGTTCCAGCATCGCCGAAATTAGGCGCGATGTGGATGTTTCCGGTCACCGTGCCGGCCGCGGGAGCCGACGTCAGTGCGGCGAACGCCGGGAGCGTGGCCGACAACGTAATCACGTCGCCGTCCGCGTCCGTCGCGCTTACCGACACATCCGCCGTGGTTCCCTCAGCCACTGTCTGATTCGCGATCGCGGCGAGTACCGGCCCACGATCGACGTTGTTCACTGTGATGGCGAACGACTTGCTGTTGCTCGCCGATCCATCACTGACGCTGACCGTCGAGGCGTACGTCCCGGCATCCGAGTATCCGGGCGCCAGGTGCACGTTGCTCCCCGTGACGGTTTCGAACGTCGGACCCGAGACCTTGGAGAACGTCAGAGCGTCGCCGTCCGCATCGGTCGCCGTAAGCGCCTGATCGGCCGTCGCGTTCTCGTTCACCGTCATGTCTGCGGGCTGCGCAAGCACCGGCGCGCGGTTCACGTTGTTCACCGTGACCGTCAGCGACTTGCTGTCCGTGAGCGAAAGGTCACTCACCAGAATCGAAACCGACGCGGTCCCGGCATCCGAGAATCCGGGCGCCAGGTTGAGATTCCCCGTCGCCGTTCCCGTTCCAGGCGAGGTCGTGGTCACCGTTGCATAGGTCGGTCCGGACGCCTTGCTGAACGTGAGCGCGTCTCCGTCGGAATCCGTGGCGTTCAACGGCTGATTCGCCGTGGTTCCTTCGTCAACGGTCATGTTCGCGGGCTGTGCCAGCACCGGCGCATGATTCGTCGGGGTGACCGTGATCGTGAAGCTCTTGGAATCGCTCAGCGAACCGTCGCTGGCGCTGACCGTCGCCGAAGACGTGCCAAGTGGCTCCAATGTTCCGGCGGCCAGATGGATGTTCCC
>JBGPHU010000124.1:0-7894 GCA_041484545.1 Candidatus Eiseniibacteriota bacterium | reverse complement strand
GGTGACGCTGCCGAACCCGGATGCTCAACGCCGGAATGTTCTGCCGAACCCGGATGCCACGCGTCAGGTGACGCTGCCGAACCCGGATGCTCAGCGCCGGATCGTTCTTCCCAATCCGGACAGCATGAAGAACTTCGGCAAGTCGCATCCCGAGTTCAACCAGCTCATCCAGAACCACGACTTCCTGAACCTGGTTCAGAACCGGGGCTTCCTCCAGCTGGTCGCAAACGATCAGTTCCAGAAGCTCGCGAGCCTGCCCGACGCGCAGAAGGTCGTGAGCGAGGCTTCCGGAGAGTAACGTCGATCCCGATAACAACGAAGATGGGGAGACCCCGGGGCAACCCGGGGTCTTCTCGTCGTTTCGCCGGCTGAGACTCCGATGACTCTGGGAACCCTGGTCCGGGCGGTCGGAACGGCCGCCCTGGCTTCTGTTCTCCCGATCGTCTGCCTCGCGCAGTTCGCTACGGTGGAAACCCACGACCTCCGACTCATCTACGACCCAGGCTCCCTCTCGTTCCTCGCTCCATATGCCTCCCGCTGTTTCGAGAACTCGATGCGATTCCACGAGCGATTGTTTCACTACACGCCGTCGGAGCGGGTGAACGTCATTCTCGACGACATCTCCGACTTTGGCAACGCGGGCGTCTGGGTCAATCCCAGGAACAGCATGGTGGTGCACATCGAGCCGCAGAATTTCGCGTACGAGACCGGCCCCTCGAATGAGCGGATCAGCTTCACCATGAACCACGAGGTCGTCCACGTGGTCGCGCTGGATCAGTCCGCCGGGAGCGACAATTTCTTCCGCGGCCTGTTCCACGGGAAGGTGCGCGAGACCAGCGAGCACCCCGAGACCATCGTCTACGAATACCTGTGCGTGCCGCGCCGCTCGGCGCCGCGCTGGTATCACGAGGGAATTGCCGTATTCCTGGAGACGTGGATGGCGGGAGGAATCGGGCGCGCTCAGGGGCCTTACGACGAGATGGTGTTCCGCTCCATGGTTCGCGATAAGAGCCGCTTCTACGATCCGCTCGGCCTCGAGGCAGAGGGCACCAAGATTGATTTTCAGGTCGGAGCGAACTCTTACCTGTACGGCACTCGGTTCCTGAGCTACCTCGCCTATCGCTATTCGCCGGAGAGCCTGATCCGGTGGGTTTCACGTCCGCCGGGGAGCAAGGCGTACTTCGCGTCCCAGTTCCATAAGGTCTACGGGCTCCCGCTCGGTGATGCATGGAGGGACTGGGTTCATTGGGAGCGCGGTTTCCAGAAGGCCAATCTGGATTCCATCCGGCTCCACCCGACAACGCCCTATCGCGATCTCTCGAGCCACGCGCTGGGCTCGGTCTCGCGCGCCGCTTTCGATTCGACGTCGCGCACGATCTACGCCGGGGTCGATTATCCCGGCGAGGTCGCCTCCATTGCGGCCATCCCCCTCGACGGGGGGCCGATTCGCCGGATTCGCGACGTGAAGGGGCCTGCGATCTATTTCGTCTGTTCACTGGCCTACGATCGCGCGACCAAGACGCTGTTCTACACGACCGACAACGATGAGTGGCGCGACCTCTGCTCCCTCGACCCGGCCACAGGGCGGTCCCGCATTCTCATCAAGGACGCCCGCATCGGCGACCTGGTGTTCAACGCGCGCGATCGCTCCCTCTGGGGCATTCGGCATTTCAACGGGATCTCCACCCTGGTCCGCATGCCGTTTCCTTACAACGATTGGAATCAGGTCTACTCGTGGCCCTTCGGATATGACATGTACGACATCGACATCTCGCCGGATGGGCAGCTCCTCTCCGGCTCCATTGCCGAGATCAGCGGGCGCCAGTCGCTCCGGACGTGGCGCACAGAGACCTTGCTCCGGGGAGACACCACGTCCACGACCCTGCACGACTTCGGCGCGTCGGTTCCCGCGAGCTTTGTATTCAGTCCAGACGGCAAGAGTCTCTACGGAAGCTCCTACTACACCGGCGTATCGAACATCTTCCGCTGGAGCTTCGCCGGGGACTCGATGAGCGTGGTAACGAATGGGGAGACCGGATTCTTCCGGCCTCTGCCGGTCTTACGCGACTCGCTCCTCGTGTTCCGCTACACGGGGCAGGGATTCGTCCCCTCGGTCATCGATCCCAGGCCGATCACCGACGTGAGCGCGATCACATTCCTCGGGGAAGTGATCTCGGAGAAGCATCCCATCGTGAGGAGCTGGATCGCGCCGTCGCCGGCCAGCGTGAACATCGATTCCTTGACCCAGTACAACGGTCCCTACCGCGCCTTCAAGGAGATGGGCCTTGCCTCGATCTATCCGATGATCGAGGGCTACAAGGACGTGGCCGCGTACGGCCTGCGAGCCGACTTCTCGGACCCGGCCGGCGTCGGCGAGCTCAACCTCGCCGCGAGCTACTCTCCCACCCGGGAGCTTGCCCGCGACGAACGCGTGCATCTCGCCGCAACCTATCGCCACACGGACTGGACCTTTCGTGGGAAGTGGAACAGCGCGAGCTTTTACGATCTCGTCGGACCCACCAAGGTAAGCCGCAAGGGCTACTCGGCGGGGGTAACGCTGAAGCGCCGCCTGTTCGTCGATCCGCCGCGGACGTTCGAGCTTACGACGGCCCTGACAGGCTACCGCGGGCTGGAGGCTCTTCCGGACGCGCAGAACGTGGAGACCGCCTCGGGCTTCAACGAGCTCGTGACCTGGAATGCCCAGGTTCAGTTCCGGGATACCCGGGCCTCGCTCGGCGCGGTGGACTCGGAGAAGGGAACCAAGTGGCTCCTGAACGCGACGACGAACCTGGTCCGGTACGATCAGGCCGGAAACGCGGCATGGCGTGGGTTTCCGCTCGGGTACGGGACATTCGACGTCGGCGCCCCGCTTCCCCTCCGTTATTCTTCACTATGGCTTCGCTCCTCGGCCGGATACTCGCCCGGTGATCCCGGCGATCCCTTCGCCAACTTCTACTTCGGCGGCTTCGGGAACAATTGGGTGGACTATCAGGACCCGAGGCGGTACCGGGACTACGATTCCTTCCCGGGAGTAGAGCTGGACGAGATCGCGGGCACCAATTTCGCGAAGACCCTGCTCGACTGGAACCTTCCTCCGATTCGATTTCGGGGCATCGGCACGCCCGCCTTTTACGCGTCGTGGGTGCGGACGTCGCTTTTCGGAGGGGGGATTGTCACGAACATCGACCGCTCGGCCGATCGCGTTACGGCAGGCACCCTCGGCCTGCAGTCGGACCTGCGTCTCACCGTTCTGGTCCAGCAGCAGCTCACGCTTTCCTGGGGCTACGCGCGTGCCTTCGGGAAAAGCCGGCGTGCCAGCGACGAGTGGATGGTCTCGCTCAAGATCCTGTGATAGGCGGCGCGTGGTCCTCCCCGATCCTCCTCCTCGGAATCGTTCCGGTCCTCCTCTTTCTCGTCGCGCTGATCCTCATGGACAGCTACAAGCTCGTGTCCCGGAGCGCTGTCATGAGCGCGCTCACGGCGGGCGCCGCGGCGGCCGGAATCTGCTTCCTCGCGAGCCGGTTCCTCCTCCGATCGCACCTCGACGATTCGGTCCTGCGATGGTACGTGGCTCCGGTGCTCGAGGAGAGCGTCAAGGCGGCCTACTTGGTCTTTCTGATCCGTTCGGCGCGGGTCGGCTTCATGGTGGACGCGGGGATCCTGGGCTTCGCGGTCGGGACCGGGTTTGCCGTCGCGGAAAACCTCTATTTCGCGGGCGCGACGGGCAACACGGGGCTGGGGCTCTGGATCGTCCGGGGGCTGGGCACCGCGGTGATGCACGGATCCGGGACCGCAATCGTCGGTATTCTGGCGAAATCGCTGGCGGATCGCCGCCGCTCCCAATCGCTCCTCCTCGTCCTGCCCGGGGTCGCGCTCGCGTCGACGGCGCACGCGCTCTTCAACCACGTCATCCTGAACCCGCTGGTCACCACGGCGCTCGTCCTCGTCACGATGCCGCTCCTCGTCAAGGTCGTGTTCGACCGAAGCGACAAGGCCACGCGTGACTGGTTGGGCGTGGGGCTCGACACGGACGTGGAACTGCTGGAGATCATCGAGACTGGCCGGATCGAAGACACACCGGTCGGCGCCTACCTCTGTTCGCTGAACCGCTTCCCGGGTCTCGTCGTGGCGGACATGCTGTGTCTGCTCCGCATTCACCTCGAGCTGTCGCTTCGGGCCAAGGGTGTCCTGATCGCCCGCGCCGCGGGGATCGAAATCCCCGCGGACGAAGACGTGCGCGCGAATTTTCAGGAAATGCGATATCTCGAGAGGTCGATCGGAAGGACAGGAAGGATTGCGATGCTCCCACTCATGCACACCCGCAGCCGCGATCTGTGGCAACTTCACGTGTTCGATAAGTGACCGAAACCCGGAAACGTGCAGAATGCCTGCCGCCGTATGGGATTTTGAACGGGTACCCGAAGTCGGGTAGGGCCCGACCTGCGACGGAGTCTGCAATGCCTTGTCCTTACAACCCTTGGCCCTGTAAGTAGTTGTCCTGAGTTCCAAGCTGATACCGAGCACAGATCTTGCTTTTACCCGGCAAGGCAGGGCGGGGATCATCGGGATCCGCTCATAGAGCCATGCCCGCACCGGGGAGCAAACTCATGCGAAAGAAAATTCTCATCGTGGAAGACAATGAAGACGTCGCCTTGGGCCTCACGGTGCGGTTCGCCGGGTCAGGATTCGAGGTGCGTTCCGTTACGACCGCGCCGGAAGGTCTCAGAGCCATCGATCTCTTCGAGCCCAACATCGTGCTTCTGGACCTCTTGGTTCCGGGCGGGGGTGGATTCTCGGTGCTGAAGGCGCTCCGGAAGGCGCCGCACACGGGAAACGTCCCGGTCATCGTGATGACGGGCCTCGAAGACAGGGAATACAAGGACAAGATCCGGATGCTTGGAGTGAACGCCTTCTTGGAGAAACCCTGCGATCCCGAACATCTCATCGCGATGACGCGGGAATTGCTGGATGTCGCGCCGAGGATCGAAGAGAAGATTCTCGTCAAGACCCGCGCCCGCCGCGCCAGCAGGGAGCCCGTGGAAGGCTGAACGGTTTGGTCCGAACGCCTCGGCCCCGGGGAGAAATCCCCGGGGTCTTTTTCATGGCCGCGCGATGCCCCGATCGATCTCTCCAGAGCATGCGGGACTCGAAACCCTTCGCCTTCAGACCGCCGCATATTATGGTACCGCTTCCTGAGAGCCTGTAGCCCGACGTGGATCCCGCGGGGGAGCTGTGGAGCGAGCCGAGTTCGTGTCCGAGAAGCCGCTCCTCGTGTACGACGGGACGTGCGGGTTCTGCAAGCGATGGATCGCGCGCTGGGAGCGAGTCATCGGCGACCGCGCGGCCTACGCGCCCTCCCAGGATGTGGGGTCGCGTTTTCCCGAGATTCCCGCCTCCTCGTTCGCCGAGGCCGTCTATCTGATCGAGGCGGATGGGAGAAGATCGCGCGGCGCCGAAGCCGTCTTTCGCGCGCTTGCCCTGGTTCCCGGACGTGGCGGCTGGCTCTGGGCCTACCGGAACATTCCCGGGTTCAAGGCGCTGAGCGAAACGGGCTACCGAATCATCGCCGGGCACCGGACGTTTTTCTCCCGTGTGACCGACTCGCTGTGGGGAGCGCACGTGATCCCTCCGGGCGAGGCGGTCACGTGCAGGCTCTTCCTGATCCTGCTCGCGCTGGTTTTCGCGATCGCCTTCGTGTCGCTCTGGTCCCAGCTCGGCGGCCTGATCGGGAGCGGCGGGATTCTACCCGCCACGGCGGCCCTGCGAGCCCACGCGCCCGAGGGGCCTGGCCGGTACTGGGCTGCTCCGACTTTGTGCTGGATCTCCTCCGCGGACTGGTTCCTTTCGGGGCTCTGTGCCTTGGGCGTAGCGCTCGCCGCGGCGCTCGCGATCGGATTCGCTCCTCCGCTCTGTCTCCTGGGAATCTGGGCGGTCTATCTTTCTCTCGCCACCGTCTCCGGGGAGTTCCTGTGGTTTCAGTGGGACGGGCTCCTGCTCGAGACCGCCTTCCTCGCGACGTTTCTGGTTCCCTGGTCCCTGCGATGGCGCCCCCGGGGCGCGAACCCGGGGCGCGGGGCGGTGCGCAGTCTGCGGTGGCTCCTCTTCCGGCTGCTCTTCGCCTCGGCGGCGGTGAAGCTCATGAGCGGGGACCGCTCCTGGCGCGACCTGACGGCGCTCCGGTACCACTACGAGACGCAGCCGTTGCCGACCGGGCTCGCGTGGTACGCCCATCAGCTTCCCCTCGGGTTCCAGTGCGCATCCGCCGCCGCCACGTTTGCCGTCGAGGGGCTCGTGCCGTTCCTGATCTTCGCGCCGCGCAGGGCGCGCTTCGCCGCCGCGGGCATCATCGCGGCGAATCAGCTCCTCATCGCCGCGACCGGGAACTATGGCTTCTTCAACCTGCTCACTCTGGCGCTCTGCGTCCTTCTCCTCGATGACGGCGTGTGGCCGCGTGCCCTGGCGGATCGGCTGCGCGGGGTGGAAGCCGCGGGCGCCGGCAGAGGCTCGGGCGAATGGCCCCTCTGGATCCGTCGCCCGGCGCTCGGAGGTATCTTTCTCCTGAGCCTCGTTCCGCTTTTCTTCGCAGTGGGCGCGCCCTTATCGTGGCTCGGTCCGCTGCCGCGCGCGTACCTGGCGGCTTCGCCGTTTCGCACGGTGAATCAATACGGGCTCTTCGCGGTCATGACCAAGGAGCGGCCCGAGATCCTGATCGAGGGGAGCAGGGACGGAGTGACCTGGATGCCTTATGAGTTCCGATACAAACCCGGAGACCCGGCGCGGCGTCCGGGGCTCGTGGCGCCGCACCAGCCGCGCCTGGATTGGCAAATGTGGTTCGCCGCGCTCGGCGATTTCCGGAGCCAGAGCTGGCTTCTGGAATTCTGCGACAGACTGCTCCGGAATTCGGAGCCGGTTCTGCGGCTCCTCGGCGCGAACCCGTTTCCCGGAACCCCGCCGCGATACGTGCGTGCGGTCGTCTATCGATACCGCTTCACGGATCCGTCCGCGCGGCGCGCGACCGGCGCCTGGTGGCGCCGCGAGCGGCTCGGGCTCTATTGCCCGGTGCTGACGCTCGATGCGGGAAGGCTGGCCGCGGCGCCGGCGGAGCTTCAGCGATGGTGACCGGCGGGCGGCATGTGGTCATATGCGGCGCGGGGATCATCGGGCTGGCCTCCGCTTATTACCTCCTCGAGCGCGGCCACCGCGTGACGGTCCTCGAGCGCGGGGCGCCGGATCACGACTCCTGCTCGCTGGGGAACGCGGGGTTCATCTCGCCGAGCCACTTCGTGCCTCTCGCCGCTCCTGGGATCGTCCGGAAGGCGCTCTCGTGGATGGGAGATCCGGAGAGCCCGTTTTACGTGCATCCGCGTCTCGACCCGGAGCTGGTCGCCTGGGGGATCCGGTTCTGGCGCATGTCGACCCGGGAACGGGCCCGCCGCGCGGCCCCGCTGTTGCGCGACCTGAATCTCGCCAGCCGCGCCCTGTACGAGGATCTGGCAGCGCGCACCGGGAACTCCTTCGGACTCACGCGGGAGGGACTTCTGCTCCTGCTCCGCACCGAACGCGCCTTCGAGGAGGAGCGGGCGTTGGCCGCGAGGTCGCGGGAACTCGGAATGCCGGCCGAGGCGCTGGACGCGAAGGGCGTCGCGGCGCTCGAACCCGACGTTGACTTCGATGTCCTGGGCGGGGTGCTCTATCCGCTCGACGCGCACCTAATCCCACAACAACTCGTCGCCACGATGACGCGACTCGTCATAGAGCGAGGAGGCGCGTTCGTCTGGGAGGCGGAAGTCACAGGCTGGAAGGTGATGCAAACAAATGTGGTGGCGGCGCTTACGACGAGGGGGGAAATGGGTGGCGACGAATTCGTATTGACTGCGGGATCGTGGACCCCGAT
>JBGPHU010000123.1:0-8089 GCA_041484545.1 Candidatus Eiseniibacteriota bacterium | reverse complement strand
CGCTCAGGTCGGCGCTCGGGCTATAGGACGTGGAGAACCCCATCAGAGTCCGCTGGACCTGGCTCACTCCGGGCGCGAAGGAGTAGTCCACCGAGATCACCGCGTCGGGGCCGGGCGGACGGGTGAACGTGATCTGCCCGGTGTCGTAGTCGATGTTGTAGTCGCTTCCCTTCTTCTGGAGGGCATTGTCCACCTTCACCTGCTCGGAATTTTCCAGGATATTGAACCGGCCGATGAAATACCCCTGCTGGCTGCTCTTGAACTGGGCGTCGATGTAGTAGCGCGACTGATTCGTTGGGTCGGGAGTCTTGGTGTAGTAGACGTTCGGATTCATCCGGGTCGAGTCCGCGAACAGGATGTTCCGGCTGGTGTTGTCCTGGCAGACGAGGAAACCGGGAAAGGGCCCGCACCCGGGAGAGAACGGGTGAAGGTCGGGGAAGAAGACGATCCCGTTCTCCACATCGAGAAACTGATCGTCCACCCGCCCGTCCGGAATGGTGCCCGCCTGTGTGCCCTGCTGGTCCAGTCCCAAGGCTACGATCAACGGTGTGTCCCCGATCGCCTCGGGATCCACAGCCTGTCCGGCCTGGCGCTGCCGCACTTTGAGGACCAGGGTTTCTCGGGCGATGTTCCTGGCGGTGAGGTCGTAGAAGTTGCGCAGCTCGTAAGCCACAACCGGATACCAAAGGTTCGCGGGATCGAAGCCGCCTCCGGGTAGCACGGTAACCAGGTTCGCGTCCGGCTTGATCATCTGGAGGAGGATCGTCTTTTCTGGCTTTTTCCGGGCCGGATTGGCGGGGAGGTTCGGGTCCCCGATCGAATCCGGGCCTGCCGGCGTCGTTTCGACATAGGAAACGCCGACGATGTCGTTCACGGTCAGGGGATACCTAAACTTGATGACCGGAATCTCGGTCCCCTGCGGCACGCCCGGCGTCGTGACCACGTAGGGGAAGATGACGTCGTAGTCGGTCCCCTGAGTCAGGATGTCGAAGGTTCCGGTGAATTGCGGATTGGTATCGCTGCTGTCACGGGTTGCGTCGAGACGGACGATGCCGGCAGCGGTATTGCCCGCATTGTTGGTCCCGTTCCCGTCGTCTCGAAAGACTTTGAGAGTTCGGCGGTCCCAGACCATCTGGTGATTGCTGATGAAGTAAAACTGGCGCTTGATGTAGTCCATGTCGCTGATGAAGACTTGGCGCTTTTCGCCCGACGGGGTGAAGCGCGCGGTCTCGCTCTTCCCTTCCTGCTTGCTCACGATCGTGACCACGTCCACGTTGCCGAGCTTGGCCACGGTCTTGACGCCGAAGAGCCCCTCCTGCCGGATGGAAGCCCCCTGCAGGGAGAGGTTCGTGTTCCCGAGGTCGATCGACTTGATCATGTCGTCCTCGTCCCCTTCGTACCGGAGCTTCACCTTGTTGTCGAGCGAGGTCTGGACGTTGCTCGACTGGTCCACGTCCACCTTGATCTTGTCGCCGATCGAGCCGGTGAGGTTTACTTGCAGATCCTGCTTCATCTCGAGCGACGGGAAGGCGCTCGGGCGCTTGTGCTCGGCGTCGGGCAATCCCTGAGGACGGACCGTCCAATCGCTCACGCCGCTCAGCGTGATGGTCTCGCTGCCGGACACGTCGATGTTGGGCTGCGCGTCGCCGAGAAACCCGCGCGTGAACGTGGGGAGCTGGATGGGAATCGCGTAGTGGAATAGGCCCTGGGGCTTCTTCGCCGTCCCGCGCGCGACCGAGCGGCTCTCGCGGGAGCCGGCGCGCCACAGCCTTCGAACCGTACGGGTGGTGAGGAGCGTCGAATACTGGTCGAGATCCGCGACCATGGGGGGGCGCATCTCGACGCCGCCCTGGGTGTAGCTCTCGCTGATCCGGCCGATGGTGGGATCGAAGGCAACGTCGGGGTCCCGCACCGCGGGCACCATGGCCCCGAAAGGATCCATGCGATTCATGAGCCACCCCGGGGGAAGGGCGCTGTGGCCGCCCCCCAGGCTATCGCCGAAGAAAGGATCGGTCTGGGAGTGGTACCGCCAGGGCACTGCCTTGGAGGCCCCACGGGACGGCAGGGCGGCCGCGACGGCCGCGGCGGACGGCAGGGCGGCCGCCAAGACGATGCAGAGGCAGAGAATGATGCTCCACTTGGGGTTTTGAATCATGAATGCGACGGTCGCTCTGGGATCAATAAGGTCAGACCGGGTCCTTGGGTCCCGTCACGTAAACCAGTGAACCCCTGGATCGGGCGGCGGTTCGGCCTGAAATGTGTTAAAAGGTAGGGCCATATGAGAATACTCGAACGGTACGTCCTGCGCGAGCATCTCTTCCCGTTCGTAATCGGCTTCAGCGTCGTTGTTTTCCTGCTCACGCTGGACTTCCTCTTCGACCTGGTCGATCTGGCCATCGGCAAGGGGATTTCGGCCGGAATCGTGCTCGAGCTGTTCGCTTTGTCCATGGGCTGGATGCTGGCCCTGGCCGTGCCCTGCGCCGTCCTGATCGCCGCGCTGGCGACGTTCGGCCGCCTGGCGCAGGACGGCGAGATCGCGGCCATGCGGGCCAACGGGATCAATCTGCTCCGGATCATCGGCGCCCCGCTCTTCGCCGCGGCCATCCTGGCAGTCGGGCTCGTGCTCTTCAACAATCACATCCTTCCCGAGACGAACCACGCGCTCGCGAACCTCATGGTGGACGTGAGCCGGAAGCGGCCCACCACCCAGATCAGCGAAGGCGTGTTCATCGACGGATTCGAGGGCTACAACATCTTCGTGGAGAAGGTGAACAACCGGACGAACGAGATCCGGGGCGTGAAGATCTACCAGCTCAACTCGAGCGCGCGGCCGACAACCATCCTCGCGGACTGGGGCGTCTTCCACAGCTCGCCGGACGGCCGCGTGGTGACCCTGGAGCTCCATGACGGCGAGATCCACGAGATGCCGCCCAACGACCAGGAGCGGATCTACCGGCGGCTCATGTTCAAGACCCACATCATCAATATTCGGAACGCCGGCGCCGATCTGGAGAGGTCTGATTCGAGCGCCCGAGGGGACCGGGAAATGAGTCTCGGCATGATGCAGGGCCAGATCCATAATCTAATGAAGGAGTTGGCCGCGTCCACGGCCGCCCGGGACACCCTGATTCACAAGGCCGGATTCCGGACCTACGACGACTTTCTGAAGGCCGCGGTGCCCCATCAGCCGCCGCGCGGCGCGTGGGGGGTAATCCGGAGCTTCCTCCGGACCATCTCGCCCGTCCGCCCGCCGGTGGCGCTGCCTCGCGGAAGGCCGGCGGGGCTCTTCATCAACCCGGTCACGATGGACATGATCCAGATGCGGCAGATCGAGGTGGACGCGCTCGACCGGCGGATCAACAGCCTCGACGTCGAGGTCCAGAAGAAATTCTCCATTCCAGCCGCGTGCATCGTGTTCGTGCTCGTCGGAGCCCCCCTGGGCATCCGGGCTCGCAAGAGCGGCATCGGGGTCGCCTTCATCTCGATACTCTTCTTCGTCTTCTATTACCTCTGCCTCGCCGGGGGCGAGGAGCTGGCCGACCGGCGATTCCTGAACCCGGCGCTCGCCATGTGGACCCCGAACGCCGTGATCGGGCTGATCGGGCTCGTCCTCACCCTCCAGGCCGCCGAGATCATCCGCAGGCCCCCGCGCCGCCCCCGCCGCGTTCCCTTAGCACCCCGGATGCCCGGGGCATGAGACGCCTCGACCGCTACCTGCTCCGGGAGCAGCTCCTGGCGCTCCTCATGGGGCTCGTATTCTTCGTCGCCATCTTCATCGTCGTGGACCTGTTCGAGAAGCTGGATTCCTTTCTGGACAACAAGGTCCCGTTGCCGGTCGTGGTCCACTTCTACCTGGTCTCCATCCCCAGTATCGTGACGATGGTGCTTCCCATGTCGATGCTTCTCTCCTGCCTTCTCGCGCTGGGCCAGGTCGGGCGTCACAACGAGCTCACCGCGATGCAGGCCGCCGGGATCGGGCTGATGCGGATCGTCATGCCGCTCTTCCTGTTCGCGCTCTTCGTTTCCGCGGCCGTGTTCGTGGCCAACGAAACCGTCATGCCCCGGCTGAATGCCGCCCGGAACAGGATCTACCACGGCGACATCAAGCGTGAAAATCTCGAGGGGGCCACGCTGCGCACGAACCTCGCGTATCTCGGCACCGACGGGCGGACGTTCCTGATCCGGAGCTACAACATTCCCGAGAAGACCATGCGCGAGGTGGTGATCCAGGAGATCCGGCAGCACACGCTGAACGGGCGCATCGACGCGGAGTCGGCCACCTGGGAGAAGGGGCGCTGGGTGTTCCACCAGGGATTCGTGCGCCGGTTCGACCGCGAAGGGGAGCACGCGGCCCACTTCACCGAGCTCGTGATCCCGGGACTCAAGGAGGGCCCCGAGAGCTTCGAGAAGGCCGAGGAGGACCCGAAGGCGCTCTCGTACTGGGAGCTGGAGAAGTACATCCAGCGGCTCCGCCAGAGCGGGAGCCGCGTGCAGAAATACCTCGTGGAGCTCTACCTCAAGGTCAGCTTCCCGCTGACCAACCTCATCGTGGTCCTGATCGGAACCGCGCTCGCCATCCGGGTCCGCCGAGGCGGGCTGGCCATCAGCTTCGGCCTCGCGGTGTTCATCAGCTTCGTCTACTACGCGATCATCCGCACCGGGCAGGCGCTCGGCCACAGCGGAACGCTCCCGCCGGTGCTCGGGGCGTGGCTCGGGAACATCGTGTTCGGCATCCTGGGGCTGGAGTTGCTGCGCCGGGCGCGGCGGGGGTTGTAGGGGCGGCGCGGGCCAGGCGGCACGCTGTGTCGCTCGGTTGGAGCTGGCGCTACTTCTTCGCCGCCACCGGAGCCGTCCCCGCGGGCGCCATGATGCGCCCTTCCTTCAGGAACGGAACGAGGGGAACGGTGTCCACCGCGGCGCAGACCGGAAGGTCCTCCTCGAACCCCAGCCCCTCCAGATAGCGGCCGTGCTCGCTCCTTCGCAAGATGTCGGCGGGATCGGCTCCGTGGGCGACGTCGAAATCGCGCGCGTACGCCGCCGCGTCGTTCAGTTCGAGATCAGGCGACGCATCCGCGAGGCGCCGGATCAAGGCGCCCGCGCAGGCCGTGTCCTCGAGCGAGAACCGTCCGTTCCGTCCCGCGCACACGATCGCCAGATCCGAATGCGCGGCCGTGACCGCCTTCTGGACGGCGCTCAGGTTCACGTAACCGAGAAGGATCTGGTCGCGCCCCGCCAGCGGGCCCGCCATGAGCGGGCTCAGGTTCGTGGAAGCGAAGATCAGCGTGGCGCCGTTCACCTTCTTGCGCGTGTATTCCCGGGGGGAATTCCCCAGGGCGAAGCCGCTCACCTTCCGCCCTTCGCGTTCTCCGCACAGGAGACTCGTCTTGGGATCCAGCGTCTCGTGGAGGCGCGTCGCCTCCTCGACCGTCTTCACCGGAATGATCTTCACGGCCCCGTTCAGGAGCGCCGTCGCGATGCTGGTGGAGGAGCGGAGCACGTCCACGACCGCGATCTGCCTGGAGTCCGGGGACGCGCGCTCCAGCTCGGACGGAATGACGTAGAGATCGATTCGTTTCATTGGGTCGCGGGCTCGGCCGACAGGAATTCGTCGAGGTATCCGGTGTGGATCTCACCCCGGAGAAACGCGGGGTCCTTGAGAATGCGCAGGTGGAGCGGAATCGTCGTGTCGATGCCCTCGACCACCGTCTCCTCCAGCGCCCGCCGCATCCGCACGATCGATTCCATGCGATCGCGCCCCCACGTGATGATCTTGGCCACCATGGAATCGTAGTGCGGCGGGACGGTGTACCCCGAATAGAGATGGCTGTCCACGCGGACGCCGGGCCCCCCGGGGCCATGGAAATAGGTCACCTTCCCCGGCGAGGGCTGGAAATTGTGGTCCGCCTTCTCGGCGTTCACGCGGCACTCGAGCGCGTGCCCGCGGAGGCGCACCTCGTCCTGCTTCCAGGGGAGGGCCTCTCCGGCGGCCACCGCGATCTGGGCCTTGATGAGATCGTAGCCGGTCACCTCTTCGGTCACGGGGTGCTCCACCTGGATGCGCGTGTTCATCTCCATGAAATAGAAGCTGCGATCCTGACCCAGCAGGAACTCGATCGTCCCGCAGCTCTCGTATCCGATCGATCGGGCCCCGGCCACCGCGGCCGAGCCCATCTTCGTGCGCAGCTCGTCGTCGAGCGCGACGCTCGGCGATTCCTCGATCAGCTTCTGGTGCCGCCGCTGGATGGAGCATTCGCGCTCACCCAGATGAATCAGGTTTCCGTGCTTGTCGCCGATGACCTGGAACTCGATGTGCCGCGGCTTCTCGACGTACCGCTCGAGGTAGACCGCCCCGTTCCCGAAGTTGGCCTCCGCCTCCGCCTGGGCCGTGCGGATCCCGTTCCGGAGCGAGGACTCGTCGGTGGCGACGCGCATTCCCTTCCCGCCGCCCCCGGCGGCGGCCTTGATGATCACCGGGTAGCCCAGCTCCCTGGCCACGCCGGCCGCCTCGTCGGACGATTCGAGGGTGCCCTCGCTTCCCGGCGTCACCGGCACGCCTGCCTTCACCATCGTCTTCCGCGCGACCGCCTTGTCCCCCATGAGCCGGATCATCTCCGAGGTCGGGCCGATGAAGCGGATGTTGCACGACTCGCACACTTCCGCGAAGTGGGCGTTCTCGGATAGAAATCCGTAGCCCGGATGGATCGCGTCGACACCGGTGATCTCGGCGGCGCTGATGATCCGCGCCATGTGGAGATAGCTGGCCGCGGAAGGCGCCGGCCCGATGCAGACCGCCTCGTCCGCGAGCCGCACGTGAAGCGAATCCCGGTCCGCCTCGGAGTAGACGGCCACCGTCTCGATTCCGAGCTCCCGCGCCGCGCGGATGATGCGCAACGCGATCTCGCCGCGGTTGGCGACCAGGATCTTCTTGAACATTCGGCTAGACGAGATTCTCTGTGTTCTCGAACGGCTTCCAGGACTCGTCCGACGTCGCGTGAATGCCTTTCACGCGAAGCTCGAACTCGGTCGGATTGGAGCAGTAGCGGAGCGCCGTCTCGAGGCTGATCTTCCCCTCGGTGTGATGCTTCATGATCGCCTGGTCGAAGGTCTGCATGCCGTACTGGGAAACGCCCTCCTGGATCGCGCCCTTGATCAGCGACGTCTTCACGGGATCGAGCAGGTACTCGCGGATCGTGGCGGTCGCGATCATGACCTCGGCCGCGGGAATCCGGCCCGCCTGGTCCGAGCGGGGCATGAGCCGGAGCGCGATCACCGCCTGGAGCGTGGCGGAGAGCATGTACCTCGTCTCCTCGTGCTGGTGCGGCGGGAAGAACGAAAGGATGCGGTTGATCGTCTGCGGCGCGTCCGTCGTGTGGAGCGTGGAGAGCACTAAGTGCCCGGTGTCGGCCGCCATGAGGGCGGTCTGCATCGTGTCGGCGTCGCGGATCTCGCCGATCAGGATGACGTCGGGATCCTGACGCAGGATGTGCTTCAAGCCCTCGGTGAAGGAGGCCGTGTCCAGACCGACCTCGCGCTGGGAGATGGTGCACTTCTTGTCCCGGTAGAGAAACTCGACCGGGTCCTCGATCGTGATGACGTTCTTCGCGATCGTCCGATTCACGGAGTCGATCATGGCCGCGAGCGTGGTGGACTTGCCGCTCCCCACGGTGCCGCACACGAGCACGAGTCCGCGTGGGCGGGTCGCGATCTCCTCGATGGTCGGCGGGAGGTTCAGCTCCTCGAAGGACGGGATCGTCGCCGGCACCTGCCGGAAGACCATCGCGATGGTTCCGCGCTGCTGGTAGAAGTTGGTCCGGAAGCGCGAGAGGCCGGTCACGCCGAAGGCGAAGTCCACTTCCCTCGTGTCCTCGAAGGTCTTCTTCTGCTTCGGCGTCAGGATCTGATCGACGATCGCTTCCAGGTCCGCCTGGCTCGGAGGCGGCTCGTCGAGCGTCACGAGGCTTCCGTTCTGGCGCGCGGTCGGCTTCGTGCCCACCTTGACGTGCAGGTCGGAAGCCTTGAGCTCCACCATCTTCTGCAGCACTCGCTTGATGTTCATCCCCACTCCCCCCGGTCGGGCTAAGCTGCGGTT
>JBGPHU010000122.1:0-8254 GCA_041484545.1 Candidatus Eiseniibacteriota bacterium | reverse complement strand
GGAGACTTCCATTCACGTTTGGTCTTCTCGCCGTGCTCACGGTGATGAATCTGCGAGGTGTGAAGGAGTCTGTCACCATGGTGACCCCGATTTTCCTGGTCTTCCTGGTGAGCCACGTAGGAGCTTTGGCGATCGCCGTCGTCTTACGTGTGGGCCAGATTCCCGCCGAGATTCACCAGTTGAGAGAACAATCATTCTCGGCAGTACAGCAGTCGGGTTGGATTCCGCTGCTCTTGCTGTTGTTCCGTGCGTTTACGCTGGGTGGGGGCACCTACACCGGGATCGAGGCAGTAAGCAACGGTGTTCCCATTCTCCGCGAGCCGAAGGTGAAAACCGCGAGAACCACGATGGCGTACATGGCCATCTCTCTCGCGGTGGTGGCCGGGGGCATTCTCTTCGCCTATCTCCTCTACCAAGTACACCCCGTTCCAGGGAGAACACTGAATGCCGTTCTCTGGTCCGCGGTATTCGGACAACTCCTCCCTCCGGGAAACCACTGGGTTGAGCTGTTGACCGCAATTACCGTCTCCTCGGCAGGCGCGCTTCTACTCATCGCTGCTCAAACGGGATATTTGGACGGACCTCGAGTCCTGGCGAACATGGCCCTCGATCGCTGGGTACCGTCGCGCTTCGCGAACCTTTCCGAGCGGCTCGTAAGCGCAAACGGGATCTGGTTGATTACGGCCGCCTCGTTCGTTGTTCTGTGGGTGACCAAAGGCCTGGTCCAGACCTTGGTCGTCCTTTACAGCATCAACGTGTTTCTGACTTTTTCGCTCTCTCAGCTAGGAATGTGCCGGGACGCGCTGCACCTCAGGCGGGAAGGTAGGCCCTGGCTTGGACCGCTGATCCTCAGCGGGACGGGCTTCCTGGTGACCACGCTCCTCCTCGTGGGCACGGTTTCGTTCAAATTCGCCGAGGGGGGTTGGGCCACCCTTCTTGTAACGGCGCTCTTCTGCATGGCGTGTCTCGGAATCCGTCGCCATTATGTCCGCACCGCACAGAGCCTGGAGCGGCTCGATGACACGCTGACGACGGTTCCGCTCCCTCGAAGCGAGCCGACGTTCGCGCCGATGCAGCGCAACGCACAGACCGCGATCCTCACGGTCACGAAGTTCGGCGGGATCGGGATCCATTCGCTCTTGAACCAATTCCGCATCTTCCCGAATCTGTTCAAACAGATCGTGTTCATTTCGGTGGGCGCGATCGATTCGGGGCGATTCAAAGGCGCGGACGAAATCGAAGAGCTCCGACGAGGCACCAGAGCCGAGCTGCAGAAGTACGTCGATTTCGCTCGGAAACTCGGGATCCCTGCAGAGTACCGTTACGCGATCGGGACCGACATCGTGGATGAGCTGGAGGCGCTCGCCCTCGAGGCGAGCAAGGATTATCCGCGTTCCGTCACATTTGGTGGCCAGCTTGCCTTTCAGAAGGAAAGCGCGCTCGTGCGCTGGCTTCACAACCAGACTTGCCCGGCTCTCCAGAGGCGCCTCGCGTTCCACGGTCTGCCGATGATCATCCTGCCGATTCGGATCTACTGAGGCAGAGGCTGACCGGTGCGCCACCGACGGCGCCTGCTCACCCCGTCCGGATGTACTAGTATCGGCTCTCTGAGGGATGGGGCCGTCCACCAGCGCCGATTTCGAGGGAACCCATGCACGTCCCGGGCCGCGATCCAGAAGTCATTCTCGCGCGCATCCGAGAGGAAGAAGCCAAGGCCTCCCAGGGCAAGCTGAAGATCTTCTTTGGCGCCGCGGCGGGCGTGGGGAAGACCTACGCCATGCTGGTGGAAGCGCACGAGCGGCGGCGCGCGGGAGTCGGGGTCGTCGCGGGAGTTGTCGAGACGCACGGGCGGCCGGAAACGGCCGCCCTCCTCGATGGCCTCGAGACGCTGCCGCTTCGCGAGATGGAGTATCGCGGAGCGGTCCTCCGCGAGTTCGACCTCGATCGTGCGCTCGCCCGGAAACCGGGCCTCCTCCTCCTCGACGAGCTGGCCCACACCAACGCCCCGGGGTCCCGCCACACCAAGCGCTGGCAGGATATCGAGGAGCTTCTCGCCTCCGGCATCGACGTCTACACGACGCTCAACGTGCAACACGTGGAAAGCCTCTGGGACGCCGTGGCGGAGATCACGGGCGTGCTCGTCCGCGAGACCGTGCCCGATTCCATCATCGACCGCGCCGACGAGATCGAGATCGTGGACCTCCCGCCGGACGACCTCCTCCAGCGTCTCAAGGAGGGCAAGGTCTACGTGGCGCCGCAGATCGAGCGGTCGCTCGAGAATTTCTTCCGCAAGGGCAATCTCATCGCGCTCCGCGAGCTGGCGCTCCGGCGAACCGCGGAGCGGGTCGACGCGCAGATGGAATCCTACCGCCGGCTGCACGAGGCGGATCGGGTCCACCCGGCCGGCGGGCGTCTCATGGTGTGCATCGGGAACCCCGAGACGGCGCCGCGGCTCGTCCGCGCGGCGCGCCGCATGGCGGCCAGCCTCAAGGTGCCGTGGACCGCGATGTACGTGGAACGCCTGGGCAAGGCGCGCGAATCGCCGCAGGAGCGCGAGTACCTGAGCGACGTGCTGCTGTTCGCCGAGGAGCTGGGCGCCGACACGGCCGTCCTGAGCGGGCTTCGGATCAGCGACGAGGTCCTGGCCTACGCGAGGGAGAACAACGTGTCCCGGATCGTGATCGGCAAGCCCTCACGCGCCCGGTGGAAGGAGATTCTCTTCGGCTCCCTCGCAAGCTCCCTCGTCCGGGAAAGCGGCGACGTCGATGTGTTCGTCCTTCACGGCGAGGCGGGCGAGTCGAGGGCGAAGCCTCGCGCCGCTCCCGCGGAGCCCATGGCCCGGCCGGACTACGTGCGCTCGCTCGTCACCATCGCCGTCTGCACGGGAGTCGCCTGGCTCATGCATCGCCACTTCGCCCCCGCGAACCTGATCATGGTGTATCTGCTGGGGGTTATGCTCGTGGCCGTCCGGTTCGGGCGAGGCCCCGCTGTAATGGCCTCCGTCGTGAGCGTTGCGGCATTCGACTTCTTCTTCGTGCCACCGCATCTGACGTTTGCCGTGGGCGACACCGAATACCTGATCACGTTCGGGGTCATGCTCTCCGCCGCGCTCGTCATCAGCACGATGGCCGCGCGCCTAAGGGAGCAGGCGCGGGCTGCGCGGGAACGCGAGCGGCGCACGGCCGCGCTCTACAAGCTGAGTCGCGTGCTGGCCGATTCCAAGAACGTCGAGGACATATTGAAAGCGGCCATCAATGCCGTGGAGAACGTGTTCCTGGCGCGGGCGGTGGTTCTTCTGCCGGACGCGACCGGCCGCGTCCGGATCCGGGCGGGGGACGCCTCCCTCCTGGGCACGGGGGACCACGACCACGGCGTGGCGCAGTGGGTCTTCGACCGCGGAGAGCCGGCCGGCCTGGGCACCCAGACGCTCCCGGCCGCCCAGGCTCTCCACGTCCCGCTCCGGGGCTCGCGCGGGCCGACCGGCGTTCTGGGCATCCGTCCCGCCAGCATCCGCTTTCTCCTGCGCCCGGACCAGTTCCGGCTCCTCGAGACCTTCGCCAGCCAGACGGCTCTGGCGGTGGAGCGCGCGGAGCTGGCGGCGCAGGCCGAGGGCGCGCGCATCCAGATCGAGGCGGAGCACCTGCGCACGACGCTCTTGAGCTCGGTTTCGCACGATCTGCGAACGCCGCTGGCCGCCATCACCGGCGCCGCGAGCAGCCTGCTCGAGCCTCGCGGAACACTCACGCAGGAAACCCGCCGCGAGCTCGTGGAATCGATCGCGGACGAGGCCGGCCGCATGAACCGGCTCGTCTCGAATCTGCTCGACATGTCGCGGCTGGAGTCAGGCGCTTTGCGCCTGAGCAAGGAGTGGCAATCGGTCGAGGAGGTGATCGGCGCCGCGCTGGAGCGGCTGCGACCGCGTCTTCAGGGACGGCAGGTCGATGTGAAGCTGCCGACCGGCCTGGGGCTCGTGCCCCTGGACGAGGTCCTGATCGAGCAGGCGATCTACAACCTCATCGAGAACGCGATCAAGTACACGCCCCCGGGGACACCCATCGAGATCCGGGCGGAAGCGAGGGAGAAAGAGATCGCGATCGAGATCCAGGACCGCGGGCCCGGGCTGCCGCCCGGCGAAGAGCAGCGCGTCTTCGAGAAGTTCTATCGCGCGCGCGAGGCCAACCGGCCGGACGGGATTGGACTGGGCCTGACGATCGCTCGTGGCATCGTGGAGGCGCACGGGGGCTCCATGACCGCGGCGAACCGCGAGGGAGGCGGGGCCTCCTTCCGGTTCACGCTGCCTCTCGAGGGCGAGCCTCCCAGGATCGAGCCCGAGGCGGCCGCGGCCGAGGCAACGAGGCCGGAGACGTGAGTCAGGCCTCCGCGGACGATCGCGGGTCCTCCTCGCCGGCGGCGCCGGACAAGCCGTCCGTGCCCGCCCTCGTACTCGTGATCGAAGACGAGACGCAGATTCTCCGATTCCTGCGCGCGTCGCTCACGAGCCATGGCTACCGTTTCGTCGAAGCTGCCACAGGCGAGGAGGGATTGCGCCAGGCCGCGACCCGGTCGCCGGACGTGGTCGTGCTGGATCTGGGACTGCCCGACATGGACGGGCTCGAAGTGACCCGCAGGCTTCGGGAATGGTCCACGGTTCCCATCGTGGTGCTCTCGGCGCGCGGTCAGGAGCGGGACAAGGTCGCAGCGCTCGATCTGGGCGCCGACGACTACGTCACGAAGCCCTTCGGCATCGGGGAATTCCTGGCGCGCCTGAGGGTCGCGCTGAGGCGTGGAGCGAGCCCCGGCGGGAATGTGGAGCAGGGGGTGATCGAGGTCGGCGGTCTCTCGATCGACTTCACCCGCCGCCGGATTCTCCGGGACGGCGCCGAGGTTCGCCTCACGCCGATCGAATACAAGCTGCTCGTCGCGCTGGCCCGGCATCCCGGCCGGGTGCTGACCCACGAGACGCTGCTACGCCAGGTCTGGGGGCCCGGTTACACGCAGCAGAAACACTACTTGCGCGTCTACATGGCGCAGCTGCGGCACAAGCTCGAGCGGGATCCCGCCCGCCCGCGTTATCTCCTCAACGAGCCCGGCGTCGGCTACCGGTTACGGGAGGATTGAGGCGCGCGCCGGCACTCACGTCTCCCAGGGCGCCGGGAGATTGAGCCGGCTCAGCTTCGCTTCCAGCTCCTCGCGCTCCCGGTTTTTCGCCAGCCGTCCGTCGACCTGGTTCAGCATCCCCGCCGCCTTCGCGATCTCCACCGCCTTGGCCGTGTCCGACGCGGCCACCGCCGCGATCACGCTCGCTTCCGTGGCGGAAAGCTCCAGCGCGTTCATGGAGTAGTCCAGGAACGCCTCCCACGTGATCGGACACCATCGGCCCACGATTTCCTTGCCGATGACGTCGGCGTAGTCCCGGATCTCCTCCTGGGCATGCGGGTCCATCCGGAGCCTCAGGAAGTGGAGCAGGTTGTGGAGGTTGGTCTTCCAGTAGGCCTCGGTATAGGTCGATAGCGGCAGGTCCTTCCGGGCCTGCTCGCGCGAGATCCCCTCGGCCAGGCGCTCCTCGTAAACTTTCCGCGTGAGCGCGTGCAGCTCGGCCTCTTTCTCCGAGAGCTTCGCGCCGCGCGCGGGATCGAGATACTCCTCGCTCCCCTGCCTGTTCTTCTGCGATTGGAGCCGCCATTCACCGGGCGCCGTCTTCTGGGCCGAATCGATGGCGACCGAATAGCGCGTGGAATATTCGTTCACGGAATTGTGGGTGATGATCCCGTTCGCGACAAAATTGTGATACGGACCCTCGACTTCGAGGTCGTAGGTTTCACGCTCCCCGATGTACTCGAATTCCTCGATACGAACCAGTTTCGCCACGAGAAGTTTGTTCCAAGGCACACGCGGGCGCCGAATCCATTCGGCCTTTCGGGGCGGCCCGCCCAATCGCTCCACGTAATCCAGCTCGCGCCCTGCGATCGACCTGTGGCAGGTACCGCATAGAGTGGTCAGGTTCTCCAGATCCCGTGCCCGCGACGGGTCCGCCCAAACCGGCACGATGTGGTGGCAGTGCAGCTCCCCGGCCCTTGAATGGCACAGCTGACATGTCCATCCGTTCCGAGCGTGGATCCTGTGGGCCGTCTGCGTCGCCCACCGGCCGATTCCGGAACGATCGCTCGACGTGCCGCCTCTCCAGAAATTCGAGGCTTCCCCAGAGCGGCTTTCTCGGTTCGCGGCCAGAAATTCCCCGGTCGGGGGACGGCTGCCCAGGCGATATCGCAGGCCCTGATTCCAGGGCGTCTTCGACCGACCGCCCTTCGTGTGCTGAATACCATGTTTGCGGAGCCATTTTCGAATCGCGTGATAACTGACCCCGCACTCCGCCGCGAGGTCGTCGATGGATCGGAGGTGCACGTTGTACTGTTCATCGAGCCATTCGCGGTCCCGATACAGCGCGGGAACGAGGGTCTGCTCGCCATTGACATAGAGGAAATGGTCCGCAGAGTTCCAGATCCCTCTGCCATTCTCCTCTCGTAGGCCCGTGGCTTCCGCGAGCGATTGCCAGCCGCTGCCGAACAGGAAGCGGTGGTCGGCGGTGGCCTCGATCTGCTTGCCATCCGTGAGGGTCATCCGGAATACGGGTTTCGGCCCGTTCTTGTACACGTTGAGGATACGGGTGTGCTGGAGTCGGAGGTTAGACTCGTCGACCTGGCGCAACCGCATCTCCCGGACCCGGTCTCGCCGGAAAAACGGATTGCGCTGCTTGTCGGGCCGGGTGTTGTTTTGGGTTGGCTGAAACCGCCTCCAGAGTTCCTCGACTGTGAGGGTGAAGAGCTGATTCCCCCTCCGACGCAGCCCGCCCGGGAGGTCGAAATAGATCCGGGTACCCTCTGCCAGGCATGCCGTGCGGTGTCGGATCCACTGCCGCCAGCAGTCCATGGGCACGCGCACGTGGAGCTTGATCTCGCACATCTCGAACGGCGTTGTGTGCCGGTGGCGCATGAGATAGCGGATCAGGCCCCGGTCCTCGTGGATGCGCTTGGTGCCGGCGCCATAGGACACGCGCGCGGCCTGGACGATCGACTCGTCCGATCCCATGTAGTCGATGACGCGCACCAGGCCGTCGTCCAGGACATGGAAGGGCTTCCCTAGGATCTGGTCGAGGGCCGCCACATGCGGTCGCTCCAGGGGGAAGCCGGGCTCGTTCATCGGGCTGGAATCTAGCACGGGAGAGGGAGGATGCAATGCGGGCGCCGTGTCGGCGGGCGCCGCACCGGGTGTGGCGCCTCGGGCGAACGCCGCGCTGGATTTCACCACCGCCACTTCTTTCTCCCGCTCCACCCGTTCCAGCGCGGCGTTTACCCCGCGGTGGAACACGAAAGGGCCCCGCACGTGGAATCGGAGGGGGACACCTTGGTTCGATTCACCGCGTCGGCTTCACGTCGTCGAGACGCTCCATGAATACACGCTCACGACCGTGGAAGGGAAGAGGCAAAAACGATTCCGCGAAAGTTTTTTCGCGATCGCGAATGAATCGCGCCGCGCGTCTCGCGTGATGCAAGTGAATTCGTTCGATCCGAGATCGAATCCGTATTTTTTTCTACGGGATCAACGCAGAGATTGGGAGAAGTGATGGTCGCTCGTGACGCGACGCGTGCACCGTGCGGACGAAATATCGCGCTATCCGCAGCGATCCTCGCGCGATGCGTGCGCGCGTTCGCGAGGCAGTGCATACCGCGGTCGTAATCGCCTGCGATCAGGAGACGTTCGTTCCGAGGAGCCACCCCGGCAGGTCGGCAACGCTGGCGAGAACGGCGGTCGGAGGCGGCGTGAAGCGCGTGGCGTCCTCCGCGCGGAATTTTCCCGTCCGCACGAGAATGCCCCCCATGCCCAGCGCCACGCTCGCGGACACATCGAACTCCGCGTCGTCTCCCACCATCGCGATCTCGTCGCGGCGCACGCCGGCTTGGCTTGCGACCGAATCGAAGAGGAGGGCGGAGGGTTTCCCGAGCGTCTCGGCCTCACGGCCGGAGGCGTAGCTCAGGAACGCCGCAACCGGCCCGAGATCGGTCACGAGCGAGTCGCCTTTCCGGAAGTAGCGGTTCCGCTGGAGCGTGTAGAAGGCGTCCCCAGCGAGAATCCGACGAAAGGCGGGCTGCAGATCGACTATTCGGAGGTCGTGGCCCTCGGTCGCGAGCAGGACCGCGGGGCCCTCGGGGTCCTCCTGAAACCACCGGAAGTCCTCGCGGGCGGCCGGTTCCGCGTG
>JBGPHU010000121.1:0-8280 GCA_041484545.1 Candidatus Eiseniibacteriota bacterium | reverse complement strand
TCTCTCCCGCCCTGAGGGAGCCGCGGTCTAACTCCGCTACTCCCCTTTATGCAAGAGGCGCCGACGCTCGCGTTCCTTCGTCAGCTCCTCCACGTTCATCACCTTGAATTCCACACGGCGGTTCTTCGCCATGCCCTCGATGGTCTTGTTGGACGCGACCGGCTTGCTCTCCCCGTAGCCCTTCGCTTCGTACTGCTCGCGATTGATCTGCGGGAAGTTCTGGAGCAGGTAGTCCAGCACCCCCTGCGCCCGCTTCTGCGTGAGGTCCAGGTTGTACGCATCGGACCCGCGCGCGTCGGCATGTCCGCCGATTTCGATCTTGAGCCGCGGCCACTGGATGAGGATCTTGCCGATGTCGTCCAGCACCGGCCGTGACTCCGGAAGGATGTCCCACTTCGCGGTCTCGAAATGGATCTCGCGCGTGGTGATCCGACCCTTGTCCAAGAGCTCCGTTTCCTTTTCGTTCAATTCGATGGGGCATCCGTCCGAGTCCACCTTCACGTTCGGAAGCGTGTTCGGGCAGAGATCCTTGTCGTCGTTGACCCCATCGCCATCCGAGTCGACCGCGCATCCGCGTGCGTCGACCTTCGTTCCCGCAGGCGTGCCGGGGCACTGATCGATGCCGTCCGGAACGCCGTCGTTGTCGGAATCCACGTGGCAACCGGTCGCATCGACCTTCGCGCCAACCGGTGTGTTCGGGCACTTGTCTGCGCCGTCCTGAACGCCGTCATTATCCGAATCCAGCGCACATCCGCGCGCATCCACGACCGTACCGGCGGGAGTGCCCGGGCACTGATCGATGCCGTCCGGAACGCCGTCAGCGTCCGCGTCGGTCGGGCAACCGCGCACGTCCACCGTGGCGCCCGCGGGTGTGTTGGGACACTGGTCGATGCCGTCCGGAACGTGGTCACCGTCGGAATCCAGCGGGCAACCCGATGCATCCACCTGGGCGCCGCGCGGCGTGCCGGGACACTTGTCGTCCTTGTCCTTGACGCCGTCCTTGTCCTCGTCGCCATTGTGAGCGGAGCCGCCGAGGGTGAGCTGGATGCCGCCGCTATAGAAGAGGTTCGACACATTCTTGTTGCCGGGAGGATCGGGAGCGGGCGGCGAATCGAACTTCCAGAGCTTGTCGCGGATCTCGGCCCGCAGCGCAACCTTCCGGCCGAGGCCGAGCTTGACTCCGCCGCCGAACTCGAGGCCGTTCTTGAACGTTTGCTCGCTCGAGACGTCCGACTCGATCTTCTCTTCGTGCCATCCGCCGAGCACATACGGATTGAAGGCAATCGACGGGAACAGATTCAAGGTAAGGTCGGCTCCATAGCCCTTGATGCTCTGATCGGAAGGCGCCGACAAACTCGCTGGGGAGACGACGAAAAGCGAGTCCCCGCTTCCGTAATTGGTGTGCGTCTTCATCCAGCTGTAGTAACCCTCGATTCCGAGGTGCCGGCCGAACCCGAGACCGACACGCCCACCGAACATGGGCTTGTTATCGAGGTTCACATCCTTGGCCCAAGTTGCGTAGCCGCCGAAGGGGGTGATGTTCAGGTGCAGACCCCCCGGCTCGCTCCTGGCAGTTTGGGGCCCCGACAGCGTCGCGATCGCGACGACCGCCAGCACGGCACACATCCGCAGCGATTTCATCATTTGCCCTCTCTTGGCAAGGTGGAACGGGTGCGTGGTCGTTCGTGATATTCCACGCCACGCGCTGTGCAGACAACGTGCCATCTCCTTCAATGTCCTGATCGCCTCCGGAACTTATGAACTTACGAAGCTACATTACGTGGGAATACCGTGTCGCAAAATTTGACAGTGCCCTCGGAGCCTTATGGTCCCGGCGCCAATTCCAACAAAACGTGTAAACCGTTCAAGAGATTCATGAGACGGGTAAAGATAAGACGACACTCTGGTCAGCGCAGGATGTAGAGCCGGGTGAGAGCTGGAGGATACCATGAACGGCATAACGATTCTCGGATTCTTGGCAGCGGGAAGTCGGAGGAGAAGCCGCGCGGCCTAGGCCGCGCGTGACTTCGACGCGGCGAGCATGCCGCGATCGGCAAAACAGCGGATGGAGGCCTCGAGGAGTTGCCGGCTCAGGTCGAGCCCTTGGGATTTAAGCATGGCTCCCGGGAGCGAGAGCGTCAGTTGATAATCCCCAGCCGGGCCGCGTGACATCAAGGTGAGCTGCCAGCCCTTGAAGCTTCCGCCGATGGCGTAGAGCGAGGACGACACCCCCGCATCGTTGAAGAATTCGCGGGCGAGCGCCGGCGTGTCGCTCTTCACGAAAAACGCGTCGTCGAACTTCGGCTCCCCGATCAGGATTTCCTTGTCGGCCATGAACGCCAGGCGGTCGGCGACTGCCGCGGAGGACACGCCCCCCATCCCCATCGAAGCTTCGCCCTCCTTTTCCTTCACAGCCTTGAGAGCGACGTTCCAGAGCTGCGTGGAGAAGAACACCTTCGCGATCAGGCTCTCGCGCACGATGTGGAATTGGAACCCTCGCGCCAATCGAACCTCGGCCACGAGCTGCGTGAACTGGTTTCGGTCCCTATCCGTGGACGTGGACGTTGACAGCGTCACGGGAACACCGCGACAGTTCCATCGCACCGTTGTCCCGCCGGTCCATCCCATGGGACCAAACCGCCGCAGCTCCTCGGTCACGGTCCCGCCCGTCGCGCTCGCGTACTCACCCCAGAGAATGCTTCGCCGGGACGGTTTGCGGGGAGGGCGGATCAGGAACCGCACGAGGAGGACCGCCACGAACACACCGGCTCCCAGGAGCCGGAAGCGGGCGACCCCACCGAAGGCTTCCACCTTGGCGCCCGGGAAAAGGCTAAGGAAGGGAGCCCAGAGTATGGCCGCGAGGACCAGAATCGCGAGAAGTCCAAGAAGGACGGACAGAAAGCGGCGAACGGCCATGGGATTCCTCGCTGGTGACGTGTGGCGCTGTCCCCAGGAGTGATCGCCCGGACGGGCTGGATCTTGAGGGCTAATCCCGAAGCAGATTACGCGGGAGCGATGCTCAAAATTGTGAGGAGGCTGGATGCCTCGGGTCAAGCGGGGTTTCCCCTACACGGTGGGTGCTGTGCTCACGTTGTGCCCCAAGGTCATAGATGACGATCGGACGGGGCCGTTCGATCCTGAGCAGGACAGCAAGCGCGGGTGCGTGACTCGGGTCGAGAAGAGGGATCAGTTGCGGCCGATTCGTGGACACGAATCGTTCGTCAATCACCAGAAAGTCCACGTTCTTCCTTCGGGCGTGGTCCAGCACATCTTCGATAGGCCCGTCTGGAAGCTCCGCCATGAGGCCGTGGGCATAGTAGGCCACCCATGGCTTTCGCGACATGACGACCATTCTCCGAGTCGGACCGCCTCCGGCTCCTCCCTCGAAGTGATCACGAAGCCAGGCGCCCGCGGTACGATGTTCCGGTGCGTCGTCGATCGGTGCGCTTCGAATCCCAGAATAAACCAGATACAGCGCAGCAACGAGAAACGTCAAGAACAAGAGGACCTGACGCGGGTCGCGGTGTGGGGAACGAACACGCGAAAGCCAGGCGACAGCGATGCCCAAGCCAGCGGCCGACATGATTAGCAGAAGGGGCACGCTCGGGACAAAGAACCGGCGGTCCACGCTGAAGGGCGCATAGAGGAGCGGGAAACACGTGACCGTGGCGATTACAGGAAGCCAGGGCTTGCTCATCCAGCGACGCACGCCCAGGAGCGCAAGCAGGAAGAACAGGTGGTAGGCGGCGACCGGAAATGAACTTATCAGGATCGTACCGAGATTGCCAAGGCTGCGAACGAAAACTACCTTCGGAGAGAGGAGGACGAACTCGGCCAACTGAACGCGCACAGGTCGGATCGCGTGGGTAAGCTCGCGGCTCTCCGAAACGCGCTCCGAAAGACCCTCGGGTTCGGGGAGGACCCGCGCGTACTCGGTCTGATAGGTGCGCCAAAAATTGTAGGCCCCCTTTTCGCCAAGCGATGGTTGTCCGATCTCACATGAAACCCACGTCGCATACGGTGCCGCTAGGATTGCGACTCCGAGGATGAATTGGGACCCGAAACGCATGAATGACGAGCCATGCAACAAACGGCCATGCTGCGCTGAGATCGAAGGATTCTCGTTGGCACGGAAACCTCTCGCTGCAAAAGCGCATGCGGTCAGGAGCACGGCAGCGAGGAAAGCGCCCTCAGGCCGGGTGAGGTAAGCGATACCCATCGCCATCCCGGAGAGGAAGGGCCGGCGGGCGATCGCGGCCCAGACCGCAGTCACGAGCGCGAGCATGAACAACGACTCCGTGAGAGCCGCTCCGGAGTATTGGATGAGTCTGGGATGCGCCGCCGCCAACACGCACGCGGCATCCGCGAGAGAGCGCGGGAGAAGTCGCAAGGCTACCGCGCGAAGTGGAAACAAGAGAAGAGTACCAGCCGCGACCGACACGACGCGCGCACAAGCCTCGAGAAACTGGGGCGTGATCTCCACTCCAAGTCGCATGGGGATCCACGCCACCGCGGCGATCAGAGCGGGGTAAGCGGGAGGCCACACCGTGCTAATGCCGTTGTGGAAATCTCCTCGCAACAAGCGGTCCGCGAGTTGCGCATAGTAGGCGCCGTCTGATTCGATGATTGGCGCGCGCAATGCCGAGAGAGCGCGAAGCACTAAGCCCGCAAGAATCACCCACGGCAATAATCGTGAAAAGGGAGATGAGTCCGCACCCGAGCCGCACCACCTCATCCCGCCCTCTTGGGCGGTCGCAGCGGCCCGCTGCTCGGGGATCACGGCGGCCAGCTCCGGGCGGCGTAGGCGAGTCCGACCAGCGAGTAGAGCAAATCGACGAGTTCCTCGTCTCCGAAGTTCCATTCGAAGAGACCCGAGACCAGGAAGCCGGCGAGCGCGGCGACCACGCCCAACTGGATTGCCGTCGGAAGCCATGTCCCCCTCTCGGAGGGGGAGGCGCGCTCGCGCCATCGCGCTGGGAGACTGCTGCCCGCCGCTCGGAAGAGGCCGAGGATGAGGGCCACGATCGCCGCCAGGCCGATGAGCCCCATCGTCGCAGCGACGTGGAACCAGACGCTATGGAGGTGGCCCGGGCGCTCGTGGGCGTCGGGCGACTTGTACTGATCGTAGACCTTCGCGAAATCGAGATGCCCGACGCCGGTGATCGGATGGTCTCGGAAGATCCGGATGCCGGCCTCCCACATGTGGACACGTTCCACGTTCCACTTGCTGGTGGGATCGAAGGAACTGAGCGCGCGCTCCCGATATCCCGCCGGCAGAACGATGAGGGCCACCGCCACGGCCGCCACGAGGGCGAGGAACCACCGCGCCCGCGTGAAGGCGAGAATGACCGCCGCCGCGGCGAGCATCCCCAGCCAGGCACTTCGCGTGTAGGTCCCCAGCAAGGCGCCGAGGAGCAGGAGGAGGAGCCCCAGCGCTCCGAACCGCCAGCGCTTCTCTCTCGCGCGCATTGCGACGACGAAGGCGAGCGACGTGATGAGGAGCATCTGTCCCCCGTATGTCAGGGGATGTCCCACTGCTCCCCGGACCCGCACGGGGAACGCTCCCCCGCGCGCGAAGAAGTCGAGCAGGGCGTAGACAGTCGCGATCAGGGCGGAGGCTGCAAGCACCACCAGCGCCGCGCGCCCCTCCTTCTCCCCCCGAGCGTGATAGGCGACCACCGGGACGAGGAAGATCAGGAGCGCCTTCGTCATGGGGTGCCAGATTCCCGCATGGCCCACGAGCGTGGCGATGCCGAGCGCGAGGAGCCAGCCGAGTCCGGGAATCAAGACCGGCGTCCTGAGCCAACTCAGGTCTCGCCGGACGGCTCCGACCGCGAGCGTCAGGGTGATACAGAGCGTAGCCGCGATCGACATCGGTGCGATCGACCAAGGAAGGGACGCGAAAAGGAGGAGGAAAGAGAGCTGAGCCGCGCGGGCGAGCGACGCCCGCGGCATCGCGGGCCGGCGGAGCGTGTCGAGCATGGAGCGGAATCTGGGGGATCGCGCAGGGCCCGTCAAGGATGATGCCCTCCGCGGGTTGACTAATCCCACGGCGCCCCCGAGACTGCCCGCATGATCCATGCTTCTAGCCGAATCAAGCGGCGGCGTGATCGAACCCGTACGACCTCCGGCGCCGCCCTGATCGCCACGCTCCTCATCCTCCTGATCGGGGGCCGTGAGGAGCAGGTCCTGGTCCGGGAGGCGGGCCCCTTCCCCTCGGTGGGCGAGGGGCGAATCCCGCTCGGCGCGCCGATCCACCTCTCGCCGGGCCGCTATCGCGCCCGCGCCGTGGTCGTGCGGCGGGGCCAACTCTCAGAAGCAAACTCTCCGACCTCAGAGATCGCGCGCCTGGCCTTCGCGGCCCCTGACGTCGCAGAGCCGCGCGACGTGGTCTCCTTCCGGCCGTTCGATTTCGCGCGCGAGGCGACGCGCGTCGTTCACTTTACGTTCCGGGTCCGTTCGGAATCGGAACGGCAGTGGACGTGGGAAGCGATGCCGGCGAGTTCCGAACTCAACATCGTGGAAACGCGTCTGGCTCGCGAAATGCCCTTCGGTGTGTCGACGCTTCGTCGCGCACTCGAAGGCAACGCCCTACAACGACTCCTGCCGGCGATCGTCCTCCTCGCGGCACTCCTCTGCGTCACGGTTCTTCCCGCCCGGCGGAATGGTGTGCCCCGCCCCGGAGCGGGCGGCGCCTCAATTACCCTCCTCGGAATCCTCGCCTACACCGGCGCTGGGGGCGCGCTCTACGGGCTGCTTATCCTCGGCAACAGGGCCGCGGGGAATGACGACGGCGGGGCATGGCAGTGGCTCCCCGCGCTCGAACCGCTCGTGGCGCCGCAAGCCGGGCTCCTAGTGGTGGCCATCGTCGCAGCGGCGATCGCGTTTCTCTTCTCGATCCGACGCCATCCGACCCTCGTCTGGGCCCTCCCCATCGCCGCCGTCGGTCTCCACTACGCCGGGACGCTCGTCGGGCCGAAAAGCGACTTCCTGGTTTACTATCATGCCGGCTTGGCGCTCTGGGCTGGAGGCGATCCCTACGCAATCCACCCCGAACGCGTGCTGAACCCCCCACCCTTCGTCCTGGCCTGCGGGCTTCTCCCCGTGCTTTCGGCGCCCGCGGCCGGTTTTGTTTGGTTCGGGCTCAAGTTCGCGGCTGCGGCGTGGTGCGTGCCGCTCGCGCGGATCGGGCTCACGACGTTCGCCGGCGCGGGCGGACGATCCGGATGGCGTCGCCCCGAGATCATCGCGCTCGTCGCCGGGGCGCGACTCATAGGAATGGATCTCCAGTTCGGAAATAGCAATGTCTTGGTCCTCTTTGCGCTCCTCGCCGCGGCCGCGGCATGGGCTCAAGGGCGGACCGGGGGTGCGGCGGCGGCGCTCGCCGGTGGGGTCGCTCTCAAGGCGACGCCTGCGGTCGCCATCATCGGCGCGGGACTCTCAGGACGCTGGCGATGGGCCGCCTCGACGCTCCTCGTTTCTCTCGTAGTGGTGGCGGTCAGCGCGGTCGCATTGGAATGGCGGGCGCCCGGCGCGGGGTGGGGCTTCCTGCGGGAGGCGCCGCCAAGGCCAGGCGATCTCTCCATGGGCCGAGTGGACAACCAATCGCTTCGAGGAATGACCGATCGATGGATCGGGGGGGCGGAGATCTCCACGAAGACCGTGCACGCGGTGCCCTCGCTCCGGTGGGGCGCACGAGCCGCGAGGGGGATCGAGGCGCTCCTCGCAGTGGCGGTGCTGTCCCTCCTCTCGCTCCTGGCGCGCCGAGCGGGGCGCACCGACACTGCAACCGCCGAAGGGATGCGGGCCTGGGCATCCCTCTGGGCGGGCGCAACCCTTGCGATGCTCCTCCTCTCACCCGGATCGTGGACGGTTCACTTCGCGCTCCTCTACCTCCCGCTCGTCGTCCTGGCGGAACGGGCCTTTCGCGGTGACCGCGTCGCGGGCGCAGCCTTCGCGGTCGTCGCCCTCGTTGTGATCCTGCCGGCGACCGCGCGATCCCTCAGCGATCTCTGCACGGCCTGGTCCTCGCTCACGCTTGCGTCGCTCGTGGCCCTGGTCGCCCTGGCGCGACCCGGGGACGACAGCGTGATACGAGCGACATAGCGTATCGAGTCAAATAGCCGAGCAGGGGCTTTCCAGCACGGGGCAAAGCGCCTTGCTGGATAAGATCACGAGCCCGCCGCAGCGCGAAAGCTGCGGGGCAGGCGCCGGACGCTGCGCGGTCGGATGAAACGGAAAGCTTGGTTTGGCCAAGAGGTTAAGGTTGGAGGCGGCACC
>JBGPHU010000120.1:0-8949 GCA_041484545.1 Candidatus Eiseniibacteriota bacterium | reverse complement strand
GTACTCCCTCACCGCGCCGGCCCGGTCGCCAAGGTTCTTGAGCGACTCCGCGAGCCCGTAGTGGCCGTCGAAGTCGTCCGGCTTCAGTTGGAGATAGCGGGAGTACGCATCGCGGGCCTTGGCGTACTGGGCGCCCTTGCGGGCGGCACGCACGTGCCGGCTCCCGCGTTCACCGAGTATGTCCTCGCCGTGATCGCCGCGCTGGTGCATCAGGGGGTCCAGAACGTGATCGTGATGAACGGCCACGGCGGCAACACGGAGGCGCTCCGCGAGGCCACGCGTCGCGCGCACGAGGAGACGGGCGTGTTCGTGGCCGTGTTCAACTGGTGGATCGAGATGAAGCCTTACGTCGAGGAATCGCTGGGCGCGCCGGGCGGCCACGCGGGAGTGGACGAGACGGCGGCAATGCTCGCCATCGCGCCCGCTCAGGTGTTTCCCGACCGGTGGGATCCCTCGCTCGCGTTCGAGCACCGGGAGTCCGTCACCGCGTTTCCGGCGCCCGGCTCCCTCCTTTACTACGGGGGAAAGCGCAGCGATCCCCGTCTCGACGCGCGCCTCGCCGCCCGATTCTGGGAGCGCGTCGTGCAACACGTGGGCGAGGTGCTGGAGGACCTGGCCGCCCGATGGAACCGGGAAGGCATGCCTGCCACGCAGCGTCGCCGCGCCCATTCCGAGCCGGCCCGCCCCGCAACCTCGGCGCCGCGCCCCGCGACCTCGGCGCCGCGCGCCGCGAAAAAGCCCCGCGGGAAGTCATGAGCGCCCGAACCCGTCCAACGGTCGAGGACGACGGCATGTGTTTTTGCTGCGGGACCAGGAACCCGATCGGCCTGAAGCTCGAATTCGAGATGCTCCCGGACGGGCGAATGCGGACGTACTGGACTCCGCGGCGGGAGCACCAGGGTTTCAAGGACATCGTCCACGGCGGCCTGGTCGGGACGCTGATGGACGAGGTGATGATCCAGCTCCTCTACGCGCTCGGCATCCGCGCCGTCACGGCGGAGCTCTACACGCGGTTCATCCGGCCGGTTCGGGCGGGGAAGCGGTACCGGTTCGAAAGCCGGCTGGTCCTGGACAAAGGAAGGGTCGTCACCGCGGAAGCCGAAGGATTCGACGACGAATCGGGGGAGCGGGTGACGTCCGGAACCGCCAAGTGCGTCCGGGCGCGCGGGGTCTGATGGTCCGTTTCCGGTACTCCGCGTTCTCGATCGTTCTTCTGATAGGCTGCGCCTCATGCTTCACGGGGTGCGCCTCTTCCTCCAATCGCTCGTTTCCCAACCAGCCCGGCGGCACGCCCAATCTCGTCCAGGACGGCGGCTTCGAGCACCCGAGAATCACCTCGTTCGAATACGACAGTTATTCGGCCGGGCAGCCGCTCGACATGTGGACCATCGACGCCGGAGCGGTGGACCAGCTCTCGGGGCGCGTCTGGTCCCCCGCGGAGGGCGTCCAGTCCCTGGACATGGACGGTTCGTGCGGCACCGGGACGATTTGCCAGGACCTTTCGACCAAGGCGGGGATTTCCTACGACCTTCGTTTCGCGCTTGCGGGGAATCCGAACGGACCCCCGGTGGTCAAACAACTGGAGGTGAGCTGGGGAGATGCCGTGGTCGACACGGTCCGATTCGATACGACGGGCGGGTCGAAGCGATATCCCGGGTGGGTGTCGTACAGCTACACCCTGATCGCGGCCTCAGGGTCGACCCGCCTCACGTTCCGGAGCTTGAGCCCGGGCTGTTACGGCGCGATGCTCGACGCCGTCAGCGTGAAGAAGACGCCTTCGATCTGATCCACGCGAGCCGCTACTCGCGCAGCGCCTTTTCGAACTCCTCGGTGAGGATGGGAACGATCTCGTAGAGATCGCCGACGATCCCGTAGTTCGCGATCTTGAAGATTGGCGCATCCTTGTCCTTGTTGATCGCCACGATCATGCGGGACGAGGACATTCCCGCCAGGTGCTGGATTGCTCCCGAGATGCCGATCGCGAAGTAGACCGTCGGGTTGACCACCTTCCCGGTCTGTCCGATCTGATGGCTGTGGTCGATCCAGCCGGCGTCGACCGCGGCCCTCGAGGCGCCGAGCGTCGCCCCGAGCACCTTGCAGAGGCGGCGAAGGATCTCGAAGTTTTCGGGGCCCTGCATCGCCCGGCCGCCGCTGACGATGATGTTGGCCTCCGTCAGGTCCAGCATTTCCCCTTCGGACTTCTCGAAGCCCGTCGCGCGCGTCCGAACGTTCACTTCTCCGAGCGCGATCCGCTCCACCTCGGCCTTTCGGGAGGGATCCTCCTCGCGCGGCGAGAAGGTGTTGGGGCGGACCGTGGCGATCCACGGCCGGGCCTGGCTCCAGGTGACCCGGGCGAACGCTTTTCCGGCGAAGATGGGCCGGCGGGCCACGAGCGCCCCGTCCTTGGTCTCGAATTCGACGCAATCCGAGGCCAGCCCGACGCGAAGTCTAGCGGCGATGCGCGGCGCCAGGTCTTTCCCTTGCGATGTGGCGCCGATGAAGAGCGCCTCGGGCTTGACGCGTTCCAGCGCGAGCCTCACGGCTTCGGTCTGGGCTTCCGAGGCGTATGCGCCCAGGGCCGCTCCTTCGACATGGCAGACGCGGTCGGCCCCGAGGCGGCCCAGCCTCTCCATCTCGGCGGAGCCCAAGGACCCCAGCACGATCGCGACGGCCGATCCTCCGCCGGACGCCTCCGCGAGGCGCTTGGCCTCGGCGAGCATCTCGAGAGTGATCTTCCGAGCCGATCCGTCTTTCGTCTCCGCCAGAACCGCGAAGGTGGCCGCCATCAGATCACCTTGGCTTCATCATGGAGCAAGCGCACCAGGTCGCGCGCGTTCCCCCTCGCGTCCCCTTCGAGGATCTTTCCCGCCGCGCGCGGCGGGGGAAGCGAGAAGTCGACGAATCGAATGGCCGCGGCGCTTTCGGCGACGGAGGCCGGGTCCACGCCCAGATCCGCCAGGGTCCACTCGGGGATCGTCTTCTTCTTCACCCCCATGATGCCCTTGAGGGATGCGTAACGCGGCTCGTTGAGTCCCTTCTGTGCCGTGAGGAGGGCGGGCAGCTGAAACTCCACGATCTCGGCGCCTCCCTCGATCTCGCGCTTGGCCTTACCCTTCTTGGCCGCGGGATCGAGCTCCAGATGCACCACGACCGATACATGCGGCAGATCCAGGAACTCCGCGGTCATGATTCCCGCCTGGGACCAGTCGAAATCCACGCCCTGCTTTCCCGTGAGGATCAGATCGAAACCGATCTTCCTCGCGGCGGCGGCGAGGACGGTCGCGACCGAGATCGGGTCCCCCAGCGCCACGCCATCCCCTTTGATGTGCACCCCTTCGTCGGCCCCGAGCGAGAGCGCGTACTTGATGGCCTCCTTCACCCGGTCGGGACCCAGACTGACCACGGTGACCTTGCCCTGCCCCAATCGCTCGCGGATGCGGAGGGCTTCCTCGATCGCGAATTCGTCATAGGGATTGGCGACCCATTTCACGCTGCCGGTGTCGATGGCGCCGCCGTTCAACTGGATGCGGGTCTCGGTGTCGGGCACTTGCTTCACGAAGACGAGAACATTCATGGAACGAGGGTTCTCCAGTCCATTTCATGGAACAGCGAGCGGGCCAGTATAGTACGATGGGCACACCGATGGAAGAGCCCTGGGGCGAAACGATCACGCGCGAATGGTTCGAACAATTCCCGATCGCGCCGTACCGGCGCCTGGTGCTTCGAGACCAGGCTCCAACCGGCACGCGCGCTCTGGAGGTTGGAAGCGGACCCGGGCACGACTCGCTTCCTCTCGCGGAGCGTGGGCTCCATGTCACGGGCGTGGACTGGTCCCGAAACGGGCTTCTGGCGGGGCGCGAGCTCTACCGGCGGGAGGGGCGTACCGCCGACTTCGTTCGCGCCGATATCCGCGCGCTTCCGTTTCGCGACGGATCGTTCGATTTCGTCTGGAACGCGGGCGTCCTCGAGCACTTTCACGACGAGGACGTCGCCATCGTGCTGCGGGAGATGCGACGGGTCGCGCGGCAAGGCGGGACGGTGCTGGCCACGGTGCCGAACAAACTCTACTTCTGGTATCAGGCGCACCTCGCGCTCAAGCGCCTGCGGCGGCGCGCGCACCAGTACGGCTTCGAGCGCGCCTACACGGCGCGCTACCTGGTCCAGCGCTTCCGGGAGGCGGGCTTCGGGACCGTGGACATGTCGGGGGTCCACCTGCATCCCGCTCCCAGCTTCCTCGTGCCGAAGACGGGCTGGTTGACGCGGCTCTTCGCCAAGATGTTCGCGCCCCTCGAGTGCGCGAGCAAGCGAAGCTCGTGGCGCGCCCTCTCCGGGCTCGACCTCGTCGTGTGGGCGCGAAAATGAACCCCTTCCTGAAGCGCCTCGCAGAAGGCGTCGTCCTGGCGGACGGCGCGATGGGGACGCTCCTCTACGAGCGCGGCATCACGTTCGACCGCTCCTTCGATCTCCTGAATCTCCAAGAGCCGGCCCTCGTCCAGTCCATCCATCGCGACTACATCCGCGCGGGCGCCGAGCTGATCGAGACGAATACCTTCGGCGCGAACCGCGTCCGCCTGGCTGCTCACGGCGAGAGCCAGGACGCGCGCCGCGTGAACCGCGCGGGGGCACAGCTCGCCCGGAACGCGCGCGAGGAGGTGGGGGAGGCGGTCTTCGTCGCGGGCGCCATCGGGCCGCTGGGGAAGCCGGTTGCGCCCCTCGGCACGATCCCACGGGAAGAGGCGCTGGAAGCCTACGTCGAGCAGGTGGAGGGGCTCGTGGAGGGCGGCGTCGATCTCCTCATCATCGAGACCCAGACCGATCTCGAGGAGATGAAGGTGGCCATCCAGGCGGTGCGCCAGGTCACGGATCTGCCGCTGGTCGCCGAGATGACCTTCACCGAGGACGAGCGCACCCTCTACGGCGCCTATCCCGAGGACGTGGTGCGCGTCACCCAGGACCTGGGCGTGAACGTGCTCGGCGCGAACTGCAGCGTGGGGCCGCAGAAGCTGCTCGAGATCGTTCAGCGGCTGAGACGCAAGACCCAGCTTCCGATCTCGGTGATGCCCAACGCCGGCTTGCCGCGCTTCGTGAGCGGCCGGTTCCTCTATCTCGCCTCGCCCGATTACTTCGCCGACTACGCGGTGCGTTTCAAGGCCGCCGGCGCGAGCCTGATCGGCGGGTGCTGTGGCACGACGCCGGCGCACATCCGGCGCATGCGCGAGGCGCTGGTGCGCCCGCCCGCGGGGACCGCCGAAGAGGTGGCGGCCGATCGCGCCACCGCCCCTCCGTCTCCGCCACCGCCGGCGATCGCGATCGAGGAGCCTGCGTCCGCGGATCCCGCTTCGCGCTCGCTCCTTGCCCGCAAGCTCGCCAATCGCGAGTTCGTGGTGAGCGTCGAGGTGGATCCGCCCCGAGGCGCCCGCCCCAAGAAGATGATCGAGGGCGCGCAATTTCTGAAAGCCTCCGGCGTGGACACGATCAACGTGGCCGACAGCCCGATGGCGCGTGTGCGCATGTCCTCGCTGGCGCTCGCGTCCATGATCACGCAGCAGGTCGGCGTGGAGACCATCCTCCACTTCACCTGCCGCGACCGGAATCTCATGGGCATCCAGTCGGATCTCATGGGGGCGCACGCGCTCGGCATCCGGAACATCCTGGCGCTCACGGGGGACCCTCCGCGGGCCGGGGACTATCCCAACGCGACCGCCGTGTTCGACGTGGACTCGATCGGCCTGATCCGCGTCTTGAAGCAGCTCAACGCCGGGACCGACCTCGCGGGGAATTCCATCGGGGAGCCGACCCGCTTCCTCATCGGCTGCGCGGTGAATCCTGCGTCCGAGGACATCGACGCTGAGCTGGAACGCTTCCAGAGGAAGCTCGAGGCGGGTGCCGAGTTCACCATGACCCAGCCCTTGTACGAGATCGAGCCTTTAACGCGCTTCCTCAAGGCCGTGGGCAAGAACCGCGTTCCGGTGCTCCTGGGCCTTCTTCCGCTCCAGAGCCATCGCCACGCCGAGTTCCTCCACAACGAGGTGCCCGGCATCAATATTCCCGATCACGCGCGGGAGGCGATGCGGACTGCGGGAGACAAGGGGATCGAGGTCGGAATCGAGATGTGCCGCGCCCTCCTTCTCCAGGCCAAGGACATGGTCGAGGGCGCCTATCTCATGCCTTCCTTCGGTCGTTACGAGGTCGTTGCCCGGGTCGCCGAGGTGGTCCGTACCGGGGCCAAGGGCGCGCCCAGGGCCACCACGCCGGCCTGAGCCGCGCCTTCGGACCCGGGCTCGTCTCGTTCGGGGCAATGTTCTTGAAGGACAACCACTTCGCTGTTAAACTTGACCTTGCCAACGCGAGAGTGGCGGAATTGGCAGACGCGCGGGACTTAGGATCCCGTGAGGCAACTCGTGGGGGTTCAACTCCCCCCTCTCGCACCAGACTGACCGGAGGCTGTGATTGAAAGTCGACATTCGCGACCACGGATCCCCTTGGCGAAAGCTCCTCGTGATCGAGGTGCCTTCGGACGAGCTGGAGAGCGCCTTCCAGGACGTCGTCGAGGAGTTCCGCAGCCGCGTCCAGCTACCCGGATTTAGGAAGGGGCGCGCGCCTCGGAACGTGATCGAGCTCCAGTTCGGTCATTCCATGGAGCACGAGGTATTGGAAAGGGTGGTCAAGCGCTCCTATGAGTCCGTCGTCCGCGACCAGAAGCTCGAGCCGATCTCCTACCCGACCATCGAGAAAATCGAGTTCGCGCGCGGGAAGCCGCTGACGTACGAGGCACAAATCGATATCAGGCCTAAAGTTGCGGCGAAGGACTACCTTGGCCTCGACGTGGACCAGAAGGAGACGGAAGTCCCCGACGCCGACGTGGACAAAGCGCTCGAGGAGCTTCGCCAGCGCACCGCCGAGTGGACTCCGGTCGATCGCGAGGCCGGCGACCAGGACGCGGTCCTGGTCGATTACGCCAGGCTGAACGCGAAGGGGAAGCCGATCCGGAAGACGGAGCAGAAAGACGCGCTCGTGGAGCTTGGCGCGGGCGGTTTGCTGCCTGAGTTCCGGACGAATCTCGTGGGCACCAAGGCGGGAGATCACCGCGATTTCCAGGTGACCTACCCGGCCGATTTCGGAAACGAGGAGCTTCGGGGGCGGTCGTCGACCTTTTCCGTGGACGTGAGGGGCGTGCGGGAGCGGCGGGTCCGTCCGCTCGACGACGAGTTCGCGAAGGAGATCGCCGGGATGAGGGATCTGGCCGAGCTTCGGGCCAGGGTGCGGCTCAACATGGAGAGCGAGGCCCGGGTCAAGGCCCAGCGGGAGCAGGAAGAGACCCTGGCCGACCAGGTCATCGCCAAGAACCCGATGGAGCTGCCGGAATCGATGGTCCGTGAGTATCTGGAAGAGCTCCTCCAGCGTCTAAAGGGCGAAGGCCGGGAGTGGACCCCCGAAGAGGAGGAACGCTTCCGCGGCGAATACCGCCCTCTGGCGGAGCGGCGCATCAAGAGGGACATACTCCTCGATTCCATCGCACGCGCCGAGTCGGTTACCGTTACGGACGAGGAGATAGACCAAGCTTTGCGCGGCGCCGCGGAAGGGGAGGGGGCCCCTCCGGAAACGGAGCGCGTGCTCCGGAGCCCCGAGCACCGAGACCGGGCGCGCGCGCATCTCACGGAGCGGAAGGTGTTCGGACTGCTCCGCGAGAAGGCCCGGCTTAAGATGGCCGTGGCCTAACCCGATATAGGAACTCAAGGAGGGAAGGAACGCATGGGCCTGGTACCGATGGTGGTCGAGCAGAGCGGGCGCGGGGAGCGGGCCTATGACATCTATTCCCGTCTTCTAAAAGACCGGATCGTTTTCATTGGGCAGCCGATCGACGACTTCGTGGGCAACCTGGTCATCGCTCAGCTCCTCTTCCTCGAGGCCGAGGATCCCGACCGGGACATCAATCTCTACATCAACTCTCCCGGGGGCATCGTGTCGGCGGGGCTCGCGATCTACGACACGATGCAGTTCATCCGGCCCGACGTCGCGACCATCTGCATGGGACAGGCGGCCAGCATGGCGGCGCTTCTCCTCGCGGCGGGCGCGAACGGCAAGCGCTCCGCACTTCCGCACTCGCGTATCATGATTCATCAGCCTCTGGGCGGGAGCCAGGGTCAGGCGACCGACATCGAGATCTACACGAAGGAGATTCTGGCGCTGCGCACGGTCCTGAACGACATCCTCGTCAAGCACACCGGGCAGCCGCTGGCCAAGATCGAGAAGGACACGGATCGGAACTTCTTCATGTCGTCCGAAGAAGCCAAGGCATACCGGATCGTGGACAAGGTCATCGCGAAACTCGAACCCAGCAAGGAGAAAAAGCCTGAGCCGGCTCCGGTCGGCTAGGGCTCACGCGGCATGAAGAAACGGGTCAATTCGCCCCACCCCATCCGGTGCAGCTTCTGCGGCCGCGGCCAGGACGAGGTCTCGCGCCTGGTCTCCGGTCCGTCGGTCTACATCTGCAGCGAGTGCGTCAAGCTCTGCAACGACATTTTGGAAGGGGAAACCGATAGGGGCGCGGGAGCGCCCAAGGGAGCGCTTCCCAAGCCCGCCGAGATCAAGAAGGTCCTGGACGACTACGTCATCGGCCAGGAGCGCGCCAAGAAGACGATGAGCGTCGCGGTCTACAACCACTACAAGCGGATCTATTCCGGCGGCGTGGTCGAGGACGTCGAGCTCGAGAAGTCGAACATCCTCCTCATCGGCCCGACCGGGACCGGCAAGACGCTGCTCGCGCGCACGCTCGCGCGGACCCTCAAGGTTCCGTTCGCGATCGTGGACGCGACGTGTCTCACCGAGGCCGGCTACGTCGGCGAGGACGTCGAGAACATCCTCGTCCGGCTGCTTCAGGCGACCGACTTCAACGTGGTGAACGCCGAGCACGGAATCGTCTACGTGGACGAGCTGGACAAGATCTCG
>JBGPHU010000119.1:0-9092 GCA_041484545.1 Candidatus Eiseniibacteriota bacterium | reverse complement strand
CGGGCCGCCGCCTCGGCCCCGCGAAGGAGCGGATGCGCCGAGCGCCGGCCCCGGTGGCGCGCGCGGGCGTAGAGGAGCGAGATCTGGATGCGCAGGAGCTCCTCGAGCGCGAGCCGCCGTCTCGCGGGCTCGGCGTCCTCGGGGCGCTCGGGGAAATGCACCCCCTCGAAGGCTTCCCGGAGCGAGGGCAGCCCGCGCTCGCGGCGCCACGCCTCGGGAACGGGATCGTGGACGGCCGGCATCGCGCGGACCAGATCCTCCACCCGCGCGCGGAGCCAGCGCTGCGTCACCCCCTGAGTGAGTCCATAGATCGGCGTGACGCGCGCGAGCCGCGGGCCTTCCTCGCCTGGGTCCTCGGGCTCAAACTCCGGGTTGTGCATCTCGAGCCCGTGGTAGGGCTCGACTGGTCCCGAGAAGCAGTAGCGCTCCCCTGCCTTAAGCGCCTTCTCCACGAAGGGCTGATTGAACCACACGACGCGCAGGGCTCCGGTCTCGTCCTGGACAGTGCCCGAGACGTCGCGTCTTCCCCGGAACCGCCGCTCGACACGGACGCTCCGGAGCGCGCCCACGACCGAGGCCTCCTGGCCGGGCTTCAAGAAGGCGATCGGCGTGATCAGGCGCCGGTCGCGGTAGCCGCGCGGCACGTGGAAGAGGAGATCGCGGAGGGTATGGATCTCAAGCCTGGCGAGGCGACGGGCCATCTCGGGGCCGACGCCGCTCAGGAAGCGCACCGGATCGCTGAGTTTGGGCATCGGAGGGATGCTAGGGGCGCGCGCGCCTGGCGTCAAACGCCGGGCCTCGCGGAACGGGCCGCCCCTGGGCCGCCCGGACGCGCAGCGTCAAAGGGGTTGCCTCTCCGGACCGGCGCGGGTACACTCGGACGCTCTCTTCGAACTCAGGAGGATTCGTACATGGCCAGGACTTGCGACATCTGCGGCAAGGGCGTCCAGCACGGACAGAACGTGAGCCACGCCCACAACGTCACCAAGCGCCGCTGGGAAGTGAATCTGCAGACCGTGCGCGCGCTGGTCGAGGGAAAGCCGCGCAGGCTCCGGGTCTGCACCCGCTGCATCCGCACCGGCGCCGTCCGGAAGAAAATGCCCCAGAAAGAAGCGCAACGCGCCCGGGCGTAACCCCGGCCGCGAGAATGAGTAAGAAAGAGCCGAAGACCGCAAGGAAGAATCGCTCTGGAGCCGGTCCGCCTCTGGAAGTCCTCTCCTCTCGGGCGCGATGGCTGCTCTTGGTCGTCGCGATCGCGACACTCGCGGCGTTCGAGCCGGCGGTCCACAACGGCTTCACGAAATGGGACGACCCCGTCTACGTCACGGGAAACTATCAGATCCGCGATCTGACCCCGGGGACCCTGCGGGAGGATTTCACCACCTTCTTTGCGGGCAATTACCACCCGTTAACCCTGATCTCCCTGGCGCTCGACTACCATTCGTGGCGGTTGAATCCTCAGGGGTACCACATCGCGAATGTGGCGCTCCATCTGCTCAACACGCTCGTCGTGTTCGGTTTCATTCTTCTCCTCACGGGCTCCAGCGATCTCGCGGCGATCACGTCTCTCTTCTTCGGAATCCATCCGCTCCACGTGGAATCCGTCGCCTGGGTGTCCGCGCGAAAGGACCTTCTGTACGTCCTGTTCTATCTCGCCGCTAGCGCGAGCTATGTCCTCTGGATTCGAGGGGCCCGGCCAAGGGCTGGTTATTACGCGGCCGCTCTCGGCCTTTTCGTGCTTTCTCTTCTCTCGAAGGGGATGGCGGTCACGCTCCCCGTGGCACTCCTCCTCATCGACTTCTACGTCGGAAGAACCGCGTCGCTCAGACGGCTCTTGGTGGAGAAGGCTCCCTTTTTTCTCCTTTCGCTCGTGTTCGGTCTCGTCGCGATTGCGGCTCAGAAGTCGGCCGGCTTCATCGGGGATGTCTCCCGGCTCTCATTCCTGGAGCGAGCGCTGGTCGCTTGCTACGGATTCCTCGCCTATCTCTTCAAGGGACTAGCGCCGGTGAAACTCTCGGCGTTCTATCCCTATCCGGACTCTTCCACGGGAATCCTGCCCCCGATATTCTGGCTCGCGCCGATCCTGATCGTTGTCCTCGCGCTGATGGTTCGCGGCAGCCTGCGTTACGGCAGGGGCATTCTCTTCGGGGCTCTCTTCTATTCGGCGAACGTTGCCCTAATCTTGCAGTGGCTTCCCGTGGGAGGCGCGATCGTCGCCGACCGGTACACGTATCTCTCCTACGTGGGGGTCGGCCTGGCCCTGGCCGTCTGCTTCACGAGAGTCCTGCCCCATCCGATTGCGCGTGAGGGACGGATCCAACGGTACGGGGCCGTCCTGCTCGCGGTTCTCAGCTTGTCCATGATCCTCGCGACCCGGGCGAGGTGCGAAGTCTGGAGTGACAACGTCACCCTGTGGTCCGACGTCATCCGGAAGTATCCCACCGTCGGTCTGGCCTACGTCAACCGTGCGAAGACCTATAAGGACCAAGGGGAATACGAACGAGCCTCGGCCGACTTGGAGCGTGCCCTCGCGCTCCGGCCGGAGGATCCGGGCGCCCTTTGCAGCCGGGGTAATCTTTTCTACCTGCGAGGGGAACGTGTACGGGCGCTTGCCGACCTCGACCGTGCCGTCCACTTGGACGCGAGGATGGCGGACGCCTGGAACAGTCGGGGGGCTGTGCGCTCCAGCCTGGGCAGGTACGAAGAGGCGCTGAGTGATTTCCACCGTGCGATCGAATTGCAGAGACGCTTTCCCGATGCCTACCTCAACCGCGCCAATGCCCTCCTTGCCCTGAGGCAGTACGAACGCGCCCTGGCTGATTATGGGGCGTACATCGCGTGGGAGCCGGCGGACGCCAGGGGCTACTTCTGCAGGGGTCTCGCCAGGTCCCGCCGGGGGGATGCCGCGGGCGCTAGCGAAGACTACGGGACGGCGATCCGGCTCGAGCCGAATTTCGCGCACGCCTATTTCTTTCGGTCCCGCGCGTTCGTGGACCTTCGTCAGTACGAGGGCGCCCTGCGGGATGCCCGGACGGCCCAAGGGCTCGGCTATCCCGTGGAGGAGAGCTATATCGATTCGCTGAAGACCCGCGCGCCCTGAGGAGCGGACAAGCGCAACGCGCCCGGGCCGTCTAGGCCAGGACGCGTTCGCCCCTTCGTTCCTGCTCGTGAAGCCCGCCTGCTGCGCGGGCTTCAGTCCATCTGCTTCCGCATGAATGCCGGAACGTCCATGTTGTCACGCGTGATCGCGCGTCCGCCGAAGGGCCGGCGCGGCGAGACCGCCACCATCCGATAACCCGGGCGGGCGGAAGCCACGACCGACTCTTCTTCGGGCGAAGGCTCTTCCAGGGACGGCACGGAGGCCGACGCGGCCACCGGCTGGCGCGCCATGATCCGCTCCCGAGGCTCGACCATCGGGTAGATCCGGGGCTGGGACGGATGCGACGCGGCGGGCATCCCCATCGCCCGCTGCTGCGTCTGTTGCTTCGGCTCGCCCTTCCCGAACCCGGTGGCGATGACCGTGATCGAGAGCCCGTCTCCCATGCGCTCGTCGATCACCGCGCCGAAGATCACGTTCGCGTCGTGTCCCGCCGCGTCCACCACCACCGTCACCGCCTCGTTGATCTCGTGGAGCGTCATCGACTCCCCGCCCGTGACGTTCACGAGCAAAGCCTCCGCCCCGGAGATCGAGATGTCGTCCAAGAGCGGGCTCGAGACGGCCGACTGCGCGGCCTCGTACGCGCGATTGGGACCGGTCGCGTGCCCCGCCCCCATGAGCGCGTTCCCCCGCTCCGCCATGACCGTCTTCACGTCCGCGAAGTCGAGATTCACGAGCCCCGGGACCGTGATGAGATCCGAGATCCCCTTCGTGGCGTGGTGCAGCACCTGATCCGCCACACGGAAGGCCTCCTTGAGCGGCGTGGTGCGGTCCACGATCGTGAGGAGACGCTGATTCGGAATCACGATCAGCGTGTCCACGCGCTCCTTCAGCTCGCGCAATCCGTCCTCGGCGAGCTGATTCCGGCGCCGGCCCTCGAACTCGAAGGGCCGTGTCACCACCGCGACCGTGAGCGCGCCCTGCGCCTTCGCGATCCGCGCCACCACCGGGGCGGCGCCGGTGCCGGTCCCGCCCCCCATGCCGGCGGTCACGAACACCATGTCCGCTCCGTCGAGCAGCTCCGCGATCTGGGCCTCGTCCTCCTCGGCCGCGTCCCGTCCCACGTTCGGGTTCGCGCCCGATCCCAGCCCTTTCGTCACGCCCGCCCCGAGCTGGAGCTTCTTCGGGCTCAGGGATTGATCCAGCACCTGCGCGTCGGTGTTGGCGGCGATGAACTCCACGCCGCCGAGACCGGACTGGATCATTCGATTCACCGCGTTCCCACCCGCTCCTCCGACACCGATCACCTTGATCGAGGCCCCCAACACCGCGTTCCCGTCATCGATCAACTCGAGCATCGCCTGACTCCTCCCCTCGTCCCGCTGGTTAGACCAGCTCCTCGATCCACCGCTTCAACCCGAACGATAAACGGCTCAACACCCCCCGCTCGGCCGTGCTCGGCCGCGCACCCAGCATGTGGGCGTGGATCGCCAAACCCACGCCCGTCGCAAATCGTGGATCACTCACCGCCTCCGTCAGCCCCGTGATTCCCATCGGAGCACCGCGCCGCACCGGCAAATCGAACACCTGCTCCGCCAGCTCCGGCATTCCCTCCAGCGACGAGGCGCCGCCGGTCAGCACCACGCCGGCGCCGAGAAGATCGGCGATGTGGTTCTTGCGGATCTCCTTCTTCCCCAGCTCGAAGATCTCCTCGATGCGGGGCTCGATCATCATCGCGAGCATGTGCCGCGAGACCTCGCGGTCTGACCTCCCCCCGACGCTCGGCACCTGCACGACCTCCTCGGGACGCACCATCGACGTGAGCGCGCATCCGCTCTGGAGCTTGAGCTGCTCGGCGCGCTCCACCGGAGTCCGTAATCCGATCGCCAGGTCGTTCGTCACGTTGGCGCCGCCGAGCCCGATGACCGCGGTGTGGCGCACGCTCCCCTCGTAGAAGATCGCGACGTCGGTCGTGCCGCCGCCGATGTCGAAGAGCGCCACGCCCAGATCGCGCTCGTCCTGGGTCAGCACGGCGTCCGCGGAAGCGAGCGGCTCCAGCACCAGTTCCTCGACCTCGAGCCCCGCGCGCTCCGCCGCGCGGATCACGTTCCGGCAGGCCGACGCGGCGCCAGTGATGATGTGGACCTCGGCCTCCAGCCGCACCCCCGACATCCCGACCGGGTCGCGGATCCCGTCCTGGTCGTCCACGATGAACTCTTGGGGCAGCACGTGGAGGATTTCACGATCGGTCGGGATCGCCACCGCCTTGGCCGCCTCAATGACGCGCTCCAGATCGTTGGGGCGGATCTCGGCGTCCTTCCGCGAGACCGCGATCACGCCGCGGCTGTTGATGCCGCGTATGTGTTCTCCCGCGATCCCGGCGAAGACGCTGCGGATGGTCCGGCCCGACATCCGCTCCGCCTCCTGCACCGCGACCAGGATGGACCGCGTCGTCTTCTCGAGGTTCACGACGACGCCCCGCTTGAGCCCGTCCGAGGGCGCGGTGCCCACGCCGATGATGCGGATGCCCTCCCCGCCCTCCTCGGCCTCCGCGACAATGGCGGTGATCTTGGTCGTCCCGATGTCCAGTCCCGCGTAGATTCTGGTTTCCGCCATCAGATCCCCTCCGGTTACACCTTGTCCCGCACGGCCGGCGTCTCACTCAGACTGTCTGGAGCGCACCGGACGATCACCTGTCCACGATATCGAGCGTCCAACACCAATACGCGCCGATCGTGATCGCGAAGGTCGCGGAGCGTGGCCGCCAGAGCGAGGAGGCATCGCGGCGTCACGCGCTCCGGGTCGATCAGGATCGGAATCTGATCCCGGGAGGTTCGGAGCACGAACCACCGGGGATCGCTCGCGACGATCTCGGAAATCTCGGGAAGAAGCCCGACCTCGGGCGATTCGAGCAGCGTCACGACCCGGAGCACGTCGGCGAATCGCGAAGCAAGGACGCGCGTCCCGGGCCGGCGGTTCCCTATGGGCAGCCCGGTCACGACCGGCCGGTCGGCGATGAGACCGCCCGCGAGCGGCGGGAGGATGGTCCCCGTCGAATCCACCTCGAGGAGCTTCCCCGCGTTCACGAGCACGAACGGCCGTCGCTCGCGGACGGAGACGCGAACCGCGGCCGGAAGGAGCGTCACGGAAGCGCTCTCGATCCGGAGATTCCGCGTGAGCGAGGCGACGATCTCGGCCGGACGCACGTCGAAGAGGCTCTCTCCCGAGCGGACCGGGATCGAAAGCCGCACTTCGTCGGGCGAGAGGTAGAGAAGTCCGGTCACCTCGACGCGCCCGGCCTGGAAGAGCGGGAGCCTTCCCAGCACGCGCGCCGCGCGGGGCGCAATCTTGACGAGCCCCACGAGCAGGAGGAGAAGCAGGACCGCGGAGAGGAGAATCCTCCGGTTCCTGCGCCGGCGCTCCGGCAGCTTGAGACGCGCGGTCGTGCGGCAGCCTGCTCTCACGCGATGCCTCCCTGGCCGATGCCCGGTGCCTTCATCCCGGACCTCCCCGGGCCAGCTCCCCCACCCGGTAGACGTCTCCCGCCCCGATCGTCACGAGGAGATCCCCCGGACGCAGAATCTCGCGGACGATCTTGGCGGCTTCTTCGAAGTCGGACGCCATCCGAACCGACGCGGTTCCGTTCGCCTTGATGCTCTCGACCAGGTTCTCCGAGGTAACGCCCGGGATCGGCTTCTCTCCCGCCGGGTAGATGGGCAGGAGCACCAGCTCGGAGACCCCCGTGAAGCAGGTCGCGAACCGGTCCCGGAGCGCCTGCGTTCGCGTGAACCGGTGCGGCTGGAAGACCGCGACGATCCTGCGACCGTAGGTGTCCCGGAGCGCCTGGATGGCCGCCTCGATCTCGGTAGGATGGTGGCCGTAGTCGTCCACCCACACGGCGCCGCGCACCTCGCCGCGCACCTCGAGCCTCCGGCTCACACCGGTGAACTCGTGGAGCCCCTCGCGGATCTTCGCGATCGGGATGCCAAGCTCCCATCCCGCCACGGTCGCGGCGAGCGCGTTCCGCGCGTTGTGCTTCCCGTTGACGCGGAGCTCGAACGTTCCCTCGTCGCGGCCGCGAGCCTTCAACCGGTAGCTCACGCCGCGCGCGTCCACCCGGAGCTCGGAGCCCTCGAAGTCCGCCCCCTTCGTGAAGCCGTAGGTCAGGAGCCTGCGCTTCACGCGGGAGCGAAGCGGCGTCACGTTCGGATCGTCGTGCGGCAGGACCACCGCGCCGTAGAAAGGCACCCGGTTCACGAAGTCGAGGAACGTCTCCTGCACGTGCGCCAGGTCCCGGTAGTAGTCGAGGTGCTCGGCGTCGATATTGGTCACGACCGCCACCGTGGGCGTCAGGAGGAGGAAGCTCCCATCGCTCTCGTCCGCCTCCGCGACCAGGAACGGGCCCTGGCCGAGCCGCGCGTGCGCGCCGACCGCCTTCAGGCGCCCTCCCACGATCACCGTGGGATCGAGCCCGCCGTGCGAGAGGATCTCGCCGACCATCGAGGTGGTCGTCGTCTTGCCGTGGGCGCCCGCGACCGCGACGGAGTACTTGATGCGCATCAGCTCGGCGAGCATCTCGGCGCGGGGTATGACCGGGATCGCCCGGTCATGCGCTTTCTGGATCTCGGGGTTGGATTCGGCGATGGCGGTGGAGGCGACCACCACGTCGCTCCCCTCCACCTGATCCGCGCGGTGGCCGACGAAGATGCGCGCTCCGAGCGAGCGCAGGCGTGCCACGGCCTCGGATTCCTTCACGTCCGATCCCGAGACCTGGTAGCCCAGATTCAAGAGCACCTCCGCGATGCCGCTCATGCCGCTGCCCCCGATTCCCACGAGGTGAATCCTCCGGATCCTTCCGTACATGACTCCTCAGCTCTCGCGCGGAATGGGACTCGCATGGACCAGCTGCTCCATGGAGCGCGCGATGCGCTGGGCCGCGTCGACCCGCGCGAACGCTCGGGAGTTTCTTCCCAGGCGGCGAAGCCGGGCTTCGTCCCGGAGGAGTGATTCGATCGTCGTTGCGAGCGTCTCGGGCGAAAGCTCCTTGTCGGCGATGACCAGAGCGGCGTCCCGTTCCAGAAGCCCGTGCGCGTTGTGCGTCTGGTGGTCGCGCGTCGCGTGCGGGTACGGAACTAGAATCGCAGCCACGCCGCAGGCCGTCAGCTCGGCGATGGTCATCGCGCCCGCACGACAGACCGCGATGTCGGCGATCGCGTACGCTTTCTCGATCGCCTCCAGATAGGCAAATACGCGGACTTTGAGCGGAAAACTCCGGAACCGCTCCCGGACCGCCTCGAAGTCCTCCGCGCCCGTCTGCCAGATAACTTGCAGTTGCGACTGGCCCTTCAGGCGCTCCAGCGCCCCTTCGGTCGCGCGGTTGATGCTCGTGGCGCCACGGCTCCCACCGAACACGAAGAGCGTCCGCTTCCCGGCATCGAGCCCGAACGTCTCGTAGGCGGTCGCCTTGTCTTGCAAGAGGAGCGACCGGCGGATCGGATTTCCGGAAACGCGCAGGTTGTTCCTGCGCCGGAAATACCCCCGGGACTCCAGGAAGCTGATGTGCACCTCGGTCGCGACCAGGTTGAGCCACCGGTTGGTGGCGCCCGGGATCGAGTTCTGCTCCTGGAGGATCACCGGGAGGCCGAAGAGTCTCGCGATCAGCACGGCCGGCGCGCTCACATACCCTCCGGTTCCCACGACGATATGCGGCTTGAAATCCACGATCAGCCGGAAGGACTGCACGAGCCCCTTCACGAGCCCGTACGCGGCCGTGATCCAGCCGGGTCCGGGGCGCCTGGGGAATCCGCGCGCCGCGATCGTCTGGAGCTCAAAGCCCGCGAGCGGAACCGCTTTCGTCTCCGGCCCACGGCTCGTGCCGACGAAAACTACCTTCGAGTCCGGATGCATCCGCATCCACTCTTCCGCGATGGCGATTCCCGGGTACAGATGCCCCCCGGTTCCGCCGGCCGCGATCAGCACGCGGATGGCACCCGCG
>JBGPHU010000118.1:0-9171 GCA_041484545.1 Candidatus Eiseniibacteriota bacterium | reverse complement strand
CTACCTGAAGCCGTCCGAGGAGCAGAGCAAGACCTGGGACGAGGTTCCGGCCGACATCAAGAAGACCTTCGACCGGCTGGGCATCCCCGAGGCGGAGCAGAAGTTTCTCTCCGGCGTGGGCGCCCAGTACGACTCCGAGACCGTCTACCACAAGATCAAGGCGTCCCTCTCCGAGAAGGGCGTCATTTTCCTCGATACGGGCACCGCGCTGAAGGAGCACCCGGAACTGTTCCGGGAGTACTTCGGAACGGTGATTCCCCCGTCGGACAATAAATTCGCCGCGCTGAACAGCGCGGTATGGAGCGGCGGCTCGTTCATCTACGTGCCCAAGGGCGTGAAGGTGGATCTCCCGCTTCAGGCGTACTTCCGGATCAACGCCAAGGACATGGGGCAGTTCGAGCGCACGCTCATCATCGTGGACGAGGGCGCGTCGGTGCACTACGTCGAAGGCTGCACCGCTCCGATCTACGCGAGCGATTCGCTCCACTCGGCCGTGGTCGAGATCATCGTGAAGCGCAATGCGTACTGCCGCTACACCACGATCCAGAACTGGTCGAACAACGTCTACAACCTGGTCACGAAGCGCGCCATGGCCTACGGCAACGCCCGCATGGAGTGGGTGGACGCCAACCTGGGCTCCAAGCTGACCATGAAATATCCCAGCGTCTACCTCATGGAGCCGGGCGCTCACGCGGAGATCCTTTCGATCGCGTTCGCCGGCAAGGGGCAGCACCAGGACGCGGGCGGCAAGGCGGTCCATGCCGCGCCGAACACGACCTCGAGCGTGGTCTCCAAGTCGATCAGCAAGGACGGCGGCCGCGCGGGCTATCGCGGGCTGATCAAGGTCGCGAAGGGCGCGAAGGGCTGCAAGTCCACCGTGCGCTGCGACGCGCTCCTTCTGGACGAGTTTTCCCGGTCCGACACGTACCCCTACATGGAGATCGAGGAGGATCAGGTCACCATCGGACACGAGGCGACCGTCTCCAAGATCGGCGACGAGCAGATCTTCTATCTCATGAGCCGCGGAATTCCCGAGGCCGAAGCTTCCGCCATGATCGTGAACGGGTTCATCGAGCCGATCACGAAGGAGCTTCCCATGGAGTACGCGGTGGAGATGAACCGTCTCATCCAGCTTCAGATGGAGGGGTCGGTCGGCTGACGTCGGCTGACCGCCCGCTCCGGCTTTGGCAGCTTCAACCCGAGGAGAACCAAGCGTGAATCCATCCGAGACTCTGGCGCCCCCGCGGACCGGTTCGCTCCGCTTAGGCAGCATGAATCAGGGCGAGATCGCGGCGCTTTCCAAGCGCGCCGAGGAGCCCGAATTCCTCGCGCGGCGCCGCGCGGCGGCATGGGCCCATTGCGAGAAGACGCCGTTTCCCGCGCGCACCGAGGAGCTGTGGCGCCGGACCGACATCAGCCTGCTCAAGTGGGAGCAGGTTCTTGCCACCCGTGATCCGCATCCCGTCGTCGGCTCGGTCGGCGAGGTGTCCGCCGCCCTTCGCGCCGAGATCGGGCCCCGTGAAGAGCGTTCGGCGCTCCTGGTTCAGCTCGACTCGAACGCGGTCCTGATCGAACGGGATCCCGATCTGGAAAAGCTCGGGGTCGTAGTCCTGCCCGTGCTGGAAGCCGCGCGCCGGCATCCCGCGCTGGTCGAGAAGTTCCTCGGCCGCACGGTCCGCCCCGATGAGAGCCGGTTCACGGCGCTCGCGGCGGCCTTGGAGAGCGGGGGAGCGTTCGTGTACGTGCCGGACGGGGTCAAGGTTCCGCGCCCCATCCAGCTTCTCTTCTCGCGCGAGACACCCGACCTGGGCACGTTCCCGCACGTCGTGATCGCCATGGGCGCTCATTCCGAGGCCGCGATCATCGAGCAGTACGTCTCGCAGGGCGAGGCCGGGATCGGAGTGAACGTGGGGGCCACCGAGATCACGGTGGGACAGGCCGCCTCGCTCCATCTCGCCACCTTCCAGCGCTGGGGCGGTAACGTCTATCACTTCGGCACCGAGCGCGTGCGCATCGGTCGCGACGCCCGGTTCCACTGGACCTACACCGCGCTGGGCGGAAAGCTCATGAAGGTGGATCTCGAAATGCACCTGGACGGCGAGGGAAGCGAAGCCAAGTTCTCGGGCTGCTACTTCGGGAACGAGACGCAGCATTTCGATTTCCACACCTTCCAGAATCACAACGTCGGGCACACGGTGAGCGACCTCCTGTTCAAGGGCGCGCTCCGGGGCCGCGCGCGCATGGTGTACCAGGGACTGATCAAGGTGCACAAGGACGCGCAGCGCTCCGACGCCTACCAGGCGAACCGAAACCTTCTCCTCTCCGAGAAGGCGCGCGCCGATTCCATCCCGAGCCTCGAGATCGAGGCCAACGACGTGCGCTGCACGCACGGGGCCACCGTCGGACAGGTGGACGAAGAGCAGCTCTTCTACCTGAGAACGCGGGGACTTCCGCGCCGCGAGGCGGAACAGATGATCGTCCAGGGATTCTTCGCGCCGGTGCTCGAGCGAATTCCGGCCGAGTCGCTCCGGACGGCGGTGACCGCCGCCGTGGAACGGAAGGCCGCGGTCTGACGTGAAGGCGCTCGCTCCCGAGCGGCGTGTGGATTTCGCCGCGATACGCAAGGACTTCCCGATCTTCGAGCAGAAGGCGCACGGGAAGCCGCTCCTCTACCTCGACTCGACCGCGACGACGCAGAAGCCGATCCAGGTCATCGACGCGCTGGTGCACTACTACCGCACCTACAACGCGAACATCCATCGCGGCGTGTACGCCATCGCGGAAGAGGCCACGACCCGCTACGAAGAGGTGCGCGGGAAGGTGGCGCGCCTCATCAACGCGCGATCCTCGCACGAGATCGTCTTCACCCGCGGGACCACCGAATCGATTAATCTGGTCTCGAACGCGTGGGGACGCAAGAACGTCGGCCCCGGCGACGTAATAGTACTTTCGGAGATGGAGCACCACTCGAATATGGTGCCCTGGCAGATCCTCGCGAAGGAGCGGGACGCCACGATCCGCTACATTCCCATGGACGGCTCGGGCCGGCTCGACCTGGCCGGCCTCGACAAACTCCTCGAGGGCCCGGTCAAGGTCGTCTCGCTGACTCACATGTCCAACGTGCTCGGCACGGTGAATCCGGTCGCCGAGATCGCGCGCAGGGCGCATGCCCGCGGCGCCATCGTGGTGGTGGACGCTGCGCAGAGCCTTCCGCACCTGGGCGTGGACGTCCGCGAGCTGGATTGCGACTTTCTGGCCTTTTCGGGGCACAAGATGCTGGGTCCGACCGGGATCGGCGGGCTCTACGGCAAGCGCGCGCTCCTCGACGCCACGCCTCCCTTCATGGGAGGTGGCGAGATGATCCGCGAGGTGAAGCTTACGGGCTCCACCTGGAACGAGACTCCCTGGAAGTTCGAGGCGGGCACCATGAACATCGCCGACACCATCGCCTTCGGCACGGCCATAGACTACGTCGAGAAGATCGGATTCGACGCCATCGCCGAGCACTCGCGCGAGCTGGCCCGGGAGACGATGCGGCTCCTCGGGGACATTCCCGGAGTGAAGATCTACGGCCCTCCGGCGGAAGAGCGCGGGGGCATCGTGTCCTTCACCCTGGACGACGTCCACGCGCACGACGTCGCGACCGTCCTCGACCACGAAGGGGTGGCGGTGCGCGCGGGGCACCACTGTGCGATGCCGCTCCACGCCAAACTCGGCGTCGCGGCGACGACGAGGGCCAGCTTCTACGTCTACAACCTGCCCTCCGACATCGCGGCGCTCGCGGAAGGAGTGCGCAAGGCGAAGCACCTGTTCCAGCGATGAGCCTCGACGATTTCTACAGACAGACCATTCTGGATCACTACCAGAACCCCCGCAACTGGGGCACCCTCGAGAACCCGGACATCACCGCCCAGGATGCCAATCCGCTCTGCGGCGACGAGATCCGGGTCGACCTCAAGATCAAGGACGATCGCGTGGAGGCGGTTCGCTTCAGCGGGAAGGGATGCTCGATCAGCCGCGCCGCGGCTTCCATGCTCTCCGAGGCCGTGGAGGGGAAAACCCTCGACGAGGTAAAACAAATCAATCGGGACGACGTTTTGGATATGCTGGGGATCGAGTTGGGCCCGGTTCGGCTGAAATGCGCGCTCCTGGCGCTGAAGACGCTCAAGGTGGGCGTCTACGGAGTGCAGCAGCACTGGCCCGGCGAAGAGGACGACGAATGACCCGGACCGAGGCCCGCTACGTGCGCGTGGGCCACGCGAGCGACGTTCCCGAGGGACGCGCGGAGGTCTTCGACGTCGAGGATCGGAAGATCGCGGTGTTCCGCCTGGAGGGCGGAGTCTTCTACGCGATCGAGGACATCTGCACGCACGACGGAGGCCCGCTGGCCGAGGGCGAGATCGAAGGGGACGAGGTGATCTGTCCCCGCCACGGCGCGCGGTTTAGCATCAAGACCGGTGCGGCGCTCACGCTCCCCGCTGTCACGCCCGTCGAGTCCTACCCGGTTCGGGTGGAGGGGAACGAGCTTCTCATCGGACTTCCGGACTAGGAGAGATCATGGCGACCGACGACGAAATCAGGACCGCGCTGGAACAGGTGGTCGATCCCGAAATCAGCCTGAGCATCATCGAGTTGGGCCTCGTCCGGGAAATCGACCAGAGCGTGGAGCCGAACGTGGTCCGAATGCTTCTCACGACCCCATTCTGCCCCTACGCGCCCCAGATCGTGGCGCAGGTCAAGGAGGCGGTGACCGGCGTGACGGGGAAACCCTCCGAGGTGGAGATCCTGCCGGAGCTGTGGACTCCCGAGATGATGCCCGATCCCGGCCTTCTGGGCCGGTGGTAGGAGGAACCATGGCGAAGCTGCCTCAGGCAGAGATCGATCGCGCGCTTCGCGAGCTTCCCGGCTGGAGCGTGAAGGACAACGCGATCACGAAGGCCTTCAAGCACGACTCCTTCGCCGAGGCGATCGTGTTCGTCAACGCCGTGGCGCATCTGGCCGAGCTGGCGAACCATCACCCCGACGTGGACATCCGCTATACGAACATCACGATCGCGATCACGACCCACGACCAGGGCGGCATCACCGAGAAGGACGTGGGCCTGGCGCGGAGCATCGAGGAGATCCGTCGCAAGGCCGGGGTGCCGGCGTAGCGAATGAAGTCCCTCGAGCCGCTCCTCAGGCCGCGCTCGGTCGCCGTGATCGGCGCGTCCCGCCGCCGCGACTCGATCGGCGGAGCCATTCTCCACAATCTGATCGAGCAGGGGTTTCAGGGGCCGGTCTACCCCGTCAACCCCAGCGCGACGCATGTCCAATCCATCCCCGCGTACCCGAACATCGCCGCCGTGCCGGGGGACGTGGATCTGGCCGTCATCGTCATCCCCAGCGCGCACGTCCTGGAGGTGGCCACGGCGTGCGGCGAGCGCGGCGTCAAGGCGCTCCTCGTCATCAGCGCGGGATTCAGGGAAACCGGCGAGGAGGGGCTGAAGCGCGAGAAGGCGCTCCTCGAGGTGGTGCGGCGCTACAACATGCGGCTCGTCGGGCCGAACTGCCTCGGAGTACTCAACACCGACCCCACGATCTCGCTCAACGCCACGTTCGCGCCCCTGTCGCCTCCCGCGGGCCGCGTGGGCTTCTCCTCGCAGAGCGGCGCCCTGGGTCTCGCGATCCTCGACTACGCGCGGCGGCTGAACCTCGGCATCTCGCAATTCGTCAGCGTGGGAAACAAGGCGGACGTTTCGGGGAACGACCTCATCGAGTTCTGGGAGAAGGACCCCGGCACCGACCTCATCTTGCTGTACCTCGAATCGTTCGGAAATCCGCGCAAGTTCACGCAGCTCGCGCGGCGGGTCGCGCGCGTGAAGCCCATCATCGCGGTGAAGAGCGGACGCACGCCCGGCGGCTCGCGCGCCGCTTCCTCGCACACGGGAGCGCTGGCGGGCTCGGACGCCGCGGTGAACGCGCTCTTCCACCAGAGCGGCGTGATCCGCACCGACACCATCGAGGAGCTGTTCGACACCGCCATGCTCCTCGCGTCCCAGCCGGTGCCGAGCGGGCCGGGGGTCGCCATCCTCACGAACGCCGGCGGCCCTGGCATCATGGCGGCGGACGCGTGCGAGTCCGCGGGCCTAGTCTTGGTAAAGCTGGAAACCAAGACGGTCAAGGGGCTCAAGGCCTTCCTTCCCGCCGAGGCCAGCGCCCGGAACCCTGTGGACATGCTCGCCTCCGCCGACGCGCCCTCGTACGAGCGCTCGCTTCGATTGCTCGTGGAAGACAAGAACGTGGACGCGGTGATCGTGATCTTCGTCCCGCCGCTCGTCACCGGCGCGCAAGACGTCGCCCGCGCCATTCTCGCCGGCGCCGCCGGGAGCAAGAAGGCGGTCCTCTCCTGTTTCATGGGGAGCCACGGAGTTCCCGAGAGCCTCCGCTCGTTGCAGGAGGGGCACATCCCTTCGTACGCGTTTCCCGAAGCGGCCGCGCGGACGCTGGCGCGAGCTGTATCCTACGGCGTGTGGCGCAACAAGCCCGTGGGCAAGATGCCGTCCCTCCGGGGTGTCGAGACCGATCGGGCGCGCGACGTGATTCAAAAGGCGCTCGCCGGGGCGAAGGCGGGCGAATCGAGGTGGATGGCGGGTTCCGATGTCGAAGACCTGCTCCGGGCCTACGGAGTCCCGACGAGCGGGGCCCGCGTGGCCGGGAACCGCGGCGAGGCGGCGTCGGTTGCTAAGAGTATCGGCTTCCCGGTCGTCATGAAGGTGCGCTCCCCCGACGTCACCCACAAGAGCGACGTCCGGGGCGTGCTCCTGGGCCTCGAGAGCGAGGAGCGGGCCGCGCGCGCGTTCGACGAGATCCGCGTCGCGCTTTCCCGCGCGAAGCCGGGCGCGACCTTCGAGGGAGTCACGGTGGAGCGAATGATCCAGGGAGGGGTGGAGACCATCGTGGGAATGACGCGCGACGCCACGTTCGGCCCCATCGTGCTCTTCGGCATGGGCGGCGTCACGGCGGAACTCCTGCGCGACGTCGCGGTTCGGGTCGCGCCGCTCACCGATCGCGACGCCGAGGAGATGGTGCGCGAGATCCGGGGATTTCCGCTCCTCGATGGATACCGGGGCGCGCCAAAGGCGAACGTTGCCGCTGTGATCGACGTCGTGCACCGCGTCTCGCGTCTCGCGATCGAGCTGGAGGAGGTGGCGGAGCTGGATCTGAACCCGGTGGTCGTGTTCTCGGGGGATACTCCCTGCGTCGCCGTCGACGCGAGGGTGCGCCTTCTGGCGGGAACGCCCCGATGAGCGGCCCCGGACGCGGGTCCGCGGACCGCGCGCCGTCGGCCCCGAACCGCGCGCCGTCGCTCCTGCGCCGCGCGGTCTTCGCGCTCCGGCCCGAAGAGCTGGCGACCTTGATCCTCTTCGCGCCGATGGCGTACGTCCTGGCTCGGATGGGCCTGACGCACGCCGACTCGCTTTCGGGTCCGGCCGCCGGCTACCCGGGCGCGCTACCGCGCCTCGCCATCCTTCTCGCCGCGACCGCTCTGTTCCTGTACGTCCTCCGCGCGAAACCACACTGGAAGTTCGTCCGTGACGCGATGCCGTTCGTCTTCTCCGCGAACTTCTACATGAGCCTTCACGACATGATCCACTTCGTTCAGGGGCCCGACATCACCGCCGCGCTCTATCGCTGGGACATGGTTCTCTTCGGCTTCGAGCCGACCATCTGGGCCGAGCGGTTCGTGAATCCTCTGTTCACCGATTTCCTCACGGTCTGCTACTGGCTCTTCTACGTGATGGCGCCCACGCTGGGGCTCATTCTCTACCTTCGGAAGGATTTCCGGGCCTTCCGCTACACCATGGTCACGGTCGTGCTCTGCCTCTATCCGGGGTACATCGGATACGTCGTGTGGCCCGCTTCGGCGCCGCGGCTCTTCATGCCCGGCGCGTACACGATCCCGCTCCATGGGATGGCGCTCCTCGACTACACTCGGTCGGCGACGGTCGGCGTGCCGCTCACGGCGTATGGAGCCTTCCCGTCGCTCCATTGCGCCGTGGCGCTTCTCGCGGTGCTCCTCGCGTGGCGCTATCAGCGATGGTTCGCCTGGGTACAGATACCCTTTGCCGCCGGGCTCGTGTTCGGCACGGTATATTTGAGGCACCACTGGGTCGTGGACATCTTCGCCGGGTTCGCGATCACGTTCTTCTCTTTCTGGGCAGGCCCGCGTCTCGAGGATTGGTGGCAGCGGCAGTCCGGCTCGGTGCAGGACGCCGCGAAGCTGGCGCGAGCGGCGGGCGAGACCCACGCCGGCTCAACCGACGGAGATCGGGAAGCGGGCCCAGGTTCACGAGTAGCCGCCAAGGTCATGGAGTCATGAGTTGAACGCGAAGAAGGAAGAGAAGAAGAAGAAGTCCGAGATTCGCGAGTGGGTCAAGTCGCTCACGATCGGGATCCTTGCGGTGCTCGTTTTCCGCGGGATGGTGGCGCAGGCCTACCAGATCCCCAGCGGCTCGATGGAGCGCACCCTCCTCGTCGGTGACTACATCTACATCAACAAGATGCTCTACGGCCCCGAGATCGATCTCGGCGTGGGGGGCCACGAGGTCTATCACCACCGCTTTCCCGGCTTCCGAAAGCCGCGGCGCGGCGACATCATCGTGTTCCGCTATCCCGTGGATCTCAGGAAGGATTTCATCAAACGGTGCGTCGCGGTGGAGGGCCAGACCGTGGCGGTGCGAAACAAGGTCCTCTACGTGGACGGAACGAAGCAGGACGAGCCGTACGTCATCCACGAGGACGATCGGATCATCCCGCGCGAGCTGAGCGTGCGGGACAATTTCGGACCCCTCGTGGTGCCCCAAGGGGACATCTTCATGATGGGGGACAATCGGGACAACAGCCTCGACAGCCGCTTCTGGGGTCCGCTCCCCGTCGATCTCGTGAAGGGAAAGGCCATCTTCCGCTATTTCTCCTGGGACGGCGATCGGAACTGGCCCCGCTTCAGCCAGATTCTCCGTCCTCTGCGCTGATGTCCCCGGAGTTTTCGAGCCGCTAGTCCCTCGAACGTCGTCCGGGTAGAATACCCACAATGCTCGCCGCCGGAACAAGGCTCGTGACCGGGGATCAGGGTTTCTTCGAGTCGCGCTGCGTCCGCTCCTCCGTGAGGTATTTCACGAGCAGATCGCG
>JBGPHU010000117.1:0-9255 GCA_041484545.1 Candidatus Eiseniibacteriota bacterium | reverse complement strand
AGCATCTTCTTCGCGAGTCCGTACGGCGCGTTCGTTTCCTCGGGGTATCCGTTCCAGAGGTCCTCTTCCCGGAAAGGAACCGGCGTGAACTTGGGATAGGAGCAGATGGTCCCCACGCTCACGAACCGCCCCACGCCCGCGCGACGCGCGAATTCCAAGAGTAGCGTGCCCATCATGAGGTTCTTGAAGAAGAAACTGCCGGGGTAAAGCCGGTTTGCGCCGATCCCGCCGACCACCGCCGCGAGATGGACGATCGTTTCGGGCTTCTTGTCCGCGAGCATCCCCACCACGTCCCGCTCGTGGGTGAGGTCGTATTCGTCCGAGCCCGTGGCCACGACGTTCCGGTAGCCGTGGGAGGAGAAGGCGGCCATGAGGTGGCTTCCGAGGAAACCGGTTCCGCCTGTCACGACGATTCGGGAATCGCGAGTGATTCGGGGCGCGCTCACGGGGGATGTCACCCCGGGAATTCTAGAGAGCGGACGTAGAAAGTCAAGGAAGCCGCGCCACCGGCGAGCGTGCTAGGATCGACTGGACCAGGAGGGACCGTTGCGAATCGGTGTAGACGCGCGGAAGCTGCGCGACGGCGGTATCGGGACCTACATCAGGAATCTGCTCTCCGTCTTCTTTGGACGGACGGACGGTCACCAGTTCGTGCTCTTCCTCTTACAAGAGGATCTGGGCTCGTTCGCCCATGCCGGCGCGCCGGCCGAAGAGGTCAAGGTGCGGGCGGGGAAGTACTCGGTCTCCGAGCACTGGCTCCTCGCGCGGGCCGCGCGCCGCGCGGAGGTGGATCTCTACCACTCGCCCCACTACACGCTCCCGCTTCCCATCCAGTGCCCCGCGGTCGTCACGGTCCACGATCTGATCCACGTGCGCTTCGCGCGGTTCTTCCCCGCGGGGGCGGGCATCTACGCCCGCACGATCGCGGGGGCCGCGGTGCGCAAGGCCCGCATCGTGCTCGTGGATTCGAAGCACGTCCGGGACGACGTGCAGGAGATCCTCGGCGTTCCCATCGAGCGGGTGCGGGTCGTGCCTCTGGGGGTCTCGAAGGCGTTCTCCCGGCGCCCGGCGCATGAGACCGAGCAGTTCCTGAAGGAGCGCTTGCTCCCATCCGCCTATTTCCTGTACGTCGGCGACCGGAAGAAGCACAAGAACCTGGCCCTGGTCATCGACGCGCTGGAGCGGATGCCGCGATCAGAGCGGCTCCCACTCGTGCTCTCCGGGCCCGCGTGGCGTCTCACGCATCCTCTCGCGCAGCGCGCCCAGCGGGCGAGTGTCACCTCGTGCATCCACTTCTCGGGGCCTTTGCGGACCGACGATGAGCTGGCGCTCCTGTACTCGGGGGCGGCGCTCTACCTCCAGCCCTCGCTGGACGAAGGGTTCGGCTTGCCGCCGCTCGAGGCGATGGCCTGCGGAACTCCTGTCCTCTCCTCCTCGGCGGGCGCGCTCAAGGAGACGCTCGGCGACGCGGCGGTGCTCCTCCCGCCCAGTGAGCCCGAGGCCTGGGCCGAGGCGATGGTGGAACTTCTGCAGAACAGCCGCCGCCGGGAGGAGCTGGTCCGCCGCGGAATCGCGCACGCGCGAGCGTTCACGTGGGAGCGCACGGCCGAGCTGACAATGGACGCATACTCCGAGGCCATGAACAGTGGCTGACGCGCCCGCAAGGCGGCGGCGTGGGGTCAGCCCTTCGGCGCCAACGCGAAACGCCGTCTGATCCAGGAAACGAGCCCGCCCAGTCCCACGCGCTGAAGCAGCCGCCTCGCCGTTCCCCGCGCCACCAGACAGACGAAGAACCCGTACGAGCGCTCCCAGCCGCGCTCCAGAACGCGGGTGCGGATGAGGTGGGTCTCGCGGTAGGTTTTCCAGAGCGAGCGCTCCGACTGGCCCCCCGAGGCCATCCGCGCGAGCGTCTCGGGAATCACCTCGAAACGCTTCCCCCGGACGAGCGCGCGCAGGAAGAAATCGTAGTCCATGGCGTTGGGATAGCGCTCGTCGAACCCGCCGATCTCCTCGAAGACCTCGCGCCGCGTGAAGGCGGCCGGATGATGGACCGTCATGTCCATCCGGAGCCGCGAGGGCTCGGGCCGGTAACGCACCTCACCGCGCCCCTCGTCCTTCAGGATGGAGCCGCAGAGGACGTCGGCGCCGCTGTCCGCGCGCGCGAGCACGGCATCGAGCGCGCCGGGGAGGTAGTGATCGCCCGCGTGGAGATGCGCGACCCACCGTCCGGTGGCCAGCCGCGCGCCCTTGTTCATCGCGTCGGCGATCCCGCGATCGGGTTCCGACACCCAGCGCACGCCGTACGGAGCGAGTGATTCGAGGTACTCGCGCGTGCCGTCGGTCGAGCCGCCGTCCACGATCAAGTACTCGACCGCTGGGGTCCGCTGCATCAGGACGCTCTCCACGGTCGGGCGGAGCAGCGGGAGCGCATTCCTGCACACCGTGACGACGGTAATCGTGGGCTCCGGCGTTACCACGAAGTCCCGGGCGCCCGGCGCGCGGAAGCCGCCGCTCAATCCAGCTCCCGGTAGAGCGCCTCGTGCGCCTCGGCGCAGCGTTCCCATGAGAAGTGCGCCGCCCGCTCGCGGAGCTTCGCGCGTGCGGTGGAGTCACGACCCAGCGCGAAGCAGCGATCGATCCCGGCGCGGATGCTCTCGGGATCGATCGGGTCCACGTAGATCGCGGCATCGCCCGCGACCTCGGGCATGGACGAAGTGCCGGACGCGACCACCGGACATCCGAGCGACATTGCCTCGACGAGCGGCAGGCCGAATCCCTCACACCGCGAGGTGTAGAGAAGCCCCGCGGCGCGCTCGTAGGCCCACTTGAGCTGCGAATCGCGCAGGGTCATCTGCACGACGCGTCCCGCCGCGCCGAGCTTCTGCGCGGACTCGCGCTCGCTCGGAAGGAGCGGCCCGCCCCCCACGCAGAGAATCGAAGTTAAGCCCGAGGCGCCCGAGGTCCCCCAGGCGACAAGGGTGGCCGCGAAATTCTTGTAGGTGTGCCGCTCGCCGACCCACAGGAAGAAGGGATGCACGAGGCCCGGAACCTCCTCGGAGGCAATCCCGCTCCAGTCGGTGGATCCGCAATGAATGACGCGCGTCTTCCGCTCGTCCACGGCGAGATACTCGATGAGATCGCGCTGCGTGGACTGCGAGATGCACACGATGCGGTCCGCGCGATCCACGAGCGCCTTCTTCCAGCGCGCCGGGTCTTCGGAGTTCCACCATCGCCGCCCGAAAAGCGCGGGGAAGCGTTCGTGGGCCATGTCGTAGACCGTGAGGACCATGGGCGAAGCCGGAAGGCCGGCGGGATCGCGATAGTAGGTCGGGTGGAGAATCTCTCCGATATCCGGGCGCACGCGGCGCGCGTCGATCCAGGCGTTGAACACCGCCCGGGGCCGCGGGCTCAGGCGAAAGCCGGGCATGTAGAGCGCGGCTTCCGCGGGCAACGCTCGGTCCCGGATGGCCGGCGATTGATGAAGACCCGCCACGACACGCGTCCGACGCCGCAGTCGCGGAATCAGCTCCGAGAAATACCGCGTGATGCCGCCGCGGGCCTGCAGCCTGAAGATGTCCCCCGTGAAGAGGACAGGCCGCGTCATTCGCCCCGCAGGCGCGAGCGGATGCTCTCGCAATCCGAGACCGTGAACGAGGGCCGGAGCTTCTTCACGAAGGGAAACGCGAGCGCCCCCAGCCCGACCGCCGTCTGCCACTTCCACGCATGGAAGGGCTTCCGGGCGAAGATCTGGAAGAAGGGCCCGGCCATCACATATGGGTAGCCCGCCTCGCGGCCCAGGCGCTCCAGGGTGTCTGGGCGATAGAAGGCCACGTGCTGCCCGCTCTCGACGGAGAGGTAGTGCCAGTCGGACGCGGGCTTCGATCCGGGATGAAGCTCGGTGCTGGTGATGATCCAGTCCGCCCCCAGCTCTGCCATGCGTCGGAATTCCTCGAGCGGACGCACGAGATGCTCCAGCACCTCGAACGCCGTCACGACGCGCGGCTTCGCGGGCCCGGCTCGCCACTCGAACCCTCGCGCCAGCGCGTTCACGGCGTAGGGATCCATCCAGTAGTACTCGAACCCCGCGTCGCGCATGAGCCGCGTGAAGATCCCGTACCCGCCCGCGTAGTCCAGGCAAGGCTCGCCGCGGACCCCCGAGAGATGGAGGAACGTCGCCACCACCCGTCGCGCGCCCAGGTTCCGGGCCAGGATGCCAGTGTCCGTGGGGTGTATCGCGTCGACGTAGGCTTCGCTTAGCCACGTCGGCTCGTCCGTCTGGGTCAGTCCGCACGAGGCGCACTGGTGGTATTCGACGCGGTGCTTGCCGAGGACCGTGCGCGTGAATAGGGGCGTCGTGTCCCCGCCGCAGAGGCGGCACTTCATGACCGGCTCACGATCCTCTCTGCATGTACACCTAACCTCACGCGTGGCCCGTAAGGGCTGAGGTCCATGGGGCACTTTTCCCCCCTCTGGGGAGGGCCGCGCCAGTGTACCCTTCGGAAGGCGTCCCGTCGAATTTGGGTTTAGGCATTGGGGATGGCCGGCGTTGACCCATGTGCCACGTTTCTTGAGACGCCTGGAGCGAGCGTGACCGTCATTTTTAAGTGGCGTGAATCGGAGATGCTGGCGGCCCTGGAGAGCTGTACGCGTGATGAGTCGACTCCGATCGTCGAGCGTCACTTTCCGAAAGATGCCCGCCTGCTCGAATCCGGCTGCGGTGCCGGGCGGTGGGTGCGCTTCCTCCAGGACCGTGGCCGCACGATGATCGGCCTCGAGTATTCTCACGAGACGGTAGAAATGGTGAAGAGGCACTGGCCCGACCTGGACATCGTCGAGGGAGACTGCGAGAAGTCTCCCTTTCCCGACGGAAGCTTCGACGGAGCGCTCGCGTTCGGCGTCGTCGAACATTGGGTCGAGGGGCCGCAAAGGCCCCTTCGAGAGCTTCTCCGCGTCCTGAAGCCCGGGGGCAAGGCGTACATTACCGTCCCTCTCTTCAACTCCATTCGACGGCTCAAGAAGGCGCTGTGGTGGGACGAGATCACGCAGGCTCCGCGCGCCCTGGCGCAACGCATCCTCCGGGGTACGCCCAAGCCACTGTCGCGGGTCGATCGTCGGTACTTGTTCCCGGTGTTTCCCGCCTGGGGTGAGTTCTTTGAATACCGCATGAGCACCACCGATTTCCGCTCCGAGGTCGAGAAGGCCGGCTTCGAAATCATCGAGCAGGTGCCGGTAGGCGCCATGGACGGCGTCTATCACGAGCTGAACCCCTTGGGGCTTCTCGTTGGTTGGAAGGATTTGAAATTCAGACCACGGGGGCCCGCGCGCTTGATCGACCGGTGGTTGTCGCGCCGGCCGTTCGCCCATCCGCATATGCAGGCCATCGTGGCCCGCAGACCGGGGGCGGTCCGATGATTCACTTCGTCTATGCGAGCACGCCGGGGACCGGCGCCGCCGCCCGCCTGCGGGGGAAGGCCTCTCGCCTCGCCCAAGCTGTGGGACTCCCCTTGGCCTATGTAGGCGACCGGGACGCTCTGGACACTTCGCGCTGGCCCGCGAACGCGCCGCTATCCATCACGCACCACGTCCTCCAAGCTCTCCGCAGCCTCGATGAGGTTCGCTTCTATGATTGGAAGGAGCGTGTCGTCATCCGGAACCAACCCGACGATGTGCTGATCGGGCACCCTTTCCCTGATGACCTTACAAGGGCTTTCAACCGAGCGTGTTTACAGGGCCATTTCGCCGCGCGCGTCGCCCTGAATCCCCTGCATTACGGGCTGCCTGAATATTGCCAGGCGCTGGCGCCCGCGCTCGATGCCTGCGATCACATTCTCGGAATCACCGGTCCCTACTGGTTCGACACATGGAGCCAGGGACCCTTCGCTCGCTGGACCCCGAAGATCACTCGCCTCGACATGGCGATCGAGATCGGCCGTTTCCCCAGGGTCAAGCGGGCCTTCAATTCCCCAGGCAGGCGCAAGTTCCTCTTCATCGGCAACGGCGGGGCCCCCAAGGGAACGCATCTCCTCTCCCATCTCTTCGGCCTGACTCAGGGGAGGCACCGGTGCGTGTGGATCGGCGCGGATCGCAAGTTCCCGAATCTCGAGCGCCGTCCCGTCCAGCGCCTCGAGGGGGCGGTCATGGAACGGCTGGCCGCCGAATGCGACGTGTTCCTGACCATGGGGGTCTCGGACGCCAACCCCACGACGATCTTGGAGTCGATGGCGTGGGGTTTCCCTGTGGCCTGCACGCCTCAGTCGGGCTATTACAAGATGAGCGAGATCAAGGAGCTCAGCACCACGGACATGGCGCACAATCTCGACGTGCTCGATTATTTTCAGAGCGCGGGAGAGGGCGAATTGCTAAAGCTCGCCGACCAAGCCCGAAGTCTTGTTGAGAGCCGCTTCACCTTCGAGCGCTACACGCGAACCGTGCTCGACACCCTGCTGCGGCTTGCCCCGCATCTCGGAGCGCGGCGGTCCGAGGCGCTCGGGTGAGCCCTGGTCTGGAGACATGATCACAAAGAACCGTCAGCTCTTCGCCTCGGGTCTCTTTCTCCTCGACGGCGTCCTCATTGCCGCTTCCTGGCTCGCGGCCTATTGGCTGCGGTTCCACGGCCTCGGTGTCCCGGCCCCGCTGGGCGTCCCTTCGATCCAGCTCTACCTCTGGTTCGGGGCGGTGCTCACGCCGGTCGCCCTCATCATTCTGCGATCGCTCCACCTCTACCGCTCCGCCCGGACGGTCCGCCTCTCCCAGGAGATGTTCTCGCTGGTCCAGGGCGTCGTGGCGGTCACGGCCGTGGCAGGCCTCGGTTCCTTCCTCTCGAGGGGGGAGCTGAGCCGCACGGTGCTCCTCCTGTTCGCCGCCATCGCGTCCGTCACGCTCTGTGGAGCACATGCCGTGGGAAGGATGGCCTTGCGCGCGGTGCGCCGGAACCGCCGGAATCTCCGGCACGTGCTCATCGTGGGAACGGGGGACCTGGCGGCGGATCTGGAGCGGAAGATGACCTCGGAGCCCGATTTCGGCTTCGCGGTCGAGGGCATGGTCTCCGCGAGCGCCGCGGAAACGAGGCAAACGATCGGCTCGACCAAGGTCATCGGGAGCGTGGCCGATCTGCCGGGCCTCGTGGAGCGCACCGGAGCGGAGCTGGTCTACCTGGCGCTCAACCGCTCCGAGTTCGAGGCCGAGCTGGACGCGCTGGAGCGCCTGAACGACTCGACCGCCGCCGTGCGGCTGGTTCCCGATCTCGCGCGCACGTTCACGCTGAACGCGAGCGTGGAGGATTTCGACGGGACCCCGGTCATCCTGGTCACGGAGAGTCCCGGGCAGGGGTGGAACGCGGTCCTGAAGCGCACGTTCGATTTCACGCTCGCGCTGATCGGGACCGTGGTCCTATCCCCGGTGCTTCTCCTGCTCGCGATCGTGGTGAAGCTGGACTCTCCAGGCCCCGCGCTCTACGCGCAGGAGCGGGTGGGGCTCAACGGCCGACGGTTCAAGATGTACAAGCTCCGCACCATGCGCACCGACGCCGAGGCCGGCGGCAAGGCCGAATGGAGCCGCCCGGTCGATCCTCGCCGCACGCGGTCCGGCTCGTTCCTGCGTAAACTCTCGCTCGACGAGCTGCCCCAGCTCTGGAACGTGCTCGTGGGGCACATGAGCCTTGTGGGTCCCCGGCCCGAGCGTCCGGTGTTCGTGAAGCAGTTCCGCGCGTCGATCCCGCGCTACATGCTTCGCCACCACGTCAAGGCCGGGATCACGGGCTGGGCGCAGGTGAACGGACTCCGCGGCGACACGCCTCTGGACCAACGCATCGAATACGACCTCTACTACATCAAGAACTGGTCGATGGGCTTCGACGTGAAGATCCTCTTCCTGACTCTGGTCCGGGTCTTCCGCGACCAGAGCGCGCACTAACCGGCCGAAGCGAAATGAAGTGTGTCGCGCGGAAGGCGAAGTCGTGCGTCAGGGATGGGCGATGAAGTAGAAGTTGAGGCTCTCCCGGAACTGCTCCGCGAACTCGGCGCGGGAGAGCGGTGCCCGTCCCGAGAGCCATGCCTCCATCAGAGACAAACGGAGCCCGATCGTTTCCGTGACCAGGTCGAAGATCTCCTCGGGCCTGGCGCCGTAGGAATCCGCGCCGCCGAGACCGCATTCGAACACGATGACCGGGCGTGTCCGGCGCAACGTCCCGATTCCGCCGCGAAACACGCCCAGCTCGCCCCCCTCGACGTCGATCTTCACGAGCGCGACGGGGAATGCCTCCGGCACCGTGCGGTCCAGCGTCTCGACCGTGACAGCCTCCCCGCGCACCACCTCGGAAGGATCGAGATCGATCCGCCGCTTGAGACCGCTCAATGCCGGGTAGCGCACCACGTGTTGAAACGTGGTCTCGCCCGGCGCGTCCCCCACCGCGTAGGGGAGGACCCGCACGCGAGGGAATGCTCGCCTCAGGCGCTCGTGGAGCGAGGGCAGGGGCTCGAAGGCGAGGTGGCTGCCGCCCGGCGCGAGCCGGACGATGTGCTTCAGCATGCCCCCCTCGAAGGCTCCCACGTCGATCGCGTTCGAATCCGGGTGGAGCACGCGCCGCATGACCTCGATCGTGAGCGCGTCGTAGAGGCTGTTTTTCCTGTGGGTGAGCGCGAAGTGCGCTCGCTTCGCGGGCTCCTCCAGCCACGTGCCCTGGACGAACCGTTTCACGAGCCGGATCGCGAGTCGCGCGGCGGCGGGTCGTTCCTCGATCAAGACCGGCCCGACGACGAGGCGGCGAGGAGGAGGAGCACCAGAGCGCCCCCCGCGAACACCAGGAGGTCACGGGCTCCCAGGGTCACGCCGCGCCGCGACATCATGACTCCGCCGACGCAGGCGGCAGCGAGTCCCGCGGCCGCGTAAGCCTTGGGCAGGCTGAGCGCCCCCGCGCCGGAGGCGGCGAGGATGGCATAGGCGATCGCGAGCGTTGCGGGGAACACGAGGCTGATCGGGAACCACAGCCGCGCGCCGCCGAGCGGCAGCGAGCCCAGCGCCCAGGCCACAAGGCCGATCCGGCCGAATTCGCCGACGAGGGCCCATGCCATCAAAGGCTGCGCGGGATCGAAGCGATGTGAGTAGAGAAGGTGCAAGAGCGGCGCCGAGCCGAGTCTCGTCGCGAGGAGCGCGGCTGCGGCAAGTAGCATCACGGGAGCACTTTTATTGCGCGTTTAGGCTCGCGTTCCATCTGCCCCTTCTAGTCTTGAGTTAGATCTGTTTTTTCGGATTTTATTT
>JBGPHU010000116.1:0-9271 GCA_041484545.1 Candidatus Eiseniibacteriota bacterium | reverse complement strand
GTCCGTCGGCCGCTTCGGAAACCGAACGGTTCCGGTCAGGGCGCTGTGCAGCGGCCCCACGTCCAGGGACCCTCGGGTTACCTCGAGAACGCCCGGGTCGCCCTTCGGCTCCAACGCGGCCTCGAGGGTGAGCGGAGACGGAAGCGGCATGTTCGCGGCCGCGGCGGATGCCTTCCAGAAGAGACTGTCCGCTTTCGCGGAAACGCGGATCGATGAGGGCGTGTCGAGGGTTCCCTGGAACGCGACGCTCCCGCTCAGCCCCTTGAGCTCGGCGCCGCTTCCGAGCGCGTCTCGCGTGCGGACGTTGAGATCGTGGAAATCGACCCGTGGGACCAGGACCTGCATTTGCGGGCCGCGCGCGGCTCCCGCAGCGGCCGCGGCCTCGGGCGGCTGCTCGGTCAGGGTGACCCACGCGCCGTCCATTCTGGCCGCGGAGACCTCCACCCGCCGGGAAAGAAGCGGGAGGACCTTCATGCTGACGAAGATCTCCTTCGCGCGCAGATCGGTTTTCGATGGACCGACGTCCGGGATTCGCACCGTGAGCCCCTCGATCTTCACGCCGATCGAGAGCCACTGGATCGCCGGAGTCAGCCGGGTCCATTTCACGGAAGCGCCCTTCATCTGGGAGGCCTGGCGCCGCGCCTCGTGATCGATCCATTCGCGCGGCATCAGGAACCACGCCGCCGCGAACACGAGGACGAACGCCGCGGCCACGCCCGCGGCCGCCACGAGGACGATGCGGAGCGGGCGGCTCACGAGCCCCCTCCCGTCGCGGCGCCGGAAGGCGCCAGCTCGTAGAACGCTCGGATCTCACGGGCTACCCGGTCGACCTGCTCCCCGGTGAGTCCGGGATAGATCGGAAGCGAGAGCACCTCGTGCGCCAGGCGCTCGGAGACGGGAAAGGACCCCGGACCGTGACCCAGGAAGGCGAAGCAGGGCTGCGCGGGGACCGTCAGCGGGTAGTAGACCCGCGACGCGATTCCGCGCTCGCGGAGATGGACTTGGAGCTGGTCCCGGCTCGGCGCGCGGATGGTGAACTGGTGGTACGTATGGGAGAAGTCTCCGGGATCGGGTGGAAGCCCAACCGGCACGCCCGTAAGCGCGCGGCGGTAGCGCGCCGCCAGGCCCCGCCGCGCCTCGGTCCAGGCCGGCAGATGGCGGAGCTTCGTTCGCAGGAAGGCCGCCTGGAGCGCGTCGAGCCGCGCGTTCGTCCCGAGTGCCACGTGCGTGTAGTTCCCCGCGTCCCCGTGCACGCGAAGAAGTCTCGCGCGCGCGGCCACGGCATCGTCCTCGGTCAGGATCGCGCCGCCGTCCCCTAAGCCCCCGAGATTCTTGGTCGGAAAAAAGCTCAGCGCGGCCGCCGCGCTCATGGTTCCTACGGGGCGCCCGTGGTCCTTCGCGCCGATCGCCTGCGCGGCGTCCTCGAGCACCGCGATCGAGCGCTTCGCGCCGATGTCCAGGAGCGGCCCCAGTTCGCAGGAGAGCCCGTAGAGATGGACGGCCATGATCGCGCGCGTGCGTGGCGTGATGGCCGCCTCGACCTTTCCGGGATCGAGCCCCAGCCGCTCCGGCTCCACGTCCACGAACACCGGACGCCCCCCCAGCGACGTCACCGCGCTCGCGCTCGCGAAATAGGTGAACGCGGGCACGATCACTTCGTCCCCCGGCTCGAGGCCGAGCGTCAAGAGGGCTATCGAGAGCGCCGCGGTCCCCGAAGCGACGCCGATCGCGTGCGTGACACCGCAGGCGGCCGCCAGCTCCTTCTCGAAGGCGTCATGCTCCGGCCCCAGGATGAATTGCCCGGAGCGAAGCACCCGCTCGAAGTCTTGGAGCAGCTCCTCGCCAAGCGGACCGTGCACGGCGCTCAGGTCGAGCAGCGGGACCGGCGGATCCAGGGAGGTCTTCATCTCAGGGAACGCTCGTTTCGGCGCGGGCCATCACGACCGGCTGATGTGTGCTCAGGTCCACCTGCCGCCGCAGAAGCGAGGACACGTAGGCAGGATCGATGAAATAGTATACGAGCTTTGCTCGGACTTTTCGGGCATTCGCCGGGATGTCGCACCATTCGATGGCCGCTCCCTCGGAGGGGATCTCGGCGCGATGCGCCACCGTGCGCGCCAGCCATTTCGGCACCGGTGTCGCGCCTTTGGCGTCCGCGTAGCGGATGCCGTAGGTTTGCACCTCAGCCGTCCCGACCGATTCTCCCGCGGCGCCCACGAAGGTGACCGTGAGACTGATGACGCGCATGCCTCCGCCGCCGCCCGGGAGCGAATGTCCCGCGCGGCGATTCGCCACCGAGAGCTTCAGGCGTCCGCCTTCGACGGAGGCGGCCAGGGTCGCGACCGAATCGAGAACGCCGGGCGTATGCGCGGCGGGAAACGCGTGCGCGTGGACGATCTCGCGGTCAATCTTCGAGACTTGGGGCGCCGCCTGCCCCGCGTAGGGGGCCATGTGGCAATCCTGGCACTGCTTGCCCCGCGAAGCCGCCCCCGAGCCCTTCCACCGCGTGTAGGTCGCCTCGATCGGGACCCCCGTCCCTCCCGCGGAGGCATGCTCGTGGCACGCCGCGCAGAACTCTCCCTTGGTGTGGATCTCGCTGTAGACGAACCCGTGCGCGCTGCCGGGGTCCGAGTCCTTGTAGGGCCCGCGCATGAGAAGCGGGTCGGTGCCGTCGAAGGTGTAGGACGCGGGGCGCGGCGAGGGGTCCACCGCGCTCACGTTGTGGCAGAAGTTGCAGGTGACCCCTTCCTGGCTGACCTTTGATTCCAGCTTGTAGTCCGCCGTGACGGCGGCCGCCGGCGCGTGGCACGCCATGCACGCCGCGGTGACGCTGTCCCCCAGCTCCGCCCTCGCTTCGGCGAGAAAGGCGAGAAAGACCGGATTCTTCGCGGATTTCGCCATGGCTGAAGTCTCCCATGCGCGGCGGATCGGTCCGTGGCAGGCCCCGCAGAAACTCGCCGGCCTCAGGTCCTGGCCGGAGGCGCCGGCTCCCGCGAGGAGCGCCGAGCACGCCGCGGCGAAGGCGAGGAGCCGAATGCGCCGGCGCATCGCGGAACGATGCTCCGCGGACGGCGGCGTCACGGGCGATGGCCCTTGGCCGGCGCCGCCGAAGCCTCCGCGTGCGCGGCGCGGATCTCCTCCATCAAGGCATCGCGCTTCGTGTAGAGCCGCCGCAGCGGACGCGCCTTCCGCTTGCTCAGGGCATACGCGGTCAGGATCGGAAGCGCTATCGTCGAATCCACGTAGGCGACGACCGCGTCCGGAAGACGCTCCGGGTCGATTTTCCCCCAGCTCACGGCCTCGCCGGGCGTCGCGCCCGAAAGCCCGCCCGTGTCCACGCGCGCATCGGTGATCTGCAAGAAGTAGTCATGGCCCGATTCTGCGATCCCGAGAACCTCCTGGATCTGCGGCTCGGTCTGGAGCGCGAAGTTCTTCGGCGAGCCGCCTCCCAGGATCAGGATCGCGCTCTTTCCGCCTGATTTCTTCGCGCCGTAGACGATGGCCGCCGTCTCGTTCACGTCGCGAAGCACGTCCCACTGGATCGGCTCGCCGGCGAGCGAGAGGGCCGCCGCGTTCATCCCGATCGAGCTGTCGCCCGGAGAGGAGGTGTAGACCGGCACGTCCAGCGCGTGCGCCTGCGCGAGAAGCGAGGTCTCCTTCTGACCGAGCGCCTTCTCGCGCTCCAGGACGTAGCGTCCCACACGATGGTGGAATTCCGCCGTGCCCATCGATTTCTTGAACTCGGGCCTCCGGAGCACTTCGCGGAAGAACGCGTCGGTGGAGAGAAGCACGTCGTAGTCGAAGAAGATGTCGAAGATCCGCACGATTCCCTGCTCGCGGAGCTCCACGTCATCCACGTTGCTCTGCCCCTGGTGCATGGTGAGCCCGATGCCGAAGTGGGTGTCGTGGTAGAGATTCGCGCCCGTGGAAACCATCCAGTCCACGAACCCGTGCTTCAAGAGCGGAATCAGGCAGGAACGCCCGAGTCCCGCGGGCGTGAGCGCGCCGCTCAACGTGAGCCCCACGGTGACGTCCGGCTCGAGCATGCGCTCGACCAGGAGACGGCACCCCTCCCGGAGGCGCGCCCCGTTGTAGGCGAGGAACGCCGTATCGACCATCTGCTCGACGGTCATTCCCGGGGTGATCGGATCGGGCGCGATCTTCGGGCCCTTCTTCACAGGCGGCTTCCGTCCGGCCATTTCAAGCTCTCCCGTAGATGGGCACGAGCGCTCCCGAAGTGGACCCCGCGTCGCGCGATGCCAGGTAGGCGAGGAGCCCCGCGACGTGGTCGGGCGGGACCCACGCCGAAGTGTCCGCGTCGGGCATTGCCGCCCGGTTCGCCGGTGTGTCGATCATGCTGGGCAGCACGGCGTTCGCCGTGACGCCGCTATTCTTCAGCTCCTTCGCGAGAGTCTGGACGAGCGCGTGGAGCCCGAGCTTCGCGGCGGCGTACGCCGCCGCTCCGGCGTAGCATTCGACGGCGCCCCGGGAGGATATGAAGAGCAGTCTCCCGTAGCCCCCGCGCTTCACGTGCGGGATCGCGTGCTTCGCCGCCCAGAACGCCGAGACCAGGTTCAGCTCGATCATCCCGCGCACGGTTTTCTCGTCGGCGGACTCGACCGGCTGTCCCCCCCGGTATCCGCCCGCGAGATGAAGGAGGACGCGCAACGCTCCGAACCGCTCCGCCGCCGCGCCGAGGGCGCGGCGCACGGATTCCTCCTGGGTAACGTCGCACTCCAGCCCGAGGAGCGCCCCGTCGTGCGACGCGCGCTCGTTCTCGCGCTCGAGAGCGCTCCATTCCTCCCGGGAACGGTACGTCACCGCCACGCGGTATCCGTCCCCGAGGAAACGCCGGGTCACGGCGGAGCCCAGGGCTCCCGTGCCGCCGGTCACGAATGCAGCGTCCGCCTCCATGGAACCTCCCCACCTCTCATTGCGGTTGTCTCCCGGAATCCGCAGTATACCGTGCGGCATCCGCGACACGCCAGAGCCCCGACCTCGGCGCCCACCCGATGGAATTCCCGCCCACGCGGATCTCCACGAGATCGCCGCGCGCGCGACCGAGCCGGACCTCCTCTCCGGCCCCGAGCAGGTACGGGGAGAGCGGGCGCTCCTCCGGCGCGGGGGCCACCTCGAGCACCGGCGCCACGACGACCGCCTCAGGATGCCGGCGCTCTTCGTTCGCCCGCAGAAGCAGGTGGCACCATAGGAATGCCCCTGCCGCGAATGCGGCAATGCCCGCGACGAGGAACCCGCGCGCGCGCGGCCGGAGCGCCGCCGCCCAAAGCGACAGGGCGCCGCACATCGCGAGGGCCGCGGAGAGGAGCCATGACTCGCGCGGCGAAAGCGCGAGCGCCGACGGAACGCGCGCGCGGTCCTGCGCGTCCGATCCCTGGTTCTCCTGCGCGCGCTCGCGAGCGATGGCGAGATTCGTGCGGATGTCGCGGGCGCGCGGATCGATCCGACTGGCCGCCGCGAGAAAGGCCACGGCGGGGCCCAGCTCGCCGCGCCCGAGCGACTCGGTGCCGGCGCTGTAGAGCGCCGAGGCGTCTACCCGCCGGCTTGGCGGCGCGGGTGCGGGCTCTGAATTGGCGGGCGCCGCGTGGGCGCTTCCCTGGATGGACGCGGCCAGCGCGAGAGCGCAGATTCTCTTCCGCCACCTCATGCTCCCATCTCCTTCCGGTAGCGGTCGAGGGTCTCGCGCACGGCGGCGATGGCATGCCTCGCGTCCTTGCTCCGTGTCTCGGGAGGCGCGTACGCGATCGCGTCCAGCGAAGCGAGGAGCGCCTCGATCGCCGCGATCCCATCCTCACTCGCGCCGCGAGAGCGGAGCCTCTCCCCTCGCTCTCCGCGCGCGAGGCCGGCCAGCTCGGCGTCGTGACGAAGGCCCGCGCCGGCCAGGAGTGTGTCCTCCGCGAGCGCTGCCGCTTTCGCGGGCTCGCCCGCGGCCGCGACTGTGGCCGCCCGCGCCAGGTCGCGCGCGAGAAGCGCCTCGAGCGCGCGCAGGCGCACCGAGCGCGGATCGCTCGACAGTCGCGTCCGTCTCCTTCCCGTGACGACCCCAGCCCCGAAGGCGACGATCGAGCAGCCGAACAGCACCGTGCTTCCCGCGGGAGGATCCAGCGAGAGGGAGCCCTGCGGCCCGCGTCCGCGACGGAGCGCCGCGATCGCAAGCCCCCGCGTCGAGACGAGACCGGGCCCTGAGCCGCCGCCCGTTCCCGGCAGGACCGCCACCTTCACGCTGTCGGAGGTCTGGCTCCGGTATCGCCCCGCCTCCGGGTCGAACCAGACGAACTTAACCGGCAGGATCTCCAGAGCGCCCGGTTGGTCGGCCACGAACGCGACATCGACTTCCCGTTGGCCGGCGAGCCGGTCGCCGCTCCGGTCCGTATGGGACGAGGATCCCACGACGTACTGACGCGAAGCGCCTCGCGCCCGGATCTCCGGATCGCGCACCGTCGCGATGTTGCCGGTCCCGGTGACCGTCGCCCGCGCGGCGACCGCCTCCCCGGCATGGGCCGTCAAGCCGTCCACGTGGAGCGACAGGCGATAGTCCCCGACCGCGCCCTCGAATCCTGCCGGGGCGCCGCCCGGAAGCGGGTCCACGACGATCGTGACCGGATCGGTGCCCAGCGTGACGTCTTGCGGGACCACGTCGGGCATGGCCAGCATGCTCCAGGGATCCGGCGGCTGGACGACGCGCGCGATGCGGCAGCGGATCTGCGCCGGGCCGACGGTGAGGGCGCCGGTGCGCGTCGGAAAAAGCGCCGTCGGAATCTCCATCATTGCGTATTCGACACCGTTCATCCTCACTCGCCCCTGCCGCGGCGGTCCCATACCCTCGGTCCAGAATCCGTTCGCGCTCGGCGGCTTCCAGTCCACGTCGCCGATCACGTCGACGCGCGAGTAGAGCCTCAATCTCAGGATTACCTGCTGATTCCAGAAGACACGCGCGCGGTCCACGGTCGCCTTGACGAAGATCTCCGGAGTTCCCGGCGGTGCGGTCCCGGGCGGGAGGTTCGCGCGAAGGGCGGCCCTGGCCCGCGCGCCCGCGCCGCGGGAGACCGTGAGCGTGAGCGGAGAAGTCTCGGCCTTGTCGCCAGCCACCGTCACCCGGAGAGGCGGGATGTTCACCACTCCCTCGGTCCGCGGAATGATCCGGTACACCGTGGTTGAGGTGCGCGTGACCCGGCCGTTGATCATCGAGAAGTTCTGCTCCGTTCCCGAGCGATCGACCGCCACGCCTGGAAGTGGCGACAGCGAGACGTCGGGAAGGCTCAATCCCTCCGATCGGATCTCGATCGTGAGCGTCGCGGCCTCCCCGGGCGCGACACGGTCCGTGTCCAGCTTCGCCTCGATCGAGAGCTTTCCGCTCGGCGAGGTGGTGCAATCCGCGGCGCGCGGGACCATCGCGATGAGAAGGACCGCGAGTGCCGCGGTCCCAAAGGGTCTACCAGTCACGGTTCCCCGTCTCCTCCTCCGGATGCCCTTTCCCTTCCTGCCGCCGTCCCCGGCGCTCCGATTCCAGCGCCTGGAGCCATCGTTCCGCCTCTTCTTTCGTGAACGCTCCGGCCCCTCCTCGGGGCGGGGGCGGCTCGCCCTTGCCGGGCGCTGACGGCGCGGACTGCGGACGGCCGCCGCCTGTGTTGGGCGGGCCCTGGCTTCCGGAAGGAGGATTGGGACGATCCGCCGGGCTCGGCCGGCGCATCCGCCGCAGCGCTTCTTCCAAGTTCCGCTTGGCATCCCGGTCCGAAGGCGAAACGCGCAGCGCTTCCTTGTAAGAGCGCGCCGCGCCCGCGTAGTCTTTCGCGCGCATCGCGATGTTTCCGAGGTTGTAGGCCGCCGCCTCGCGCGGGCGGTCGCCTCGAAGCTTCATCGCCTCCTGGAACCGGACCGCGGCGGAGTCGGCCTCCCCTTTCCCGAGGTGCGCGACCCCCTCGTCGTACGGAACGACCGAGGCGCCGGGAAAATCGGCGCGCCCTTTCGTAAGCTCCCGGAGCGCGTCGTCGTACCGGCCCGCCTTGAGATCGCGCACGCCCCGCCGCGCGGGACCGCCCCACTCGTAGCCCGCGCCGTTCGCGGCCAACGCGAGGAGAAGCAACGCCAACGCGCGCCTCATCGCGGCCCCGGGCACGCGCCTCATCGCGGCCTCCGGCGGGGGATGAGGCGTCGCGGAATCAGGCGCTCCGCCACGAGCAGGAGCCCCGCGGCCGCGGCGAACCACGGGAAGCGCTCGTCGTAGGCTCGGATGGTTCTTCCGCGCGCCTCGTAAGTTCCCCCCGAGCGGATGGGGTCCACGAGGCGGAGGCCGGCGCGCCCCGTCCCGTCCCCGGGCTCGTATCTTCCACCGCCTCCGTCCGCGAGGCTCCGCAGCGTCCTCTCGTCCAGCCGCGTGATCACCACATTTCCTTGCGCATCGCGCTTCGCTCCGCGAACGGCGCCGGTCGTGTCCACGACCGGGATCGTCGTGCCCTGGGCGGTGCCGAGCCCGATGGTGTAGAGCTTGGCCCCCGCCCGCTTCACGACGTCCAGCGCGCGCCGTGGATCCTCCGCCAGATTCTCGCCGTCGGAGAGGAGCACGATGGCGCGCGGGCGGTCTCCGGGACGATTCAAGAGCCGGGCGGCGTGCTCGAGCGCGGCGCCCAGGTCGGTTCCCGGGCGGTCCAGATCCCGCGTGGTCGCGGTCTCGACGATCGACGCGAGCCCTTCGCGGTCGGTGGAAAGCGGGCTCACGATCCGGGCCGACCCCGCGAACTCGACGAGTCCGATCCGGGATCCTTCGAGCGCGCCGAGGAGCGCCAGCGCCTCCCGCTTCGCCGCCGCCAGCCGGTCGGGCCGCATGTCGCGCGCATCCATGCTCCGCGAGAGATCCAGCGCGATCACCGCGTCCACGCCCTGCGAGGTGGTGGTCACGAGGCGAAACCCCGCCTGGGGCCGCATGAGCCCCAGCACCGCGACGGTTGCCGCGGCGAGCGTCAGGACCGCGCGTACGAGCCGCGCGCGCGGGCCCGCCTCCCCGCTCAGCGCGCGAATGGACACCGGATTGCCGAGCGCCCGCTCGGTGCGGCGGCGCGCGCGTTCAGCCACAAGCGCGAGCAGCGCCAGCGCAAGCACTCCCCAGAGCAGATGGACGAGCTGCGGCGAGGACCAGCGCATGTCAGGGATACCGTCGCATGAGGGTGAATCCCAGCAGAAGCTCCAGACCGAGGAGCCCGAGCCCGATCCCCAGGACCAGCGGACCCATCTCGGCCCATCGGGTATAGGAACGCGT
>JBGPHU010000115.1:0-9281 GCA_041484545.1 Candidatus Eiseniibacteriota bacterium | reverse complement strand
CCGGGGTCGTGCCCTTCGCGGAGACCTCGATCATGTGGCGGTAGCGGGGATCCGCCGCGTCGACATGAGGGCTCAGGACGTCCCTCCAAGTCGCCGTGACCTTCTGACCCGGCGCCAGCTCCCCGACCTGGGCGGCGAAGGGATCCTTGTTCGTGATCGCGCCCGCCGTGATCTCGGGCGCCGACCGCCCATGGAACAGCTCGGGCGTCGGGTGCAGGATCCGATGATTGCTGTGGCACACGATGCACTCGGGCACGTTCAACCGCTCGAAGAGCGCCTTCTTCATCGAATTCTGATAGAGGCCCGCCTCGCGCGCGTGGCACTGACCGCAGACGTGGATCACCGACTTCACCTCGGGCGGCGTCGCCCCGTGGTTTCCATGGCAGTCGTTGCACGCAGGAGCCGAAAGATCCCCCTGCTCCAGGAGCGCGCCCGCGTGGACGCTCTGCTGATAATCGGCGTACTGGTTCGTGGGAATCTTGTACGGGGCCATGAATGACGAGTCCGCGTGGCACCGGGCGCACGTCTTCGGTACGTTCTGGGCGTAGACCGGCGAGCCGGGGTTATTGACCGGACGGATCCCGTGGACGCTGTGGCAGTCGATGCACGTGGCCGGCTTCGAATCTCCGGCGGCGTTGAGCTTCCCGTGCACGCTGGTCCTGTATTCGGTGTACTGATCCACGCGAAGCTGCGGGTTGTAGCGTTTCATGTAGGCCGCGTCCGAATGGCACCGCGCGCAGAACTTGGGAATCTCGAGACGGTCGGGAGGCTGCTTGAATCCCTTGGCGGGGTCCATCGCGTGATCCGCCGCCTCGTCGGGATCCTTGGTGGCGACCCGCTGCGGGTCCCCTCCGTGGCAGGACTCGCATCCCAGCCCCGCGGCCGCGTGGACGTCGTTCGACCAGGCCGCGACCGGTTTCCGCAACCGGGACTCGTCGGCGTCCCGATGACACGAGATGCAGGAGCTGGTGTCCGGGCGGGCCGGCGCTCCCAGCGCGCGGCCCGTGAAGGCGGCCGAGAGCAGGACGAGGCAGCCCAGAACCCATGCCCGCGAGCGAGCGTTCATACCGTGTCGCCGCGTTTGGAAACCATCGCCCTGCCGGAGAGCCATCCGGCCGCGGCCACGGCGAACGCGACGGCGACGGGCCACCACGCATGGTAGCCCCACGCGGTCATCCCGACGAGGAACGCGAGCGCCGCCACTCCGAGAAGCGTGAACGCGGGACTCCTGCCGCTTCTCGCAACCGAACGGTCGAGGAACGGTATCAGGAACCCGAGCGCCCCGATCGCACCGAAGGCCAGGATCACCACGGCCTCGTTCTCGATTCCGAGCAACGCGCCTCCAGGAACCAGACGAAGGGTCTGGAACATCGCCATGAAATACCACTCGGGACGGATGTTCGATGGCGCCGGCGCGAAGGGATCCGCTTTCTCCCCCAGCTCCCATGGAAAAAGGGCGGCGAGCGCGGCCAGCACCCCGAGGGCGAGGGTCCATCCGAAGAGATCGCGAAGGAGGAAGTCCGGCATGAACCGCATGCTCCGCCGCGGGCCGGGCTCCTTCTCGATGGAAGGCGGCACGCTCATTCCATGCCGCTGCACCAGGACGAGGTGGAGGCCGAGCAGGAAGGCCGTCAGCGCGGGCAGGATCGCGACGTGCCATCCATAGAACCGGGAGAGCGTGCTCCCGCTGACATGGTCGCCCCCGCGCAGGAATCGAACCACGAAGCCGCCCACGAACGGCACCGTCCCGGCGATATCGGTTCCCACCTTCGTCGCGAAATAGGCCAGCTTGTTCCATGGGAGAAGGTACCCGGAGAAACCGAAACCCATGGCGAGGATCAGGATGGCGAATCCGGTCATCCACGTCAGCTCGCGGGGCGGACGATAGGCCTTGAGGAAGAGAACCGAGAACAGGTGCGCGAGCGCCGCGGCGATCATTAGATTTGCCGACCAGGAGTGGATGGAGCGGATCAGCCACCCGAAGGAGACCTGGGTCAGGATGAACTGGATGGACTCGTATGCCTCCTGGGCGGAGGGGCGGTAATACAGCATGAGGAGGGTGCCGGTCCCGACCTGGATCATGAAGAAGAAAAGCGTCATCCCGCCCAGGTAATACCAGGGGCTGTGCCGGTGCAGCGGCACCGTCTTCTCCTCGGCGACGTGCCGGAGACCGCCGAGTCCGATCCGAGCGTCGAACCATTCGCCGATCTTTCGGATCACGGACGGAGCCCCCTTCGCGTCATGCACGGCTGACGAAGATGTCTTCTCCGCTCACTTGAACCGTAAACGGCTTGAGAGGCCGGGGCGGAGGGCCCGCCACGTTCCTGCCTTCGAGATCGTAATAGCCGTTGTGACACGCGCACCAAATCCGGTGGGAACCCTTGTCGAATTGGACGGTGCACCCGAGATGCGTGCAGACGGCCGTGAAGGCGCGGAACTCGCCTGGGGTCTTCTCGATCAGGATGCCGGGCTCCGAGCCCATCGGAAAGATCTTCCAGCCTTCCTTCGAGACCTCAGTGACCTTGCCGGCGAGGACGCGGGACCCTACGTCCTCCTCGACATGGGGAGGGCTCAGAAAACGCGCGACGGGATAGAGAACCGCCATGGTGAGCGTTCCCACCGTCGTCGCGAGAAAACGCTCCAGAAACTTGCGCCTCGGGATCGGCGCGCCGCTCTTGCCATCGAACACTCCCGGGATCCTCCTTATCTCATAAAGACGGGCCGCCGGCGAGCTCGCCCGGCGGCCTGAAGACTGTGCGGCAGGAGATCAGAACGTCTGGCGGACGAGGAGCGCGACGCGGTGCGCCCGATAGCTCTGGAAGCTGTCTCCGAGATAGATGTAGTTGATACTGTTCGCACAGGAGGCGACTCCCAGCTGCGGAATGTCGACGGCCGCGAAGTCGATCGCGTCGAACTCCTCCCATGCGTACTGGAGGCCGAGCTGCGTCCGAGCGGCGAGGCTGTAGTCCGTCTCCAGCGTGAGGTCGATCCGGCGATACCGGGTCGAAGGCGGGTTCTGAGCCGTGACGGTGGAGGGGCTCACCGTCGCGAACACGTACGTACCCGGCCACCTTGCGTAATCGAGTGCCGCCGTGAACGCCAAGAGATCGGGCTTCGCGCGCCAGTCCAAGCCGAGGTTCGCGAACCAACCCTCGTCCTTCAGACGCGCCGTCCACGTGGAATCGGCCGTCCCGAAGGCCGCCGTCCGGCTCTGGCGCGACGCCTGGCGCGAGACCATCTGCTCCCAGCCCATGGCGGCCGTGACATCGAGGTTCGTTTTGGCGTGATACGTAATGTCCCCGCTCGCGTTCCGCTGGTGAATCCGACGAAGTCCGATCCGGCTGGTGTCCGCCAGGTCACCCGAATACTTCTCGAAGAGGTAGCCGAAGGACCCGCCCAGCTCCAGGCGCTCCGTCGGAGTGATCGTCACCGAGCCCCCCGCCTGCATCTGCTTCCGGTCAGCGACGTCGAAGCGCCGGAGCGTGGTCTGCTCCCCACCGTCGTAGGAGAAATCGGCGTTCCGCGCCCAGCGCTTGGCGCGACGGACATGGGCTTCCAGGGAAACCTTGTCCATCGGCCGCAGGCGCATCTTCCCGCCCACCGATTCCTCACGATCCGATAGCACCTCGCGGTGGGTGCGCGTGCGGTCCACGCGATCCGCCGTTCCTGTGATCGAGGCTTCCTTCAAGGGGTTGTAGTTCAGCTCGGCTCCGTACGACTGGTGGCGGTACCCGAACGGCTCGGATTCGAGCGAGCCCAGCGCGAACGTTCCGTCTGCGACCGACGAGCCGGAGAACACGTGGACCGGCGTGCGATTTCGATACTGGTACTGCCGGAACGTCAGGGTGCCGCCGAAGTCCTTCCGCGGGTGGGACGTGAACCGGTAATCCTGCGTGAAGACGTCCACCTTGGCGTGGGTGCTTCGCTCCGGAGGCAGCGAGTCCAGGCTGGAATACGGATCCGCGCGATTGACGGTGAAGGGCAGCCACGGATCGTTCTGCGTGTCGCGGCTCACCCCGACCGTCCCGTTGAAGGCGGTCCGCATGGGAAGCTGGTACACCACGCCGACGGTCCCGCGCACGGAGCGGTTGTTCGGATAGAGGTCGATCCGCCCCTGATTCTGCGCCCCGGTCAGGCGCGCCGGGTTGTCGAACGTGAGCGCATCCACGTCGTTGTGGAACTCGGAGACGCCCGCGGTCGCGAGCAGGGTCGCGCGCTGCTTTTGATAGGTCGCGCGCGCCTCTCCGTCCAGTATCCGCTGGGCGATCGGCTCCCAGACCTCCACGCCATTGCCCGGACTGAACCCGCCGCCATAGGGCTTCCGCCCCGAGCGCAGACGGCGGCTTCCCTTCAGCTCGAACTGCAAGTCGCGCGTGGCCCTCGCCCGCAGGCGCGCCCGGGTGATGTCGGTCCGGAATCCGAGATTGAGACGGGGAGACGCGGCGAGCGCGTCCTTCATGCGGGCGACGTAGCCGGCCGAATTGGCCTGATTGGCCGCCTGGAGCGAATCCGGAACCAGCTCCACCCCCGGGGCCACCTCCGAGAACGGAGAATGGGCGGTGAAGCTCAGATTGTGAGGAATCTCCTGATAGCCGAGATCGACCCGGAACTTAGCCCCGTTCCACCACGTGAGCGAATTCGACTGGTCGTTGCGGAGGCCATGGCTCCCGTAGAAGAGGACCAGGTTACGGTCCCGCCACGCGCGCAGCGCGTACTTCTCTAGAAACGCGCCGCGCGGTTCCTCGCTGAATTCCTGGTATTTCGCTTCCCGGGCCGTCTGATCCCACCACTGCGTGCCGAAGGTAACCGACCCGTCTGTGGCGCCATCTGTGGCGCCCAAGGCCGGCGCCGGAGCGCCCAGCACGATCGCCACCAGCAATCCGACAAGGGCCACAAAGGTCCGAACCATGGCATCCACCTCCCTCTAGCGCTCGAAGAACTCCCCTGACGGGTGATTCGAGCCGTGAATTTGGCTGTGACAGTTCGTGCAGGACCGGCTGATGACCTTGTTCGCGCCGCTTAGCGTCAGATCCGGCACGTCGTAGAGCGTGCTGGGGTGCCGGGAGCCCACGTGGCATCTCTGGCAGAGATAGGGACGCTTTCCGGCGAGGATCTTGTCGTTGTTGGACCCGTGTGGCTGATGACAGGTGACGCAATTCTCCCGCACCGGTGGGTGCTCGTAGAGGAACGGGCCTCTCTTGTCCGTGTGGCATGTGACGCACAGCTCCACGTTGCTCGCGGCCCGGATCATGTGGGGGCCCGCCGAGCCGTGCGGGTTGTGGCAATCCGTGCAGGACATACCCCCATCGCGCAGCGGCATCTGAGCCGTATGCTCGAGCGCCGCCCGCTTGTCGCGGTGGCACGTCACGCAGAGATCCGCCGTCCTCTTCGCGACGAGAAGCTTCGACTGATCCTCGCTCTTCGCGGCGTGGATGCTGTGGCAGTCCATGCAACGCACGTCGTTACGGGCGTGATTGCTTTGATCCCAGTAGACCTGCTCGCCGGTCTTGTGGCAGGTCCGGCAGACGGCCGTGGCCTCGTCCGGCTTCATGCGCTTGAAGACACGCATCGTGTGGAAGCCGGGATTGTTTTCGTCGCCGTCGGCATCGACGTGCCGCGAGCCGGGACCGTGGCAGGACTCGCACCCGACCTGCTCCCCCACCAGCTTCGGGTCGATCTCGGCCATGTGGTGTGGATTGCTCTGAAAGGCATCCCACTGTTCGGCGTGGCATTTTTCGCATGCCTGAGCGCCGACATAATGGGATTCGTTCTCCTGGGCGCCGGCGAATCCGGCGAGAAGGAGCACGGCTGCGCCCGCAAGCACAGCCGGATAGACGCGCGCTCGATTCATGTTTCTTCCCTCCGACCCCATAACCCGTTTCACTGCCGGAGTGTCTGTGGCTATGCGGGCCAACCTAAGGCCAGGACGCCGCACCGTCAATCAAATGCAGGTCGCAGACCCCGTGGTACGTTGGTAGTGGTACCAGCGCCCCAGATTCGCAATCCATGGCGACGGCGTATAGGCGCTGGATCTTGCGCCGATATCGCTCCGCGAGACTGCGGGGCGTTACGACACCTCCACCGCAAAGCTCAACTCCACCTGCTCGGGAGCGAGGCATCGCGTGTCGTCGCACGATTGGAAGCGGACGCGAGCGACTCCGGGAACCCGGCCCGGAGGCAGGTCGGGATCGGATTGAATGGAGACGCGGATCGTGACCCTCCCGGCGTATACGGACAGGCGCTCGCCGCCGATCGGGGAAAGCGATCCGTCCGGGAAACGCATCTCGCCCGGGGTCAACCCCTCGGCGAGGCCTAGTTCGATCGAGGTCGCCACCAGGTCCGTCCGCGTAGGCTTGGCGGACTGTATGTGCCAGCCCGGCTCGATTTCGAGCGTCAGATGCAATTCAACGCTCTCGCCGCGAGCAATCCGCGGCTTGGACAGCTCGGCCGCCGCGATGACCGGGCCGCGCTGGACCCGGGCGGCCGTATCCGCATTCTGGCTCGCCACCCGGCGAGCCGGAGTAGGCGCCGGTGCGGGCGCCGGAGTGGGAGCCGGTGCGGGCGCCGCGCCGCGCTTCCCCTCGCTCCAGGCCATGAATGCGAGCAACAGATGCTCCGCCGCGCGAGGAGCGTTCTCGAGAATGCCCGCGAACACCTGGAACATCCTGGCCGCGTGCTCTTCGTAGCGCGGCTCGCCGGTGAGGAGCCACAACCGGACCAGGAGCCTCGCCGCCATGCCGTTCCCGGAAGGCACCGCCTGATCGAAGACTTCTTTCGTTCGCGCGATGAGCGACTCGTGATCGCTCGCCACGAAGAAGAATCCGCCCTCGTCGGGATCCCGGAACCGCTCGATCATCGAATCCACCAGGGCGCGCGCTTCCTTCAGCCACTCCCCATCGCCGGTTACCTCGTGGAGGTCCAGCAGTCCCCAGGCCAGGAAGGCGTGGTCTTCCAGATAGGCGGGCAGGCGCGCCTCGCCGGCCCGCCAGGAGCGCAACAACCTCCCGTCCCGCTTGAGGGCGCTCAGCACGAATCGCGCGGCGCGCGACGCGGCCTGGACCAGATCCCGGCGCTCGAAGACGCGGCCGGCCCTGGCGAGGGCGCCGATCATGAGCCCGTTCCAGCTCGTGACCACCTTGTCGTCGCGCCCCGGAGCCGTTCGCCGGAGCCGCACTTCGAGCAGGCGCGCCCGCGCGCGATCCATTCGCGCGCGCAGGTCCTCTTCGCCCAGGCTCTCCTCCCGGGCTCGCTCGGCCCAGGTCTTCTTCAAATGCGGGATGTTTCCCGGCTCCTCGCCCGTAACGGGATCCACGAAATTCCCCGTCTCCTCGATACCGTAGACCCGCGCGAAGCGCTCTCCCTCCTCGGCGCCGAGCACGTCGGTGATCTCCTTCTTTGGCCAGAGGTAATAGGCGCCCTCGCCTCCCTCGGAGTCCGCGTCGAGTGCGGAATAGAATCCTCCCTCCTCCGACGTCATCTCCCGAGCGACCCAGGCAATCGCCTCCTCGACCACCCGCCGATACTCAGGATCTTTCCATCGCGCGAACGCCTCCGTGTAGACCGACACGAGCTGGGCCACGTCGTAGAGCATCTTCTCGAAGTGCGGCACGAGCCAGATCGCGTCGGTGGAGTAGCGGTGGAAGCCGCCGCCGACCTGGTCGCGGATGCCCCCCATGGCCATGCCGTCGAGCGTTCCGCGCGCGATGGATTCCAGATCCGGTCGCGGCGCGGCGGCGGTAGCGCGCAGCAGCAATTCCAGCGCGCCGTGAGGCGGGAATTTCGGCGCGGCCCCGAAGCCGCCGTAGTGACGGTCGTAGGTCTGCGCCAGCTCCTCGAGCGCCCGCTCGGGGACGGTGCGATTGAGGGGCCCGGTCGCCACGAACTGGCGCCCTCCCTCCATCTGTCGGAGCGCGCTCGCCAGCCGGTCCGCGGCCGCCTCCACTTCCTGGCGGCGGCCTTCGTAGGTTTCCGAGAGCGCGCCCAGGATGGAGGCGAAGCCCGGCCGTCCGCCTCGGTCATCCGGCGGGAAGTAGGTGCCGCCCCAGAACGGCTTCTGATCGGGCGTGAGAAAGACCGACATCGGCCATCCTCCCGATCCGGTCAGGAGCTGGACCGCGCGCATGTAGATCTCGTCCACGTCGGGGCGCTCCTCGCGGTCCACCTTGACCGAGACGAACCTCTCGTTCAGGAGCTTGGCGATCGATTCGCTCTCGAAGGACTCGTGCGCCATGACGTGGCACCAGTGGCAGGAGCTGTAGCCGATCGAGAGAAAGACGGGCTTCTGCTCGCTGCGCGCCTTCTCGAAGGCTTCGCGGCCCCATGGATACCAGTCCACGGGGTTCCACTGGTGCTGCAGCAGGTAGGGGCTCTGCTCCCTCGCGAGACGGTTGGGGGCTCTGTCTTCAGCGCGGATCGTGGAGGTCATCGTCCGGCTGTAGAGCCGGTGTCACCCGCGGCCGCTTCGAGCGGGTACACTGAACCGATGGAGATAGCCTGAGCGATGAGACGCATCCTGTTCGCGGCGCTCCTGGCGGCGCTGGCGGTGACGCTGGCGGTGATTGTCCGGGTGCGCGCCGCGGCGAAGCCCCACGCGCCGCGCACGGTGGTCCTGAGCATGCGCGATTATACGTTCAACGGCGACAATCCCACGCTCTCATTCCGCGCGGGAGAGCGCGTTCGCTTCGTGATCCGGAACGACGAGACGTCGATGATCCGGCACAACTTCGGCATCCCCGGCCTGGGCGTTCCGTGCGACTGGGAGCTTGGCCCCGGAGAGATCCGGCACGTCACCCTCACGCTCGAGAGCCCGGGCACGTTCGAGTACCAGTGCTGCACGCACCGAGGCATGGGCGGGAAGCTGGTCGTCGGGAGCCGCTGAGGGGCGCGAGGCGGTGGCGCCAGGGGGGCGGCGCCACGGGCGGCGCGGGCCTCGGGCATGCTACATTCGGCGCCATGGCGTCACGAGCACCCAAACCCGCGATCGTCGCGCGGGATCTGACGAAGCGCTACGGCGATCTGGAAGCGGTCCGCGGCGTCTCCTTCGAGGTCGGACAGGGCGAGATCGTGGGATTTCTCGGCCCCAACGGGGCCGGAAAGACAACGACCGTCCGCATGCTCTGCTGCTTTCTCCCTCCCACGTCCGGGACCGCGTCCATCCACGATCTGGACGTCGGCCAGAGGCCGCGCGACGTGAAGCGCCTCATCGGGGTCTGCCCGCAGGAGGACAACCTCGATCCCGATTTCCACGTGATGAAGAACCTTCAAGTATACGGCCGTTACTT
>JBGPHU010000114.1:0-9330 GCA_041484545.1 Candidatus Eiseniibacteriota bacterium | reverse complement strand
CTCGGCCCAGGTCGCGGGCGGATGCTCGGGCGAGAGCCCCGCGCGCTTCATGAGGTCTACGTTCGCGTAGAGCGCCCGAGTCCCGAGCATCCACGGAATGGCGTATGCCCGCCCGTGGTACTCCGCCACGGACCATCCCCGGAGCGCTGCCTTCAAGTCGGGAATGCTGTCCGTGAGGTCGATCAGCGTGCTGTCGGCGACGAGCCCGGGCAGAAAGGTCGAGCCGATCTCGGCCAAGTCGGGCGGACGCCCCGCGGCGATCGCGGCGACGATCTTCTCGCGGCCGCTCTGCCAGGTGAGCTGCTCGACCTTCACCAGGACGTCTGGGCGCTCGCGATGGAAGCGGTCCAGAACCGGCTGGATGGCGGTGAGCGGGGAGAACTGCCAAAAGACGACGGTGCGCTTTTCTGCCGGCCCGCGGCCGCAGCCGGCCAGCGCCAGGACGAGGATGAGCGCTAGGCTCGAATGGCCGCGCGGACCCATCCCTGGGCCTCCTTCAGCCGCCGTTCCGCCTCCGCGCGGGTCACGCGAGCGCGGCGCATCACGATGGCCACCTTGAGCGATCCGCCCGCGCGCTTGAGCCAGGGCCCCGTCTCCTCGTAGGTCGCTCCGGTCGCGTTCATGAAGACGCGCTTGGTCCGTTCCTCCAGCTTACGGCTCGCGGTCCGGAGATCTACCATCAGATTCTCGTACACCTTGCCGAGCCGCACCATGGCGCCCGTCGTGAGCATGTTGAGCACCAGCTTCTGCGCGGTCCCGGCCTTGAGCCGCGTGGAGCCGGTCAGGACCTCGGGCCCGACGCGCGGCGCGATCACCACGTCGCACCGGAGCGGCGTGCTCCCCTTGGGATTGGCGGTCACGGCGATGGTGGCGGCGCCGACCTTGCGTCCGTACTCGATCGCGCCCAGCGCGTAGGGCGTGCGGCGGCTGGCCATGATCCCGACCACCACGTCGCGCTCTCCGACGCGGTGTTTCCGGAGCGCGGCCTGCGAGGTCTTGGAGTCGTCCTCGGAGCCCTCGACCGAGCGCACGAGGGCGCGGCGCCCGCCCGCGATGATCCCCTGGACGAGCGTGCGCGGCGTGCCGAAGGTGGGCGGACACTCGGTCGCGTCGAGCACGCCCAGACGGCCGCTCGTTCCCGCGCCGACGTAGAAGAGCCTCCCGCCGCGGGCCAAGCGCTCCACGATGAGATCCACCGCTCGGGTGATGTTCCGGATCTCGCGCCCGACGGCGAGCGGAACGCGGCGATCCTCCTGGTTCATCAGCTTCAAGATCTGCGCCGTGGAGAGCCGGTCGAGGTTCTTCGAGCGCGGGTTTCGCTGCTCGGTGACGAGCTTGCCCAGCTCGCGGAAAATCGCCTTGCCGCTTCTCCGGTCGGTCATCGGGTGCGGATCATCCGTCCGTCCTGCGAGACCCTGTGCCCCGCGACATCCACCGCGCTGAGCCTGTAGAAATAGAGGCCGTTGGCGGTCACGTTCCCCTGAGAATCGCGCCCGTCCCAGCAGTAGACGTTGAACCCCGCTTGTCCCGGCCATTCGAGCGAAGCGACCCGCCGGCCGGCAACGGTCATGAGCAGAAGCTGCACCTTGGGCGTGGGCGTGCTCAGCTCGAATTGGAACACCGAACCCTCGCACCCCGTGCCCATGAGGCGCGGGCTCACGACCGCGACATGGCGAAGTGTGAGATTCGTCTCGACCGTAAAGGTCGCCTGGGCGAACACGCCCGCGCGTCCGCTGATCTCGACGTCCAGCGTGTGCGAGCCGCGCGTGAGATCCATGGCGGGCGCCACGAGGGCCCAACGGCGGTTGGTCGCGTCCATGGCGGTCTTCGTGACGTTCGCGAGCGGGACACCGTCGAGGAGAAGCGTGAGCGAGTCGGCCGTCACGGGGATCGGAGTGGTCACCTCCGCCCGAAGGGTCGCGTTCGACTCGACGAACATCCCGTTCACGATCACGGCGCCGTTCGCCAGGTAGCGCACCGTGCTGCGGACGGCGAGCGCGAAGGTCTGCACGCGGCCGTTCGTGTCGGTGGAACGCACGAGCAGATCGTAGTTCCCGATGTGCGGGCGATAGCGCACGGTCAGAGTCTGTGCGCGGCCCGTGTCGGAGATCGCGACCGAATAGAGCGTGGAGTCGATCGGCGTGATGACACCGGTCCCGACCGCGCGCTCCACCAGTTCCGTCCTCGCCAGCCCCGCCTCGTCCCGCACCTTGGCCACGATCGTCACGCTGTCGGTCGCGCCGGGCGTGTCGATGGCAAGGGGACCGTTGGCCGCGAACGGAGCGCCGTCCTTGGTGACCTCGAAGATGCGCGGCGGAAGCGCGTCCATGCGGGTCATCGGGTCGCCGAGAAGGGCTACGGTCAGGTTCATCAATTGCTGGTCGGTTTGCCCCGTATTGGCGTTCGTCACGAAGGCTTGACCGACAATCTCGCCCATGATCCACCGGGCCAGATGGGGCTGGCCGGGCAGCGGCGCCGGAGCGGGCGGCGTCGAAAAGAGCGCGTTGGCAAAGAACTGATTCATTGCATGATTCGTGTTGATGAACTCAAATCCAGTAGAGCCGAGGCCGCCTATGGCGCCGCGATCTGGAAGGTTGGTCCACTCCTCTCCGAAACTGTCCACGCTATCGACCTGCGCTCCCGACTGCGCGTCGGGGAACTGATTGGCGTGGCAGCCCCAGATCGCGTAGAAAAAGGGGCGTCCGATGTTCGAGATGAGGGACAGGTCCCCCATCAGATCGCTATAGATCTGCTCGTGGGCGATGAGCTTGCGGTTCGCGTGGGCTTCGACGTTCATGATGAGGGCGCCTCTGGCCACCTCGGTCTGGAATGAATCCACAGCACCGCCGATGCTTCGAAACCCGTTCAGAATGCATGTGATATCCCGGCATCCTGGTGTGGTGGCGCACGATGCGTTGAGCGGATCGGAGAACCCCTTCAGGTCGAAGAACCGGGTCGCTATGTCCTGGCCGGACGCGCTCGCAGCTGTCGTATCCGCCATTTGCTGGCTTGCGATTCGGAACTCAGCCTCAGCCAGCTGGAAGCAGTAGCCTGCGTTGAAAAAGATGGTCGTGGAGTACTGATCGTCGGAGACGAGCAGTTGCCGGCCTCGCCAAGAGTCGGTAGGTTGGAAATTCTCGTATTGAATGAGTTTGGTGACGAATTGGTCGAGCTCCGTCGCGCTGCTCGAGGAGATCCTTCCCAGGAACATACTCGGAGTGAACGCCGCGGGACCGCTACCGCCTCCCAGGTTCAGCACGTAACGCGCATCGCTGGCGACAAGCTCGGCGCCTGTGGGGCCAGCAACGGACTCGAACGTCAGGTAGGTTGGGACGCGATCGACCGAGCTTGTTGTTAGGTCATGTCTGTAGTCCATGCTCGCGTCACCGAGAAGCACGGCAAAGGAAGGGCGAGGTGACCAGGAATTGTAGGCATGTTGGAAGTATCTGCGAATTGCGGTCCCAGACTTCACCCCTCCGCTGAACTCGTCGTAGACATCCTGGGCCGTAGCGAGCTCCACGACGTACCCCTGGCTTCGGCGGTACACCGCAAGCCGATTCGCCGGCGCGAGAAACTCCTCGGGCGCAATCATGATTGCGCGCGCCGTGGACCCAGCCGGGAACGGTGCCGGGGCGCCGAGCGCAGAGGGCGTGTCCTGGGCCACAGTCTGGCTCGCGATGGGAGCTTCCGCCCCCGAGACGAGCGCCACGAATCGCTTGGTACCCGCGCTCGCATCGGTGCGAAACACGGCTTCAAAGGTGCTTGGTCCGGTCGAGTTCACCACAACGCCCGTGACCCGCAGGGCCGATGTCGGGACGGTTACGTCATAGACTTCGACCGCTGCCTGAGTGAATCCTCCTACGTGTAGTTCAACCAACCCCACTGTCGTTCCGCTGGAGAAGGTCAGGATATTCGAGCGCGCAACGTACTTGCGCAAGTAGATCACATCGACCCAGTCCAGCAGCGCGTTGCTTCCGTCGATGAAACTCCCGTCCGGGGCGGGGCGCGTGCCGACGTGTGTAAATCTATTGTTTGCCGGAGCGATGTGCCCCCCAGGTATCGTGAAGCCTGTATCGAGGAGATAGATGTCCTGGCCAAACAGGGTCTGATTGTTAGCGAGAAGGTCAGGCGCCCCGTTTCCCTGAAAGGAGATCGCAAGGCGGTGCGTTGATGTCCCAGAACTAGGCTGCTTGCCCTGATAGCGGGCTTGGATGCGGAAGGCGGAACTCGTATCGGGGTCCACGAAAGGAATCGTGGCTGTGAACTGGTCCGGGGCGAACCCGTCCGTCCAGAACATGTCCTCGATATTCTCGTTTGGCGTGCCGGCAAAACGATTCGGCGAGGCGAGAATATTCTGGTTTTGCTCCAGGTGGATCGTGTCCTGGAACGAGGTGGGCAGTGCCGGCGCGCCCGCGATCACGCCCGAGATCGTATCGGGAACCGCCGCCGCTGCGGCGGTCCACGTGAGCCAGTACACGTTGGCGTAGGAGTAGCGGTTCTCGATCGACGCCGCGCCCATGCGGTCGCGGAGATTTCGCGCGTAGAACGTGATCGCGTCGCCCGCGTCGAACAGGCCATTGGAATTTCCGTCACGCGCCACGACCGGAATGGCGGTCGAAGTCGCGCTGTCCCCCGTGTCGTCATAGCCGCGTTCCCAAACCCCGATCTGCGAGAGCGAGATCGCGGCCGGGAATCCTGCCGCCGCCAGAGCCGCGTAGCTCACCGAGCTCCACCCGGTCGCCGTCACCGAGATCTTGAATTCAGGATTTGCGGCGCCCGCGCGCCGGGGGGCGAGCCGGGCCACCCGCGCCGTCCGGGGGCTGATCGTGGCGCGCCGCGGAAACCCGCGCGCGGATTCGTAATTCCCGAGCATGGCACGCTGCACCTTCTGCCAAGCGCCCGCCTGGGCGCCGGGACGCACGTCGGGACGGAGCTTCAGCTCGCCGGTCGTCGCCGCGACGAACTCGACCCGGAGCGTCATCCGCTTGAGGACGAAGAACCGCTTGTGGGCCGGGTCGTAGCGAACCAGCCGCACGACCGCGGGCATCATCCAGGAGTCCCCGAGCGGCCCGCCGTCCCCCAAGGTCACGGCGTCCTTGGGCCACGTGTCGGTGCGGCCGTAGATCGAGGGATCGGGCTCGTAGTGCTCCTGGGACACCGGGAGATGGGTGTCGGGATTCTCTCCGATATAGACCTGCCGCATCACGGGAAGCGGCGGCGGCATATGCGCCCGTTCCTCCCAGTCCGCCGAGACCACGCGCGCCTTGGCGGTCATCCCATCGGGCACCCCGACCGGAATCATGAGCACGGGCAGCGCGGGGCGTCCGGGCTCCTCGGAGACGTAGCCGCCCGGGACCGAGACGCGGACGTAGACCAGGCCGTCCACATTGACGCTGTCAAATCTTGCTTCCTGGGGGGTCACCTCGAAAACGGCGCTCCGCGCGTCCTGGGATGTCGCGCGGAACCCGGACCCGGCGCCGGATGCCGATCCGGCGCAGAGCGCGAGCGAGAAGAGCGCTATCGGTAGGAGCCGTCGCGTGGCGGAGCGGATGTCCGGATTTCCTTTCGTGAGTGAATCGGCGGGCGGCCCGAGCAGCGCATTATAGAAACCCCGCGGAAAAGGCGTCAAGGCTGGACCCCCTTGTTTGACACTTTCGGAGCTTTGGGTGCTAGACTCCACCCATCAACTCCCTACGTCCTGCCTCCGATCAGTCGAAGACTCGCGCGGCGCGGACCCTGGGCGCTTGGGCCGTGCTCCTGTCCGCGCTACTCCTCGTCGCTTCCTCCGATACGCCTCTCCCTGCCCAGCCGCACGAGCGCTTCATCATCGTGGGCTTCGATGGCATGGACCCCGCCATGGCCGAACGGCTGATGGCGGCCGGGAAGCTGCCCCACCTTGCCTGGATGAAGCGCCACGGGACGTTCCGCGCGCTCCGCACGACCAACCCCGCGCAGTCCCCCGTCGCGTGGTCGGCGTTCTCCACCGGATCCAACCCCGGGAAGACCCGGATCTACGACTTCCTGAAGCGCAATCCCGCCACCTATTACCCGGACTTCTCCACGGTGACGGTGCGCCGGGGCCAGTTCGCCTTTGGGTTCATCCCCACGCGAGCGCCCTCGGTGGTCAACAACCGCCAGGGGACCACCTTCTGGCAGATCGCCTCGGCGCGGGGGATCCGGACAGCGGTCCTCGAAGCGCCCATCAATTTCCCTCCCGAGAAGCTACAAACCGGCGTACTCCTTTCCGGGCTTGGGGTTCCCGATATCCGGGGCACCATGGGGACCTTCTCCTACTTCGCGACCGACGCCACAGGCGCCGCCGATACCGAGATGGGCGGGAAGATCGCCCGGCTGACGCTGGATCGCGCCGGACGCTCCCGCTCGGTCGTCCACGGACCGCGCAATCCCTTCGCGGGGCGGGACGCCGAGGGGCGCATCCCCGACCTCACGATCCCGGTCGAGTTCCAGAGGGTGGGCCGGAACGCCGTCCAGATCTCGCTCCAGGGGACGACGCGGACCATCCGCCAGGGCCAGTGGAGCGATTGGTACTCGATCCAGTTCCATGTGGCTCCGCTCGTGTCCGTGCACGGCATTGCCCGGTTCCACGTGATGGAAGCCTACCCCGAGGTCCGCGTCTACCTCTCGCCTATCAACCTCGATCCGCGCCGGCCCCCGATCCCGATCTCCAGCCCGCCCGCCTACAGCGCGCAGCTCGCGAGGAAGCTGGGCCTCTACAAGACGCTCGGCTGGCCCGAGGACACGTGGGCGCTGAACGAGGAGAAGATCGACGAGGAGGTCTTCTTACAGGACTTGAACTATTCCTTCGATCGCCAGCGCGCGCTCGTGCTCGATGCGCTCCGTTCCATGAATCCGGACCTCTTCGTGACCGTGTTCCAGTCCACGGACAAGGTGCAGCATATGTTCTGGAGGCTGATCGATCCCGAGCACCCCATGTACAACCGGCGCCTCGCGGCGCGCTACGGCGGCGCGATCGACCAGGTGTACATGCGCGCGGACTCCCTCGTGGGAACGATGCTCGAGCGGTGCAAGGACGGACGGACCACGCTCCTGGTCTGCTCCGATCACGGCTTCGCCAGCTTCCGGAAGGCGGTGAACATCAACACCTGGCTCGTCCGGAACGGCTACATGACGCTCACCAAGATGGATCCAGTGCGCGACCGGAATCTCGAGGACCTCTTCGGGCGGGGGACCTTCTGGCCGAACGTGGACTGGTCCAAGACGCGGGCCTACGCCCTGGCGCTGGGGCAGATCTATGTGAACGTGAAGGGGCGGGAGCGGCTGGGAATCGTGGAGCCCGGAAAACCCTACGAGGCGCTCCGGGCGGAGCTGGTGAAGCGATTCGAGACCCTTCGCGATCCCGACACCGGGGAGCAGGTGGTGCGCAAGGTGTACACGAAGGACGAGCTGTACCACGGGCCCTACTTCGACGAGGCGCCCGACATGGTGGTGGGATTCGAGCGCGGGTACCGGGTTTCTTGGCAGACCTCGCTCGGAGGGATCCCGCCTTCGATCATCGAGCCGAACGAGCGGCGCTGGAGCGCCGATCACTGCTCCGTGGACCCCGATCTGGTGCCCGGCGTACTGTTTTCATCCAGACCCCTGGACGCGACGACGCCGGCCATCATCGACATTGCGCCCAGTGTCTTGAAGCGCCTGGGCATCGCCCCGCCGGTGAGCATGGACGGCCGCGACCTGGGACTTCGCTAGCCCAAACCGGGGGGTTCGTGGCGCTCAAGAAGGTCAGCCTCTACTGGGAGCTGGTCCGCCCCTTCACGCTCATCGCCCCGGCGCTCGGGATGTTCACGGGGAGCGTCATCGCGCTGGGAGCGTTCCCCCCGGTGCCGCTGACGATCTGGGTCGGGATCAAGGTCGCGCTCGGGACCCTGATGGCCGCGGTCCTGAACGGCGCCTCCAACGTCCTGAATCAGGTCACCGACTTAGAGGCGGATGCGATCAACAAGCCCGCCCGCCCGCTCCCGTCCGGCCGCGTGGAGGAGAGCGAGGCCCTCAAGCTTTCGGGCTGGCTCTACGTGCTCGCGTTCGCGCTCGCGGTGCCGATCGGCCCCGAGTGCACGCTTCTCGCCGGGACGGCCGCGACCCTGACCGTGGCCTACTCGGCGCCTCCCTTGCGCTGGAAGGCGGTCCCCTATCTGGCGAACGTGGTGATCGCGATCCCGCGCGGCGTGCTGCTCAAGGTCGCGGGGTGGTCCTGCGTGCGGGATTTCGGACGCCTGGAGCCCTGGTACATCGGCGCCATCTTCGGGCTCTTCCTGCTGGGCGCCACGACCACGAAGGATTTCGCGGATCAGCGAGGGGACGCCGCCGCGGGCTTCCGAACGCTGCCGGTCGTGCATGGGCCGCGCCGCGCCGCCTGGATGATCGCGCCGTTCCTCGTGCTGCCGTTTCTCCTCATCCCGTTCGGCGTGGAACACCGGATCCTGACCGGCGATCCCCGCATCCTCTACTGGCTGACCGGCGTGCTGTGCGTCTGGGGTGCGTACGTCGTCTACCTCATGGTGCGCCGCCCCGACGACCTGGCCCGCACCGAGAACCATCCCTCCTGGACCCACATGTACGTGATGATGTTCGTGGCGCAGATCGGCTTCGCGCTGGCGTATTTGCTGCGGGGGTAGGGCGAAGAGAAGGGCGCGCCGGATGCCCAGCGCGCCCCGTTCCATTCGCCCGCGCCGATCGCGCGGGCCTTGTCGTTCCTACCGATAGATCTGCTTGATCTTGCCCCAGGTGGTGGCCTCGACGGAGTCGTAGGGGTTGCCCCCGGAGGTGCAGTAGTCAGAAAAGTCGAGACCGAGTGTGATCGTGTTGGGGTAGTCGCTGCCTGAGCATTCGGAACCGAAACCGGTCACGGGCGAAGGAATTCCAAATGGCGCTACCGTGAGGAATGACAGGATCGGGTTGCCGGCGACGCTCACCTGCAGCGTTCCAAGCTTGTGCGGCCCGGGCGCTGTAAATGCGCCGGAGGAGTCTGAGTATCCGACGCCGAAATCGGCTCCCATTGCGGTTGGCGCGTCCTGCTCCGTATAGCCGGCCATCTCATTCGTCCACGCGCCGTACATGACCGAGCCAGGTCCCGCGGAGTGTAGGAGCAGATCGTAACTCCCGATATCCAGTGGATGAGTTCCGTCGTTACAGGGAATCGCGCTACCCGACGCTGTGTGATTCGTGTCGAGGTAGATGTCCACGTGCGTAGTCGAAACGAAGAGAATGTCCGCGTTGGTACAGACGCCATCCCCGTTCGTGTCGAGGTAGATGTATTGCGCGCGAGCCGGAGCTGCCAACGAAAGGACTGCG
>JBGPHU010000113.1:0-9354 GCA_041484545.1 Candidatus Eiseniibacteriota bacterium | reverse complement strand
TGCATCATCTTCATCGACGAGATCGACGCCGTGGGACGCCATCGCGGCGCCGGCCTGGGCGGCGGACACGACGAGCGCGAGCAGACCTTGAACCAGCTCCTGGTCGAGATGGATGGCTTCGAGTCGAACGACGGCGTGATCCTGATCGCCGCCACGAACCGGCCGGACGTGCTCGATCCGGCGCTTCTTCGCCCGGGCCGCTTCGACCGCCAGATCGTGGTCGACGTTCCCGACATGCGCGGCCGCGAGGGAATCCTGCGCGTGCATACGCGCAACATCCCGGTGGACGAAGGTGTCAACCTCAACACCATCGCGCGCGGAACGCCCGGGATGGTGGGCGCGGATCTCGCGAATCTCGTGAACGAAGCAGCGCTCCTGGCCGCCCGGCGCAATCACAAGCGCGTCGCGGCGCTCGATTTCGAGGACGCGAAGGACAAAGTCATGATGGGGACCGAGCGCCGGAGCCTCGTGATCTCCGACACCGAGAAGAGGAGCACCTCGTATCACGAGGCGGGACACGCCCTCATGGCGTGGCTCCAGCCCGGCAGCGACAAGGTCCACAAGGTCACGATCATTCCGCGAGGCAGGGCTCTGGGTCTGACGGCGTATCTCCCCCAGGACGAGCGTCACTCCTTCTCGCGCGAGTACTGGCTCCGGGTGCTCACGCACCTGATGGGCGGGCGCGCCGCTGAGCAGATCGTCCTGAACCAGCTCACGACCGGGGCGTCGGACGACATCCGCCGCGCGACCAACATCGCCCGCCGCATGGTTTGCGAGTGGGGCATGAGCGAGCGGCTGGGACCGCTCACGTTCGGCAGCAAGGAAGAGTTCGTGTTCCTGGGCCGCGAGATCTCGCAGGCCCGGGACTACAGCGAGAAAACCGCGATCATGATCGACGAGGAAGTGCGAAGCCTCGTGGACGGGGCGTACAACCACGCCCGCCAGCTCCTCGTGGACAACGTGGACAAGCTCCACACCCTCGCCGCGGCGCTCCTCGAGCGCGAGATGCTGGACGGCGAAGAGGTCGAGAAGGTCCTCCGCGGCGAGAAGCTCGAGCCGCTTCCGCGGCACGGCGCCTTGACGGATGGGCAGGACCAGAGCGGGACCGTCCAGCCGGCGGAAGAGGGCAAGGGCGCCCGCGAGAGCGCGCACGCGCCGCGGATCAGCCCGAGCGAGAGTCCGGGCATCGCGTGATCCCGTGCGCTCGGACCCCGATGTGCCGCCGCCCAGAACGTTCGACTCCGATCCACCGAGCCAACCACTGACGTTCCACCATCGCGCCGGCGTCTGGGATGTAACCGGACGCGCGCGCGTGGTGGGCATCCTGAACCTCACGCCGGATTCCTTCTTCGACGGCGGCCGCTATTCCGCGCCCGATGCGGCGCTGGCCCGCGCCGAAGCCATGGCGGCCGAGGGGGCGGACGCGATCGACGTCGGCGGCCAGAGCACGCGGCCGGGCGCCGCGCCGGTCGGCGCCGAGGAGGAATGGCGCAGGATTTCGCTTACGCTCGCCGCGGTCGCCGCGCGTGTGAACACACCCCTCTCCATTGACACCTACCACGCGGAGGTCGCGCGGCGCGCGCTCGACCTCGGTGTCTCGATCGTGAACGACGTGAGCGGCCTGGGCGTGGATCCGGCGCTGGCTGAGGTGACCGCGCGAGCCGGCGCGGGCCTCGTTCTCATGCATTCGGTGGGAGCGCCGGGCGCGCTCCACGTTTCGCGCGAATACTCCGGCGCCGGCGTCGCCCCGGAGGTGCGCGCGTTTCTTTCGGAGCGGATGCTTCTCGCCGAATCGCGTGGCGTGCCGCGGGAGCGGATCGCGCTCGATCCGGGCATCGGGTTCTCCAAGAAGGCGGAGCAGAGTCTGGAAGCCTTGCGCGGCATCCCCAGCCTCCATGCTCTTGGCCGGCCGGTCTATGTGGGGGTGTCGCGGAAATCGTTCCTCGGCGCGCTGACCGGCGCGCCTGTCGAAGGAAGGCTTGCCGCGGGGCTCGCGGCCACGGTCGCGGCCTACGCGCTGGGCGCCCGGATCTTCCGCACACACGACGTGCGCGAGACGGTCGAGGCGCTTCGCATGGCCGAGTTCCTTCTGGCGCCCGAGGGCGCCGTGGTCACCTCCGGGGTGGGCGCGGGCGCAAAGGTCGCAGCGGGGGCGGGCGCGTGATCGCGATCAAGCCGCAGATCGTCCTCGACGTGCTCGACGTGCTCATCGTCGCGTTCCTCTTCTACCGGCTCTTCGCGATGATCAAGGGCACCCGCGCCTCGCAGATGTTCGTGGGGCTCGTGGTCATCGTCTTCGTTTCGATCGTCGCCCAGTGGTTCCGGCTCAACGCCTTGAATTGGATCATCAACAGCCTGAAGACCGTCTGGGTCATCCTCTTCGTGATCCTCTTCCAGCCGGAGCTTCGCGCCCTCCTCACCCACATCGGACAGAACCGCCTCCTCCGCGCCCTGATCCGGGTCGAGGGGTACGGCGTGATCGGCGAGATACTGAAGTCGGTGGAGGAGATGAGCGAGGAGCGTCGCGGCGCGTTGATCGTGGTCGAGCGCGACATGGGACTTCGCAATTACGTGGAGACCGGCACCAAGCTCGAGGCCCGGGTTTCGACCGAGCTGCTCGAGACGCTGTTCACGCCGCACTCCCCGCTCCACGACGGAGCGGCCATCATCCGCGGCGACCAGATCGTGGCCGCAGGGTGCATCCTTCCCCTGAGCCAGACGCGCGGTCTCTCCCCCCTGCTCGGCACGCGCCACCGCGCGGCGCTGGGGCTTGCCGAGGAAACCGACGCGGTCGTGATCGTGGTCTCCGAGGAGACCGGAGCAATCTCGATCGCCTACAAGGGAGAGCTGAAGTGGAAGCTGGACTCCGGTCAGCTCCGGAGCGAGCTGGCCGCGATCTTCAATCCGAGACCCGAGGAGAGTCCGGGTCCGGAAGAGGTCGGACAGGAGGGGTAGCCCTCCCCTTGAGATAGCCGCTCAGGTAGGCCGCGTCGTAGACCAGCTTCAAGAAAGGGACCAGGAACGCGCGTTCCACGATCCCGAGCCTACCCGATCCGCGTCGCGCCTGACCCGCCGCGAAGAGCGCCATCGCCGCGAAAAGCGCCCACCAGCACGCGCGATACCGGAACCCCCCGATCAAGAGCCCGGCCCCGAGCGCGTACTTCACCGCCAGCCGCGCGTAGAAAGATCCCTGCACCCGCGACTCGCCGTCCCCGAAACCGAAGCGCCGGTGCTGGCGGAAGAAGGCCGCGAGCGTTCCGCGCGGTCGCCAGCGGACGCGCGCCGTGGGGGCGAAGAAAAACCGCGCCCCCGACCGCCTGAGCGCGAGCGCGAAGGGCGTGTCCTCGTTGTGCGCCAGCGATTCGTCGAACCCATGGACGCGCTCCCACGCCGTTCTCCGGAAGGCGACGGAGCGCGTGGAGGGAAGGAACCGCGCGGGATCGACCTCGCGGAGCGAAGGAGCGGAAACCACGCCCGCGGCGCGCTCGAAGGGGGTGGCCCCCACCGGAACGTAGAAACCCGCGACGACGTCGGTGCCGGGCTGGTCCGCGAACGGGCTCGTGATGCGCTCGAGCCATTCGGGTTCGACTTCCACGCCCGCGTCGGTGCACGCGACGATCGGGGACTTCGACCCGCGCACCGCCGCATTCCGGCCGACGGAGCGGTTCCCGGGAGCCAGGAGGGCGCGAATCTTTGAATTGGACGCGGCGCGGGCGCGGAGAAGCTCCAACGTCCCGTCCGTGGATCCTCCGTCCGCGATCACGATCTCTTCGGGGACCCTCGTTCCGGAAAGGATGGAATCGAGAAGCGGCCCCACCGTCGTCGCCTCGTTTCGAACCGTGACGATGAGGACGACCGGTTCCACGTCAGGATTCGCGGCTGAGAAGCGCGCCGCCCGTTACCAGCCGCCCGGGCGCGTTTCGCAGATCGCGTGGGGAGCGCGATCCCACTGATTCTTCTGGAAGTACACGAGGCCGATACGCAGGAGATCCTCGGAGGTGATGCCGTCGATCTTGGCCGGAAGAAGAATCGGATAATCGATCCCCAGGCCGAACAGCTCGGAGCGTGAAAACTGGAGCGCGCGGGTCGGGTTGGAGTCGAGCGCCATGTAGTAGCCTCCCGACGCGAGCGTCTTCGCGTTCAGGAGCTCCGGCGCGAGGTCGCCGTGGAGCGGAAGGATCGCCGCCTTCTTGATCTGCCGGAACAGGAGCTTCACCATGTCCTCTTCCTGCACCGGTCCGGACACGACCACCGACGTGATGAGCGGGCACTCGTCCATGGCCTGAGAGAGAACCGAATTCGCGCCCCTCGCTCCGCCGGTGCTCACGACGTACTGCTGGAGCCAGCCGCGGGGACCGCTCAGCAGCGAGGCGACCACATAGAGCGCCGGTACGTCCCGGCTCCTCGCGGGCGGCCCGTTGAAGGCGACCGTGACCGTCGACGTGGGCCCCTGTCCAAGCTCCCATTTCTCGCGGATGCCGTCGAACTCCCCCTCCTTGGCCACAGTCGCGGGCTGGAAGGGTTTCGCCGAGACATCGTGAAACGCGCGCTCGGCTTCCGGTTGGACCGAGGAGGCGTTCACGTCGCCGAAGACCGAGATCACCATGTTGGGCTGGACCACGAACGTCCGGCACCAATCGACGACCTGGGTGTGGGGGATGCCGACCAGCGTGCGGTGCGAGCCGAGGCCCGGCAGGCGGTATCCGCTCACGAGGTACTTCGTGGGGAAGATCAACCGCTCGCGCTGGGCCTCGTCGTCATGAAGCCATCGGTCGAGCGCGTCCAGGACATAGATCCGCGTGGCGTCCACGCTGATGGTGTCGAGATCGGGATGGGAGAACATGGCGCCCATGCGAGTCATCACATCCTGCCAGGCGTCCGAGGGGAGCGTCACCGTGCATCCCCACATGTCCTTGTCCTGATAGGAAACGATCGCGCCCAGAGACGAGAGGCTCTGACGATACGTGCTTCCCCTTGTCGCCGGATCGTTGGAATTGAGCAGCAGCTCCCGCACGAGCGACGTGATTCCGTTGTTGTTGTCGTTCTCGTAGCGGACGCCGCCCATGAGGTAGACCCCGATGGTCACCAGCGGCGCGCTGTGATCCTCGCTCGTCAGGAGCCGGATCCCCCCCGGCAGAACCGAGCGAACGACCCTGCCGCGCCCCGCGCTCACGGTCTTCGCGGTCGCGGCCTGCTTGAGCGGCGCGTCGATGCGAGCCAGCCTCTCGGCGTCGCCGCTCGCGGTGGCCTGCGGCCCGGTGCGGTAGGCCGCGCCGTACACGGCGTCCTTTTCGCGGATTCTGCGATCCACTTCTGCGGCATTCGCCTTCGCGACGAACGCCTCCGGTCCCATCTCCACGATGACGGCGCGCTTCAGATCGAGGTACTTGCGGGCGACCGCGACAAGGTCTTCGGGGCGGAGCGCCTTCATGCGCTGGAGCCAGGCGTCGTCGGCCCCCGGAGCGCCGCGGAGCATCGCCAGCGCCAAGGCGCGGCCCGTGCCGCTCTGGTCCCCACGCGTCGCGAGGTCGCGCTGCACGACCAGCCTCATCGCCGCCTGGAACTCCGACGGGGTGATGGGCGTGAAGCGGGCCTCCTCGATCAACGCGAGGATCGCGCCCTCCGCGTCCGCCGCGCTGTCCGGATCGACCGCGAACGTGAGCGCCACCGTCCCGCCGTCCGTCTCGTATTCACGGACGGCCGCGGCGCGCGTGAACTCGGCGTTCCCGGCGTTGAGCCGCGTCTGCGCGCGCGACACCGGACTGTCGACGAGGACCGCCATGAGCGCATCCAGGGCGAGCGCGTCGGCGCTGCCCCAGGGAGGCGCCTGAAAGCCGACCGCGATCGCGGCGCCCCGGGTGTCCGCCGGATCGCGCTCGACGACGACGCGAGGGCCCTCGAAAGCCCGCTCGCTGAAGCGGGAGCGCGACGCCGCTTTCCCGTGCTGCATGGCCTCGAACGCCTTCTCCACTTTTGCCGCCGCGTCCTCCGCGTCGACGTCGCCGGTCACCACCACGGTCAGATTTTCCGCGACATAGTGCTCCCGGTAGAAGCGCTGGATCAGGGTGGGCGTAATGCCAGAGTATTCGTGCTCCGTGATTGCCAGCGGCGAGACCAGGGGATTGCCCGCATGAAGCCGGGCGCGCGCCGCATTCACCGCGGCTCGGTCGGCATCGGCGAGGATGGTGCGCGAGAGCCCCTTGGCGCGGCCCAGGGCGAGATCCACCGTGGGAGCGTCCAGCCGCGGCTCCGTCAGCCCCTCGGAAAGGAGATTCAGCCCGGCTCCGAGAGAACGGGCCGGCAACGTCAGATCGAAGTAGGAGTAGTCATAGCCCGCTTCGCTCGAGTAAGTGCCGGCAAGACCGTACACGTCCTTCTGCATCTCCCCCAACGCGTGGCGGGTCGTGGCCTCCATGATGCACTGCCCCGTGCCCACGGCCAGGCCCCTGTCTCTCTCCGTTTCGTCGCGTGTGCCCGCGCGAACCCAGGCCTGGATGGAGACGATGGGCCGCGTGTGGACCTCGCGGACGATGACCGTGACCTTGTTGGGCAAGGTCCGCACGAGGTCCGGAGCCGCTGCGGCTTCATGAGTTGGAAGGGCGAGCAGGAGGGCAAGGAGCGGGAGCGCGGGGCCGATACGCATTCTGTGGAAAACCTCCGGAACAGGGAACAGTAGGGCTTGGACCGGAACTCTATCGCATCTATGAATAAAAGCGAACCCCGGCGGAGGTTCCCCGCCGGGGCGATTTCTTTGTGGGTCGTGTCCGGACTAGGCCGGAAGTTTCACGACATTGGCTGCCTGCTTGCCCTTCTGGCCCTCCACGGGTTCGAACTCGACGACCTGACCCTCCGCGAGCGTCCGGAATCCGTCGCACTGGATCGCCGAATGATGCACGAAGAATTCCTCGCCGGAGTCTTCGCGGATGAACCCGTACCCCTTGGTCTCGTTGAACCACTTGACCGAGCCGCGGTGCTTCAATTTCGGGCCCCTCCTTTCCGCCTGGTGCGGTTGGAGTCTTGTAGGTTTACGAGGCGCCGACCCCCCTCCCGGTGCGGACCGACTGGAAGCAATCCCGGCAGTACACGGGCTTGCCTGCGGTCGGCTTGAATGGAACCTGGGTCGACACGCCGCACTGGGAGCAGACGGCCTCGTGGAACTCGCGTGAAGACGATCCCATCGACATCGGGGATGCGCTCATTCCCCCCGCGGCCGCTCCGCCCCCTTGCCGCTTCTTCTCGTCTCGGCAGCGCCGGCAGCGCGTCGGCTCATGCTGGAATCCACGCTCTTTGTAAAACGCCTGCTCCCCCGCCGTAAAGACGAATTCTTCCCCGCAGTCCCTGCACTTGATGCTCTTATCACTCTCCACCATGAAGCCTCCGAAGCGCTCTCACCTGTGGAAATGGAAAACACGAAGCCCCGGGCGGGCGAGTGGCGCCAAGGGCAAGGGTATAACAAACGAGAATCTCGTTGGGACGATGGGGGGAAGGTTTGGACGAAGGTGTGGATCCGAATTCGCGCACTGAGTACCGTTCGTTGCTGCCTGGGCTTTCCCTACGGAGCGGAGAATTGACGACACACATGATAAGTATATAGAATCCAGGTACTTGTGTCAAGGGGGTTTGCGGCCCTTCCGCCACCGCGGCGACTCCGCGCCCCCCGTTTGCGTCCGCTAAATTGGAGCATGCCCCATGTCCGTGGTTCAACGTAGAACTTATTTATTTGCGTGTCTCGCCGCTGTTGCCCTCCTCGCCTCCGCCCACATCGGATTGGCGCCGCGCGTCTTCGCCGCATGGCCGGCACGGCCCGATTCGCTGGTGATCCTCCACACCAACGACATCCATGCGCATCTCTTCCCGTTCGAGGATCCGAAGGGCGCGATCGTGGGAGGCGCCGCGGCGCGCGCGGCGCTGATCGCGCGTCTTCGCCCGCAGCACGCGAGGACGCTTCTCCTCGACGCGGGGGACGTTTTCCAGGGCACTCCCGTGTACAACTTCTTCCGTGGCGTCCCCGATTACCGCTCGATGTCGCTCATGCGCTACGACGCGGTCGCGTTCGGCAACCACGAGCTGGATGACGGCCCCCGGTCCTGGTTGCGAGCCCGCACCAACGCTGCCTTTCCGATTCTGAGCGCCAACGTGTTCGTGGCGGACAGCGCTTGGGCGGCCGCGCTCGAGAAGGCGCCAGCCTCGGCGCGCGCGCGGGCGAAATGGATCGGCGGAGTGAACGTCCCGGATCGAACGGCGCTTCGTTACCTCGCGACGCCCTACGTCATCCAGGACGTTGGGGGCGTGAAGGTCGCGATCCTCGGGCTCACGACGAAAGACATCGTCTCGATCGTGAGCAGGGATCGGAATCACGGAGTTGCGGTGTCCGATCCCATCAGCGTCGCCTTATCCCTCGTCCCGGAGCTGCGGAAGAAGGCGGACATCGTCGTGGCCCTGACGCACATCGGGGTGGACGAGGACCGGGCGCTCGCCTCGCGCGTGCCCGGGATCGACATGATCATCGGCGGCCACAGCCACACCTACCTCTGGGCTCCTCTCTTCGTCAGGAATCGAAACACGAACGGATACGGCGGGACCTCCATCGTGCAGGCGGGGCGCTGGGGCGATCGCGTCGGCAGGCTGGCGGCCGCGATCGGCCCGGGCGGCGTGAAGGGCCTCACCGACGCGCTCGTGGCGGTGCAACCCAGCGAGGGCGAGGACCGCGCCGTGCGCGAGATGCTCCAGCCCTATCGCGATTCGATGGCGGCCACGATGGACAAGCCGGTCTTCCGGTCGCCGTCGCGCGTGAGCATGTCGGGACTCGAGGACGGGGACACGCCGCTCGGAAATTTCGTCACCGACGCGATGCTCGAGTCGGCCCGCGCGGATATCGCGATCATCAATTCCGGCGGGATCCGGGCGCCCTTGCCCGCGGGTCAGGTCACGGTCGGGGACGTCTTCACGGTGCTCCCCTTCGACAACGTGCTCGTAACCGTACCGATGAAGGGATGGCAGGTGCGGGAGCTGTTCGACTTCATGGCGCGGCGGATCGGGAAGCGGGGCTTCGCCCAGATCGCCGGCGCCCAGTTCGTGGTCCGGAACGGCCGAGCTTCCGACATCCGGGTCGGCGCGCTGCCGCTGGACTCCAACCGCCTCTATCGCGTGGTCACGATCGATTTCCTCTACGGAGGAGGCGACGGATATGTCCACTTCGAGAAAGCCGGCAAGGCGACCACGACAGAGATCTTCACGCACGACGCGGCGATCGACTTCCTGCGCCGCCACCCCGACTACGAGTTCAAGAAGCGCGGCCGCATGCGGTGGGAAGGCGGGCTCCCGACCCGCGACATGCTTTCGCCGTGGTAGGGG
>JBGPHU010000112.1:0-9468 GCA_041484545.1 Candidatus Eiseniibacteriota bacterium | reverse complement strand
CGCGGCGCAGGTAGCGCGCGATCACGCCGTTCTCCTCGAGCGCGCGGATCACGTCGAGGCGGATGGCCAGCTCGAGCTGGCTCACCTCCTGGGCGGCCAGCTCGGACCAGCGGCCCGAAAGCGCGCGCACGATCCGGTCCAGTGCCTGGGCGTGGTCCTCGGGGATGCCCGTCCGGAGCAGGAGAAAGCTCTTCCGCAGGCGGTCCAGGAAGGCCTTCTTCGAGGACTCCTCGCGATTGGAGTACACCTTGTTCCCGATCGCGGCGAGCGTGGTGAGCGCGACGATGAGGAGCAGGATACCCAGGGTGACCAGCAGAACCTGGAAGTCGATCATGCTCGCCTCCTCACCAGCGCACCGAACCGGAAAGCGTGACTCCCCAGGTGCGATAGGAGTTGTTGTCCACCGAGTAATAGCCCTCGATTCCAAGCGGGATCGCGCCCAGGACGGTGCCGTTCAGGTAGACGGAGCCCATGTTCGCGGAGATGTCCGCGAAGTTCCCCGACTGCATGAAGGAGAATTCGTACCGCGCGCCGTAGTCGATGGAGGCGCGCTCGGAATAGCCCGAGGCCGTGAGGCCCGCCGCGTGTCTCACGCTTTCGAGCGGCGTGAAATAGCTCGTGGACGTCTTCGTGAAATCGGACCAGGTCAGGCCGTAGTCGGCCGCGATGCGGGGCTGCGCGCGGCGGAGGCGGTAGGCCAGCACACCCCCCACGCTCGTTCGCTCGTTGTCGTCGGTGTAGAACGCCTTCGAGAACGACCCGCTCGCGCTGCCCCGGCCGTTCCAGTCCCACTTGAGCCCGAGGTCGGTATTCGTCACGCCGCCCGGCACGAGGGTTCGGGCTCCGGTGAGCGCGTCCGTGGTCTTGATCGCGATGAATTCGCGGTGCGCCCCGGCGCTCGGGGAGAACCTGCCCAGGTATCCCCACGCTCGGGCGTTGAAGCCAAAGAAGGTCTCGTCCGTGCCGAGCGGGAAAAGAACGCGCGGGCTTCGGGCCTCGAAGCGCTGAACGTCGATCCCCGCGGCCGCCTGCACGGGGTAATGGCGGAGGAAGTTAAGGCCGCCCCTAAAGCCGGTGCTCCAGAGGTCGTAGTTGAGCGTCGTGTCGGTCGGGAGTCCCGGGTTCTTCTCCCAGTGATGGAGCCGCGAAACGCGCGCATCGATCCCGACGGCGCGGGCCAGCGTCGCGCGGCCTTCCAGGAACTCTCCCATCGTCTCGAGCTTGAACGCCGTGGAATCCGAAGTGATCTGCCGCTCACGGGAACGGACCCAGCCGCCTCCCGCCGTGGGCCGAAGGGCCACCCGGACCGCTCCCCGCTCCTCGTCGAGACCCTCCTTGTCGGCGCCCCGCGCGGCCGCGCGCTCCGCGAACGCGTCCGAGGCGGTCGGCGCGGCGCGCCAGCGCGCCACGGTCGCGAGTCCGAGCCAGGCATCGCCGTCGCCGGGGTTCGCGTCGATTACGTGGAGGAATTCCGCGGAGGCGCCCGCAAGGTCCCCATCCCAGGAGAGCGCCCGCGCGTATCCGATGCGGGTCTCGAGATCGGTGGAGTCCTGGGCGATGGAACGGCGGAACTCGGGAATGGCCGCGCCGCTCCGCCCCGACCACGCCAGCGCGCGCGCGTAGCCCGCGCGGTCGAACGCATCGTCGGGGTGACGCGCGAGGAGATCGCGATAGACCGCGAAGGATTCGTCGAAGTGGCGCGACCAGGCGAGGACGCGCGCGAGAAGCGAGGCGAGATCCTTGTTCTCGGGATCGTCGCGCAGCGAGCTTCGAAGGGTCCGGGCGGCGCGGTCGAAATCCTTGCGCTCGCTCGATTCGCGCGCGGAGCGAAGCGCCTCGTCCGACCTTGCGGCGCGATCCTGCGCGGGCGCCGCGGCGGCAAAGATCGCGCCGGCGAGCAGCGCGCCGAGGAACACCGCGAGCGCCCGGCCCGCGTTCCGGGAACAATTGCCGCGGCCGCGCATCGAGGCGTAACCCCGATCATTGCGGCTTCGTTTCGATCTCTGTCCGGTCTTGTTGATCACGGGCTTCCATTCCCTCGAACGTTTCCCGCACGAATCGAGCGGAGTGCTTGATCCGCTCTGAAATGATCGGCATGTTCCATCCATTCCACACGTAAGAGCGCGAATCCGGCGACGTTATTCTAACTTCTCGCCCCACAGTGACTTGCGAGGTGCCCGGAGCGCCCATGAACTGCGCGTCCGCGCTCGGGATCGAAAAATTCGCGCCCGCGCGGGAAGGACCGAGCGAGTCGGCCCGGAACGCGGATCGCGTCGTGGCCCATGCGAGAAGGCCGATTCCCGAGGTCGGCGTGACCTCGACGACGTCCGTTCCGGGCTTGTCATCGAGCACGGAGCGGCTCGAGGGATCGCCGACGTTCAGGAGCCCCCAGGGAATCGCCACCTCGATCGTCCGCCGCGTGTCGGAAATCGTCCACTCGGCGTGCGGGTCGTAGGGGTAGCTCGGCGGCGCGCCCGCCCATACCGCCGCCCGCGGCGGCTCGCGCCCGAATTCGAGGCGGCCCCAGTCGAGATGGCGGGCCGGATAGAAGACGCCGCTGCGCGAGACGCGCTCGCGGTTCGTCTCGATGAGGAGCGGAATGTACCGGCCGTCCTGGTTCGCGACGGGGCGGTAGGGCGCCTCGTGGGGCGCCGCGCTTCCGTTCACCATCACGCGGGCCCAGCGCGAATAGTTCATCGCGCCGTCGATGAAGAGCTCCGCCCGGGGCGGTCGCTTCTCGCGGTCGCGCGCGCGCGGATCCCCCGGCTCGACCAGCAGCATGAACTCCGCCCCTCGGGACCAGGTCGCCTCCAGCGGCCTGGGAAGCCGGCGGTCTCCGCGCGCCGGGTCGAGCACGTCCAGCAGGACGCCCAACGCCGAAGGCGCGGCGGGCGCCAGGTCGAGCCTGAGATACAGGCGGTTCTGGTCCGAGGTCACATAGAGAGCGCGCAGCAATGCCCCATCCGGAGCCGAGGCATACGGCGCGATCCCCGACCAGTCGTCCACGTCGCCGTCGACCCGGATCGCCGAGGGTGGATCGAAGCCCAGGAGACCGTAGTTCTCTTCGGGGTCGAGCAGGTTGTGCCAGAGCGGGTCGCGCTCGCGCGGCTGCTCGTTCCGCGCGACGAGCCAGTTCACCTTGAACCACTCGTCGTAGAGCGCGAACAGGAGGCCGCCGGCGCATCCGGTCCCCTGGATGTCCTCGAGCAGCCTGACGTCCTTCCGTCCCTGCTCTTCCTCGGACATCCCTCCGTGATCGATTCCCTGCGGCTGCTGATGCGCGACTCCGCGGCTCGTCGGGACTCCGAATTCGCCGATCAAGAGCGGGAGACCCCGCGTGTGCGCCTTCAGATCGGCGAGGTATCCCGCGTAGTTGCATGCGCCGTGCTTGTCGCGGTACGCGGCGTAGCCGGGATCGAGATTCATGAAATCGGGGTAGTAGGGATAGACGTGATAGTTCGCGAAGTAGCCGAGCGTCTTCGCCGCGAGCGAGGCGTTCCGCAGCGGCCGGATCTTCGAGGGATCGACCGAGAAGGCGTCCTCGTCGTGCTCCGCCTGGTACCCGCCGCGCTCGTATTCGGTCGGGTGGCGCATCACGTCGAGGGTGGGCCAGTTCACGAAGGAAACGGCGTGGGCCAGCCCATACCGCCCGGCCTCGTAGGCGGCGGCCAGATCCAGCTCGCGTCCCAGCCAGCACTCCATGGCCGTCCCGGAGTCGACCGAGAAAAACGTCCCGCGAAAGGACGTCGTGGCGCGATGCCGCTGCTCGGTGACGCGCACGGCGTAGGGTTCCCACTCGCGCCCGAGGAGCCAGCCGGCGACGTACGGCGAGACGTCCGCGGTGTAGCGTCCCGCCGCGTGGCCGGGCCGCGGCGCGATCACCGCGTTCCCGTGGACCGCGTCCACCGCGGTCCGGATCGCGGAATCGAAGTCGCCCGTGAACGATTTCTCCCAGAAGTCGTTTCCGTCGGGAAGCTCGGTCCAGACCTCTTGGAAAAGCCACAGGGGATCCTTGGGATGGGCGTCGTTCTCTTCCTTGAGCGCCTGATAGAACTCGGGAGGGTGCAGCGCGTAGACGCGAATCGCGTTGGCGTGGAGCGCGCGGGCGAACCGGAGCCACCGGCGGTAATCCGTCTTGGCGATCGCGAATTCGCCGGGGAAGTGGCCCGGGGGGGCCGCGCCGAGATTCACGCCGCGGATGAACAGGGGCCGCGCGACGTGGCCCGCAATGACGAGGAACCTGTCGCCGCGCGCGAGCACGAGCCGGGACGGCGAAGGCGCGCCGAGAGTCGTGGAGGCGATGCAGCCCAGAATGACGAGAAGCATGGGGAAACCACGGCGAGCGGCTTTAATCGGCACGATCCTCCGTCGATCCAAGGGGACAGATGGCCTGGAGGGTTCCTTCGGTGTCCGCGAAGGATTCCAGGATGACGTCGGGCCCCGCGGCGAGCAGCTCTTCCCGCGAGACAAGTCCGGTGGCCACGACGACTGCGCGCGCGCCGATCGCGCGGGCGCAGGCGACGTCGCGTGGAGTGTCGCCAATCACCGTCGCCTCATCGCCGCGCACGCGGCGTCCCAGGATGCGCTCGGCCTTTTCGAGCGCGATCTTGGCCAGCTCGCTCCGGTCCTCGTGCTCGTTTCCGAACGCCCCGAAACGGAAGTACCCGCCGAGCTTGAAGCGGTCCAGCTTGAGCATGGCGCCGCGCTGGACGTTTCCCGTCAAGAGACCCACGAGCACGTCCTCGCGCCCGCTCAGCCGCGCCAGCAGCTCCTTCACTCCCGGGTAGATCCTGGCGCCGCCGTGGTTCCGCATCTCGCTCGTGAGGTGCGTCACGTATCGCTCCAGGCACGCGTCCCTGCGCTCCCGGATGACGTCGTCGGCGATGCCGGCCATCCGCATGATCTCCGCCACGCACTGAGGGTCGGTCATGCCGGCGAACCGGAAGCCGCTGATCGGCCCGGTCGTATCGAACGTCTCGAGGAGCGCGCGCGCGAAGGCCAGCTTGGGGGCGAGGCCCTCGCGGAGGAGCGTTCCGTCGATGTCGAACAGCGCGAGACGCATCATGAATCCGGTCCGGTGGCGCTCGATCTAGTTGGCGGCGGGCTCGATCTGAAATCCTCTCGGGCCCCGCCTCATCATGATCGGCGAATCGACGACGTCATAGCCGCGCGTTCCGATCGCGGCGGTGAACTTGAGGCATGGAATCATGATGCGCCCGGTTCCCGCCGGGTAAACGTCCTCGATCGAGTACGCCGCGAGCCGGTTCTGCTCCTGGGTCCAGCTCTTGAGAGACTGGTCCGCGGTCTCGAGCGCCTGACTGGAATGGAGACGCTCCGCGCTCTTCACGACCTCGGCGGTATCCCAGCGCATCACGTTGGTCGTCTTGAGCGAAGCGCAAACATAGGAGGCGGCCTGGCCCGTGAACGTCAGCACCTCGTCCCGGCTCTCAGCGACCTTTCCCTGCCGATCCGCGAAGAGCAGATAGACCGAGACCCGGAAGCGTCCGTTCCCCAGTCGCTCGATCGCGCCGTCCTGGAAGTCGAACGCCACGAGGGTCTGCCCGGGCTCCCCCGCGAGGGTCGAAGGGTCGACCTTGACCGCGGCGGTGAGCCAGCGTCGCGCCGCAGGGAGCCGCGACCGGTCCATGCTCGCGCTCTGACGCGCCGCGAAGAATCGCTCGACGGCGTGAACGGCGGCGGGATCGGCCTTGGGCGCGGGCTGAGGCGGTTTTCCGAGACGGATCTCGGTTGGCGCCTCGGATGCCGAAGCGCGGGGAGCCGCGAATGCGACCGTGAACGCGAGGAGAATCAGCGCCGGAATTCGTTGGATCACCGCGGGCATTGGTATCATCCCTCCTTGTCGGACGTCAAGCGCGCGCTGCCGTGGCGGCTCGCGAGCCGGGCGCCATTGCGCCCGAAGTCGGGGCGCCCGTGCTCGGGCCGGCCGAGCCTAACCCCGAAGAACCCTCGAAGAGACGCGGGTTCGTCGTGCGCTTCAGCGCTTCTTCTCGCGTGATCCGTCCCGACGTGACGAGGTCCTTCAACGCCTGATCGAGCGTCTGCATCCCATGCTGCGTTCCGACCTGCATGATGCTCAGGATCTGAGCGGTCTTGTCCTCCCGGATGAGATTCCGGAGCGCGGGAATCGCGGTCAGGATCTCGAGCACCGCGACCCGCGACTTCCCGTCCGCGGTCGGGATGAGCGTTTGCGCGATCACGCCCTCCAGCGACTCGCTCAGCATCGTACGGATCTGGGCCTGGCGGTCGCCGGGGAACACGTCGATGAGCCGGTCGATCGTCTTCGCTGCCGAATTCGTATGCAGCGTGCCGAACACGAGATGGCCCGTCTCGGCCGCCGTGATCGCCAGGGACGTGGTCTCGAGATCGCGAAGCTCGCCGACCAGGAGGCAGTCGGGGTCCTCGCGGAGCGCGCTTCGGAGCGCGGTGGCGAAGTCCTTCGTGTGGGACCCCACTTCGCGCTGATTGATCAGGCATTTCTTGCTCTCGTGCACGAACTCGATGGGGTCCTCGATGGTGATGATGTGCCCCTGCTTGTTCGTATTGACGTAGTCGATCATGGCGGCGAGCGTCGTGGACTTGCCGCTGCCCGTCGGCCCCGTCACCAGCACGAGGCCGTGCTCCTTCGTGGCCATCTCGCGGAGGACCGGAGGCGTGCCCAGATCCTCCAGCGTGCGGATCTTGGTGGGGATGACGCGAAACACGGCGCCGGGGCCGCGCCGCTGCATGAAAACGTTGGCGCGGAACCTCGCGACGTCGGGAATCTCGAAGCCGAAGTCGATCTCGTGCTCCCGCTCGAACGTGGAGCGCTGCTCCGGAGTCATGATCTCGTAAAGGAGCGTGCGCGCTTCTTCGCTGGTAAACGGCGGCAGATTGGCGCGCACGATCTCGCCGCGCTGCCGGATGATCGGCGGCATCCCGGAGGAGATGTGGAGATCCGACGCGCCCGCTTCGCGCGTGGAGGTCAGAAGGGTCACAATGGACTGGGATGTCACGAGCGCTTCTCGTTCACGATCGCGTCGCGATCCTCGTCCGTCAGGATGGTGGCCGTAAGCCCGCCGGAGCGCTCCTCGTTGGCGTTCCACACCCGCGAACCCTCGCGCCGGGCCGTCGGAAGCCCCAGGAGCGCGAACGGCCGGTCCGCGAACACAGCGCGTCCATTCCGCGTCTTCGAGAGATAGGAGAGCAAGGACTTCCCGTCCAGCCAGTCGGTGCGCACGAACAGAAGACGCCCGACGGAAGCGCCGCAGAGCGCCTCCGCGATCGAGTCGCCCAGGAGGAAGTCGTCGAGAATGGCGACGTCGACGCCCTGTCCGACCACAATATCGGCCCAGCTCGCGAGCGCGTCCTCGCGTTTCCCGTACACCACCCGTGTGAGCTGCTCGGGGTAGGGCGTGGCGCCACCGGGCTCGATGGCGAGCATGCGGCGCTCGTGACGCGCGGCCAGGGCGGCGAGGGAGGCCAGGACCTGAGACCCGCCGGAGCGCGGCGGGCCATGCACGATCACGATCCCTTCGGGACCGTCCACCATGTCGCGGATCTCGGCTTCGGCGATCGGAGAGACGCCGAGCGCGTTCAGCTCCGGCACCTCCGTCGCGCGAGGCGAGATGCGGATCACGGTCGTGATGCCGTTGGACGCGCGGCAGTGCGATACGTTGAGCACCATGCGATCCGGTCCCACCTCCATGGGGATCGAGCCGTGGGAGACCATGTCGCTCGTGCCCTCCACGTCGAAGATCCCGAGCACGCCGAGTCTGGCTCTCAGGTAGAGAGCCGCCTCGGGCCGCTCCGGCGCTTGAGCCTCGAGGCCCGCGTCGGTGCGGTAATGGATCGCGAGCACTCCGTCCATGGGGGTAAAATGGATTTCAGAGACGTTCTTCTTTCGCGCGCTGTGGAGATGGAAGAGGAGGAAGTTCGTGCCTGCCCGGTCCCAGACCACGTCGCGCGGGGCGAGATCGGATCCGTCCCCCATCGTGTGCGAGGATGAACCGTCCGGACTTGCGGCCGTCTGCGCGCGTTTGCTCGGGCCGTAGATCGCGTCGATGGCGCGTCTCAGGGAACCGGGAGAGCCGATGACGAGGGATAGCGAGCCGCCCACGACCTGTTTCAGTTCCTGGATCGCGTCCTGGTCCGTGGGGTCGGCCATCGCCACCGTCAGCTCGCTCCGGGAGCCGAAGAGCGGCACGGCCTGCACGCGGCGGAGCACCTGCTCCGGGAAGCGGCGCACGTGCTCCGCGTCGATGGCTTCGGGGCGCACGTCCACGTATGGGATGCCGAGCTGCTTGGACAGCGCCCAGCCGATGTTCTCTTCGGACGTGAAACCCAGCTCGACGATCGTCTCCCCGATCAGACTGCCGGTCTCACGCTGGCGGGCGAGCGCCTGCTCGACCTGGGATTCGGTGACGATTCCGGCCTCGACCAGGATCGAGGTCAGGGTTCTCGTCGGACTCTTGGGCCTGGTCACGTCTCACACCTCTCGATGGAGTGGTCAGAATGGTTCCGGCGGTGAGACAGATCGCAAGGCATGTGCCACAACGTTCCCGCCACGCGCCCAATGCGTTCAAACGACGCCGTGACGCAGAGTTTGGGGCGCGGGGCCTTCGAGCCGCATCGGGGATCAGGTAGCAAATAGGTAGCCGCCGACATGAAGAAGCGAGTAGATTCTCGGCGGTTGAGAACCAAGGGCCAACGTCCGAACACAAGGGAGGCCATGGCTAACCGACAGCTCGAACTGATCGCACGCAAAGAGAAGAAGGAGCGGATCGTCAAGAAATCCGCCCCCAAACCCATCGTCCGTCTCACCGCCACCGACCTGGCGACCCGCCAGCGTGAGATCTCGGTCAGCGAGTTCTTCACCAAGAACCGCCACCTCTTAGGCTTCGACAGTCCCGCGAAAGCGCTCCTCACCACCGTCAAGGAAGCCGTCGACAACGCGCTGGACGCGTGCGAGGAGGCGGGCATCCTTCCGGATCTGGTGATCAAGATCACGGAGATCTCCGAGACCCGCTATCGCGTGTCGGTCCGGGACAACGGGCCGGGTATCGTGAAGGCGCAGATCCCGAGAATTTTCGGGCAGCTCCTCTACGGCTCCAAGTTCCACACGCTGCGCCAGGCGCGCGGGCAGCAGGGGATCGGGATCTCGGCGGCCGGCATGTACGGTCAGCTCACGACCGGGAAACCCATCGAGATCATCTCGCGGATCGCGGCGAACAAGCCGGCCCACGAGTTCGAGATCCAGATCGACACCAAGCGGAACCAGCCGGTCGTCGTCTCGGACAAGGAACGGGACTGGAAGGAAACGGATCCCGCGACCGGCAAGCAGAGCGGCGTGGAACACGGCACCCAGGTCGAGCTGGAGATCGAGGCGACCTACAAGAAGGGGCGCCACTCCGTGGACGGCTATGTCGAGCAGACCGCGATCGCGAACCCGCACGCCCGGATCGCGTACGT
>JBGPHU010000111.1:0-9471 GCA_041484545.1 Candidatus Eiseniibacteriota bacterium | reverse complement strand
TGGTGGCTTCCGATCCTCGTCGCCCTCGTCACCGCATACGCGTTCCTGCCCGCGATCCACAACGGATTCACGGACTGGGACGATCCGTTCTACGCAACGGACCAGCCCCTGATCCATGATCTGTCTCCCGCCGGTATCCGGACCCTGTTCTCCACGTTCGTGGAAGGGAACTATCATCCACTGACCATGGCGTCGTTCGCCGTGGACTACCACTTTTGGAAGCTGGATCCGCGGGGCTATCACGTCGAGAACGTGGCCCTCCACGTGATCGTCACGCTCGCGGTCTTCGGGTTCGTCTTCCTGCTCACCGGCCAGAACGCGATGGCCGCGATCGCGGCTCTGTTCTTCGGAATTCATCCTCTCCACGTGGAATCGGTGGCGTGGGTCTCGGGGCGCAAGGACATGCTCTACGCGCTCTTCTACATCGCGGCCTGCGTGAGCTATGTCCTGTATGCGCGAGGCCGCGGGTCGAAAGCGGCATACTACGTCTCCGCTTTGGCGTTGTTCGTCCTCTCCCTCCTGTCGAAAGGGATGGCCGTGAGCCTTCCGCTGGCTCTCCTCGCGATCGACTTCTATCTGAAGCGAAAGCCAACCCTCCAGACGCTGCTGGTCGAGAAGGCGCCTTTCTTCCTGATCGCGCTCATTTTCGGATACGTGGCCGTCGTCGCGCAGGCCAGACAGGGCGCGGTCCAGAGTCTCGGGTCCTTCGCCTTCTACGAACGGATTCTTTTCGCGTGCTATGGGATCTCGGCGTACCTGATGCGCGCGGTGGCGCCGGTGAATCTCTCGGCTCTCTACCCCTATCCGCTGAGGGTCGCCGGCGGCGGCCTGCCGCTCGTCTACTACTTGGCCCCGTTTGGGGCGCTCCTCTTCGCCGCGGCGGTCGCGCTCAGCTTGCGCGGGGGGAGGGCCGTAGCGCTCGGCGCGCTCTTCTTTCTCGTGAACGTGGCGCTGGTGCTCCAGCTACTTCCCGTGGGGAGCGCCGTGATCGCCGACCGCTATACGTACCTGTCGTTCGTGGGGATCGGGTTCATCATCGCGAGCCTGTACGGGTCGCTGGCGCAGGGACCGCTCGCGAGGCGGGTGCTGCCGAGGACCGGTTTCATCGCGGCGCTCTCGGTCGCGGGCGCCGCCGCGCTGTTCGCGACTCAGGCCCGGTGCGCGGTCTGGAAGGACAATGTCACGCTGTGGAACGACGTCCTGGGCCATTACCCGAACTTGCCGCTGGGCTATACGATGCGGGCCCGGTCCTTCATGCAGCAGGGGAGAAACGACCTCGCGATGTCCGATGCCCAGAAAGCCCTGTCTCTGGACCCGAAGCAGCCCCGGGCCCTCACCATGAGGGGGACCCTCCGCTATCTGAATCGCGACCAGCAGGGGGCCCTGTCCGATCTCGAGGAGGCCGTCCGCCTCGAGCCCCGGGAGGCAGTCCCGTGGAACAGCTTGGGAGCGGTTCACCTCGCCCTGGGCAGACGCGACCTGGCGCTGGAGGATTTCAATCGGGCCGTGGCTTTGAAGAAGGACTACGCGGAGGGCTACCTGAACAGGGCCCTCACGCTGAGCGGAATGAACCGGCTGGAACAGGCGATGGCCGATTTCGACGCGTCGATCCGCCTTCAGCCGGGGAACGCGAAGGCCTATCTCTGGAGAGGCGAGGCCAGGTTCCTGCTAGGGGATATGACAGGCGCCGCCCTGGATTACGGGCGATCGCTCGACCTCGATCCGCGCTCGGAGGCGGCTTTTTACGCCCGGTCCAAAGCTTACGAGCGGCTGGGGAGGTTTGACGACGCGCTTCGGGACGCGCTGCGGGCCAAGGAGCTCGGGTATCCCACGAAACCCGAGTATCTAGAGAGGCTTGAGAAGGCCGCCGCGAACCGGCAATAAATTCTCTATTGCTCCCGGGTTTCCGGCGGACCATGCTTTTTACGTTGACGGGGATTGGCGCCGTCCGTAACTTCCCGTCCGCGGTTTTTACGTAGGCAGCAGCCTTGTCCACCAGCTTGTGAGGATCGCGAAATGAAACGCATGGGCTCCAACCCGGACCGCGACTACGGCAACGCGCAGCATCGCTCGGAGGAGTGGGTCGAAGATCCGGCCGGCCGCATCTACGATGACGATGCGGAGGTCGATCCGTTCGAGGGTGAAGACGAAGAGGAAGACGAGCTCGACGAAGACGACGACGAAGACGACGACGATGATGATGACGAGTACGAGGAAGAGAAAGAGGAGGAAGCCGACGACTTCTAAGAAACGCACGCGGCTCCCGGTTCCCGCACCCCTTCTGTTCCTGGGCCTGAGCCCGGCTGAAAGTCCTCTCAGCCGGGCTCGGGTCGCGTTTGTACCCGCGCCCTTCGATCAGACGACGAGCTACATGCCCGGCACGCGCTTCGGGCCCCGGGCCATCCTCGAGGCTTCCCGCCAGGTCGAGTTCTACGACGAGGAGCTGGATCTGGAGCCGTTCCGGATCGGGATCGCCACGCTGGGTGAGGTCCCGGTGGACCCGCTCGACCCGGAGGCGGGCCTGGGGCGGCTCGAGGGAATCGCTTCGAGTCTCGCCGACGCCGGCGTCATCCCCTTCGCGCTCGGCGGCGAGCACTCGCTCACCATCGCCCCGGTCCGGGCGCTCAAACAGCGCTATCCCGATCTCTCGGTGCTCCAGCTCGACGCGCATCTGGATCTTCGCGCGGAATACCAGGGAACAAAGCACAGCCACGCGAGCGTCATGAGGCGCGTCCGCGAGCTGGGCGTTCCCACCGTCGCGGTCGGGATCCGGAGTGTCTCCCGCGAGGAGGCCGACTACGTGCACAGCGAGAAGGCGCCCGTTTTCCTCGCCCGCGAGATCCGCGCGAGCGGTATGCCGGTCGATGCGATCCTCGCGGAGCTCCGGAATCCGGTCTACGTGACGGTGGACCTCGACTTCTTCGATCCCGCGTACGTGCCGGGGGTGGGCACGCCGGAGCCGGGGGGCGGGACGTGGGACGAGGGGTTGAAGCTCCTTCGCGCCGTCTGTGAGCGCAGGCAGGTCGTCGGCTGCGACATCGTCGAGCTGTGTCCCATCCAGGGCCAGCCCGCCTCCGATTTCTTCGCCGCCAAGCTCGCGAACAAGATGCTCGGGTATCTGGGCCTCTCACCCGCGGAGCCGAAGCGCCGGGGTTCCCATCGCTGAGACCCTGAAGGCGGCCATCCGCCTCGCCAAGAATCAGGATCGCCGTCTGCGATCCGGCCACCCGTGGATCTTCAGCAACGAGATCGAGTCGAGCGAGGAGGGTCTCGCCCCGGGCGACGAGGTCGTCGTGGTGGATCATCGCGACCAGCCGATCGGCGTCGGGCTCTACAACCCGCATTCGCTGATCGCGGTCCGCCTCTACGCGCGCCACGTCAGGGCGATCGATGCCAACCTCGTGCGCGACCGGGTCGAGCTGGCGCTGGCGCTGAGGCGCCGGATCCTGCCCGTCGAGTCGACCTATCGTCTGATCCACGGCGAGGGGGATTTTCTCCCGGGGCTCGTGGTCGACCGCTATGGAGACTACCTCTGCGTCCAGAGCCTCACGGCCGGTATCGAGCGCCGAATCGAATGGATTCTCGAGGTGCTCCAGGACGTGGTCCGCCCAAAGGGAATCCTCTGCCGCAGGGACTCTCAGGCGCGCCTTCTCGAGGACCTTCCGCTCCTCGAGCCGCTCGAGCGGGGAGAAGTGCCGGAACTGGTGGAGGCGCCGTACGAGGGGATGGTCCTGACGACCGATCTGCGCCATGGGCAGAAGACCGGGGAGTTCCTGGATCAACGGGAGAATCGGAAACGGGTCGCCCGCGAGTCTCTGGGAAGGCGGGTCCTGGATCTCTACTGCTACACGGGACTCTTCTCGCTTCACTGCTGCATGGCGGGGGCCGAATCCGTGCTCGGGATCGACAGCTCGGTCCCGGCCATCGACCGCGCGCGGCTGAACGCCGGGCGGAACACGCCGGGGCGCGAGGTCGAATTCATGGTCGAGGACGCCGAGCGCGCGCTCGCGGGATTCGCGCGGGAGGGGACCCGCTTTGATATGATCATCCTCGATCCGCCCGCGCTCGTGCGCAGCAGGAAGGCGCTGGCGGAGGGAGCGCGCAAGTACGTCGCGATCAATTCGGCCGCGCTTCAAGTCTTGAATCCCGGCGGAACGCTCGCCACCGCCAGCTGCTCGCATCACGTGGACGCGGAGGCGTTTCTCGAGATCCTCCGGGCCGCCGCGAAGCACGCGCGCACGGAGTTGCGCGTCGTCGACGTGCTGGGGCAGAGCCGCGATCATCCGGTGCTGCTCGCGGCACGCGAGACGTCCTACCTGACCATGGTGATCGTGGAACGGACCCGATGATGAGCGAAACGAAAGAAGGCCCGGGCCCCGCGGAAGGGGCGCTCCACGAGCGCGATCTCTTCATCGGGCTCGTGCAGTCGTTCCAGGCCGCCGCCATGCAGCAGATGGGCAAGGTCATGAACCCGTTCACCCAGAAGATCGAGCGGGACATGGTCCACGCCAAGATGTCGATCGAGATGCTCGAGATGCTGAGGACCAGGACCTCGGGGAACCTGACGGGCCAGGAGGCGCGGTTCCTGAACCACGTGCTCACCGAGATCCGCCTCAACTTCGTGGCCGAGGCCGATCGCGACAAGGCGGAGGAAGGGAAGACCGGGCCGGAAGCCGCCAAGGCCGGCGAGGGCGCGGCCCCGAAGAGTCCCGAAACCCCCGAAACCCCCGCCTAGCTTCGCTCCTCGCGCTTCACGGTCCCCCAGAGCCGGTCCAACTCGGGCAATCCCGCCTTCTCCGGCGAAGACCCTTGGGCGCGGAGGAGTTCCACCACGCGGTCGAACCTCCGACGGAACTTCTCGATGGCCGCCGAGAGATGCGCCTCGGGGTCCCGTTTCACGAATCGGGCGAGATTGACCGTGGCGAAGAGCAGATCTCCGATCTCCTCGGACACCCGGCTCTCGTCGCCCGAACGGATCGCTTCTTCAGTCTCCCCGATCTCCTCGCGAAGCTTCGCGAACACGCCCTCCACGCTCTCCCAGTCGAACCCGACCGAGGCCGCCTTCTCCTGCGCGCGATAGGCCTGGAGCAGCGCCGGCAGACGCGTGGGGCTCTCCCCCAGGAGCGACTCGCGCCCCGACTCGCGGCGCTTCCCCTCCTCCCACTGGCGCAGGACGCCCGGGGAATCGAGATCGCGGCGCTCGCCGAACACGTGCGGGTGCCGGGCGATCATCTTGGCGATGATCCCCCGGACCAGGTCCATGGGCTTCGTGCCGTCCTCGCGCTCGAAAACGACCGCCAGGAAGACGACGAGGAAGAAGAGGTCGCCCAGTTCCTCGCGGGACGAGGGGACCGAGCCTTGAGCGATCGCCTCGCCGACCTCGTGCGCCTCCTCCACGAGATACGGGCTCAGCGTCTTCGACGTCTGCTCGCGATCCCAGGGGCATCCGTCGGGTCCCGAGAGGTGCCGCACGAGATCCAGAAGCTCCGCGGCCGCGCGCGCGAATTCCTCTCGGTCGGGAGCGGGACGGGGATTAGAATTCGAAGAGGTCACGCGCGAAGTGTACGCGATGGGCTGCTTGCGCCGCCACACGCCCTGTGGTACTCGTGACGTGCCGGACACCTGGCGACCATGATGGAATTCCCCACCTGGGCAGAAGTCGATCTGGACCGGTTCGACCGGAACATCGCGGCGATTCAAGCCGCGATCGGTTCGGCGTGTTCGATCCTGCTCGTCGTCAAGGCCGATGCCTACGGACACGGCGCTGTCGAGATCTCGCGCGCGGCCCTGGACGCCGGCGTGTCGATGCTCGGGGTCGCCACGCTCCACGAGGGGATCGAGCTCCGATCCGCGGGGCTGACCGCCCCGATCGTGATCCTGAGCCCCTCCCTTCAATCCGAGATCGACGAGATCATCGAACACCGCCTGACCCCGTGCGTCTCGAGCCTCGAGTTCGCCGAGCTTCTGTCGCGGCGCTGCGTCGCGCGCGAGTCGAGCTCGCGGATCCACGTCGAGGTGGACACGGGGATGGGCCGCACGGGCGTTTCCGACGGCGACGCGCTCGAGTTCCTGCAGCGCATCAGCGCCATGCCCCATCTTACGCTCGAGGGAGTGTTCACGCATTTCCCCGACGCCGACTCCGGGAACACGTTCTTCGCCGAAGAGCAGCTCGGACGATTCCAGGGAATCCTGCATGCGATGGCGCGGCAGAAGATCCAGGTGCCCATCCGGCACGCGGCGAACAGCGCGGGAATCCTGAGCCTTCCCCAATCGAGGCTCGACATGGTCCGGCCCGGCATCCTCGCGTACGGGTTCTACCCGAGCACCCGGGTTCCGCGGGCCATTCCGGTCGAAGGCGTGATGTCGTTCAAGTCGCGCGTCGTGCAGCTGCGCTCCGTCCCCTCGGGGCGCTTCATCAGCTACGGTCGTACCTACCAGACCAAGCGCACGACCCGCGTGGGAGTGCTCCCGGTCGGATACGGCCACGGCCTGCCGTGGCTCCTTTCGAACCGCGGGGAAGTCTTGATCCGGGGCCGCAGGGCGCCGATGATCGGGCGTGTGACCATGGACCTCACGATGGTCGACGTCACCGAAATCCCCGACGTGGCGCTCGGCGACGAGGCGGTTCTCTGGGGAGAGCAGGGAGGCGCCGCGATCACGCTGGAGGAGGTTGCCGAGCGCGCCGAGACGCTTTCCTACGAGATTCTCTGCAGCATGGGAAAGCGTGTCGTGCGGGTCTTCATGCGCAAGGGACAGCCCCCGAAGATCCTGACCCTGATCGGCGAGCGGCAGGAGTCGGAGACCGGCGGGACCGGATCGCGCCGCGCGCGCAAGGTGCAGTACAAGAGCACGAAGATTCCATCGTCCGGATAGCGGGAGAAAGAATGCCATGACGGATCAACGCGATTTCCAGGTTGGGGACAAGGTCCAGCACGCCGAGTTCGGCGATGGGCTCGTGCTGGAGACGAAGGGGAGCGGCGAGAAGGCCTCCATCCTCGTTTCCTTCGACGACAAGATCAAACGGAGGCTGGCGGTTCGCTTTGCCGGGCTCGCGCTGCTCACGGCCGCGCCGCCGCCGACGAAGGCGCCGCATCGCCGTGGCTGACGCGGCCTCGTCCCCGGCCGCACTCCTCGAATCGGCTCGCGCGCTCCTTCGCCTAAGCGTCGCTCCCTATTCGCGCTTCCGCGTCGCGGCCCTGATCGAATCCCGGGACGGCGCGACCCACCCCGGCGTGAACGTGGAGAGCGCGAGCTATGGGCTCTCGATGTGCGCCGAGCGAAACGCCCTCTTCGGGGCGCAGGCGCGCGGCGCCTCGGGCTTCCGCCGGCTCGCCCTGGTCTCGGAGACGATGCGTCCCGTGCTTCCCTGCGGCGCCTGCCGGCAGGTGCTCCTCGAGCACGCTCCGGATCTCACGTTGCTCGTGGAACGCTCGGACGGATCTCCCGAAGAGATCCGCCTCACGGATCTCTTGCCCCGGCCCTTCACCGAGTTCCGGGCCCCTTCCTGATCCCGGCGTTTCCGTGAAGGATCTGATCCGCGTGAAGCGGGATGGCGGCGCCCTTTCCCGCGAGGCCATCGGGCGGTGGATCCGGGGCGTGACGGACGGCTCCATTCCCGATTACGAATCCACCGCGCTTCTCATGGCGATCACGATCCGCGGCATGGACCGCGCGGAGACGGTCGCGCTCACCGACGCCATGCTCCACTCCGGCCGCATCCTGGGCTGGAACGGGATCGGCCGCCCCACGGTGGACAAGCACTCGACCGGGGGCGTCGGGGACAAGATCTCGATCGCCCTCGCGCCCTGGGTGGCCGCCTGCGGCGCCGCCGTCCCGATGATCGTCGGGCGGGGTCTCGGCCACACCGGCGGCACGCGCGACAAGCTGGACGCCATTCCGGGATTCCGGACCAACCTGACGGCCGACGAATTCGCGGCGCAAGCGCGGCGGATCGGCGTCGTGATCGCGGGCCAGAGCAAGGACCTGGCGCCCGCGGACGGAACCCTCTACGCGCTCCGGGACGTGACCGCGACGGTCGAGAGCCGCCCGCTCATCGTCGCGAGCATCCTGAGCAAGAAGCTGGCGGCGGGAGCCTCGGGAATCCTTTTCGACGTGAAGTGCGGCCGCGGGGCGATCATGGAGACGCGGGAGACGGCGGCCGAGCTGGGCCGCGAGCTTGTGGACACCGCGCGCGAGCTGGGCCGGAACGCGCGCGCCTTCATCACCGCGATGGATCAGCCTCTGGGGCTCACGATCGGAAACGCGAACGAGACCGTCGAGGCGCTGTCCATCCTCCGGGGCGAGGGCCCGCCGGACGTGGCCGCCCTGACGCGCATCCTGGGCTCGGCCATGCTCGTGCTCTGCGGCGTGGCGCGCGAGCGTCACGAAGCCGACGCCCGCATGGACTCGACGCTGGAGTCCGGCGCCGCCATGCAGCGCGCGGAGGCCATGATCCAGGCCCAGGGGGGCGACCCGAGGGTCACCGTGGACGCTTCGATCCTGCCTCGCGCGCCGGTTGAGACGAAAGTCGCTGCGGACCGGCAGGGTTTCGTGGCGGCGATCGACTCGCGCGCGCTGGGGATGCTTCTCGTCGCGATGGGAGGGGGACGGGAGCGAAAGGACCAGGAAGTCGACCACGCCGTCGGGATCCGGCTCCTGCGCAAGGTGGGGGATCCCGTGACGACCGGGGAGACGCTCGCGGTCATCGAGGCGCGTCGCGACGCCCCCGACTGGGGGGAAACGGCCCGGGGAGCGTACCGGATCGCGGACGCGGCGCCGACCCCGGAGCCGCTCGTGATCGAGGCGCAGGAGCGGTAGGGGCCCCCCGGCAGGGCGGCAATGCCCCGCGGCCCCTACAGCTTCAAGCGCTCGTCGGGCGGGGCCTCGGTATCGGTCTCGTGGAAATCGGGCGTCTCGGTCTCGGGCTTGGCCGTACCCGTGTGCACGTTGCAGTACCCCGTGGGCTCGCTTCCTTCGCGGAAGAGCTCGATCTCGGTGCTGGGGCACGCCGGGTTCGCGAGGAGTCCCGTCTCGGTGCAGATGAGCCGGCTCAAAACGCCGCTCGGGACCGGGAAGTCCTGGGGCGGGCGGTTCTTGGTGCCCGCGAGCATCACGTCCACCCAGATCGGGAGCGCGGCCGCGGCGCCGGTCATGCCGGGGCCGATCTTCTGCTTCCGATCGAACCCGACCCACACTCCCGTGACCACGCCGGGCACGTACCCCACGAACCAGGCGTCGGTGTAATCGTCGGTCGTTCCGGTCTTGCCGGCGGCCGGCGCCGTGAAGCCCAAGGCGCGCGCCGAAGCGGCCGTCCCGTTTTCGAGGACGCTTTCCATCATGCTCGTCATCGTGAGCGCCGTCTCGGGGCTCAGCACTTCTTCCGCCGCCGGACGCGCTTCTTCGAGCACCTTCCCGTTCTTGTCCTCCACCCGGAGAATGAAGGCCGGCGGGACGCGCACGCCCTGGTTCGCG
>JBGPHU010000110.1:0-9481 GCA_041484545.1 Candidatus Eiseniibacteriota bacterium | reverse complement strand
TGCCGCGACCTCGGACCGGCCCGCGCGGTTTCTCGGCATGCACTTCTTCAATCCGGTGCACCGGATGCGCCTGGTCGAGCTGGTGCGCGGGCTCGAGACCACGGACCAGGCGCTCGCGATCGGCGAACAGGCGTCGAAGGCCATGGGCAAGGAGACGGTCCTAGTCCGCGAGTCGCCCGGGTTCGTGACGAGCCGGATCAACGTCCTGATCGGAAACGAGGCCTTCACGATGCTTGAATCTGGCATTGCTACCGCGCGTGACATCGACAAGGCCCTGAAACTGGGCCTGAATCACCCCATGGGACCCTTCGAGCTGGTCGACCTGGTCGGCCTGGACACGCGACTCAGCATCCTGGAATATCTGCACCGGACGCTTGGCGACAAGTACCGGCCTTCCCCGCTCCTCATCCAGTACGTGAAAGCCGGCCGCCTGGGCCGCAAGGTGGGACGCGGGGTGTATGAATACCCGAGCTAGAGGATCAAGCCTATGAACCCGACAGAAACTCTTCCAAAGCCCGCTCTCGCCTCCGGCGGCCGCATGCTGATCGGCGGCGACTGGCGCGAGGCGCAGTCAGGAAAACGATTCTCGACGGTCAATCCCGCGACCGGTGACACGCTGCTGGAGGTCTCCGAAGGAGACGCAGCCGACGTGGATCTCGCGGTCCAGGCCGCGCGCCAGGCGCTGATCGGCCCCTGGGGGAAGATGTCCGCTTCGGAGCGCGGTCGGCTCCTCTGGAAACTGGGCGACCTCGTCACCGCGAAGGGCGCCGAGCTGGCCCAGATGGAGACCCTCGACACCGGAAAGCCGATCTGGGAATCCACGAACGTCGATATCCCCATGACGGCCGACATCTTCTATTACTTCGCCGGCGCCGCGACCAAGCTGGAGGGGAGCACGATCCCGGTAAGCGGGCCCTTCCTGAACTACACGCTCCGCGAGCCGCTCGGGGTCGTGGGGCTGATCGTCCCGTGGAACTTTCCGCTGCTTCTCGCGTCCCGCAAGGTAGCGCCCGCGCTCGCGGCGGGCAATACGGTGGTCCTCAAGCCCGCCGAGGAGACGCCGCTCACCGCGCTCCGCCTGGGCGAGCTGGCGATCGAGGCTGGGATCCCGCCGGGCGTGCTGAACGTGGTGCCCGGGTTCGGGCCCACGGCGGGGGGCGCCTTGGTCGCGCACGCGGGCGTGAACGGGATCGCGTTCACGGGCGAGACGACCACGGGCCGGCTCATCATGCAGAACGCCGCGCGCACGCTGAAGAAGGTCACGCTCGAGCTGGGCGGAAAGTCTCCGAACATCGTGTTCGCGGACGCGGATATGGAAGCGGCCTCGAGGGGATCCGTGTTCGCGATCTTCTTCAACAAGGGCGAGGTCTGCACGGCCGGCTCCCGGCTCTTCGTGGAGCGGAGCGTCCACGACTCCATGCTGGAGAAGGTGATCGAGCGCGCGCAGAAGTACCCGCAAGGGGATCCCCTCGATCCCAAGACGCGCCTGGGCGCGCAGACGTCGGAGGCGCAGATCGAGAAGATCTCCCGCTACGTGGAGATCGGGAAGAAGGAGGGCGCGCGTCTGGTCCTGGGGGGCGAGCCGGCGAAGATCGGGAACGGGCGCGGCTACTTCTACAAGCCCACCATCTTCGACGGCGTGACCAACTCGATGACGATCGCGCGCGAGGAGATCTTCGGGCCGGTGCTCTCGGTCATCTCCTTCGACGATTTCGATCGCGCGCTGGAGGAGGCGAACGATTCCTTCTACGGACTGAGCGCCGCGGTCTGGACGCGCGACATCAAGAAGGCGCATCGCGCGGCCCGCATGCTGCAGACCGGTACGGTCTGGATCAACACCTACAACATGTACGATGCCGCGTCGCCGTACGGCGGCTACAAGGGTTCGGGCTTCGGCCGCGAGTCCGGCATGGCCGGTCTCGACTTCTACACCCAGACGAAGAGCGTCTGGGTCGACCTGAGCTGATCCGCTATACTCCAAGAAAGCGCAGGAGCGAGACCTTGAATCCAACCACCAAGAAGGAGGTCGCACCCGTGACACCCGAGACGCAGACCCTTCCGGCCGCGGGGACGCGGGTCAGCTACAAGGTCGACGGCGGCATCGCGATCTTCGAGCTGAGCGATCCCCCAGCCAACACGTACACCTACGAGATGATGCGCGACCTGGACGAATGCATCCTGAAAGCGCGCTTCGATCCCGCCGTCCACGTCATCCTGATCCGCGGCGCGGGCGACAAGTTCTTCTGCGCGGGCGCGAACATCAAGATGCTCCAGACCGTGGACCCCATCTTCAAGTACTACTTCTGCCTCCACGCGAACGAGACGCTGAACCGCCTCGAGCAGACGCCGAAGCTCGTGATCGCGGCGCTGAACGGCCACTGCGTCGGCGGCGGGCTCGAGATCGCCATGGCGGCCGACATCCGGATCGCCAAGCGGAACGCGGGCAAGGCCGGCCTTCCCGAGGTCACGCTCGGCGTGCTCCCCGGCACGGGCGGAACGCAGCGGATGGCACGCCTCGTCGGCAAGTCGCGCGCGATCGAGCTGATGGCGAGCGGAGCCACGTTCTCCTTCGAGGACGCGGAGCGGTACGGGCTGGTGAATCAGATCTTCGAGGCCGAGGGCTTCGACGCGAAGCTCATGGAGTACGCGCGGCAGTTCGTGCCGCCGGCCAAGGCCTCGAAAGCGGTCGGGCGCATCAAACGCTCGGTGCAATCGGGCCTCGAGGTCCCGTTCAGCGAGTCGCTCGCCATCGAGCGCGAGCTGCAGCAGCAGCTCTTCACGAGCGAGGACGCGCGCGAAGGCCTGAACGCGTACGTGGAGAAACGCCCGCCGAAGTTCAGCGGCAAGTAGCGGATTCGGCCGCGACCGCGCCTCGGATGCGACCGCGCCTCGGATGGTGAAGGCTTCTGTCGCGCCGCGCGAGCGGATGGTGCTCCGCGCCGCGCGCGAGATCGAAGAGGGGGAGACCGTGTTCGTCGGAACGCGGCTCCCCCTTCTCGCTTATCTGGTCGCGAAGGCCACGCACGCGCCGAACGCCGTCGCCCTCTACGAGAACGGCTTGATCCGCGAGGAAGCGGCCCGCGAGCTGCTGTTCACCATGGGCGATCCGCCCAACATCCTGGACGCGACGTCTGCATCCACCACGCTCGACGTCATGGGCATGATGGCGGCCGGGCGCGTGGATCTCGGGCTCCTCGGGGGAGCCGAGGTGGACCGCTTCGGCAACGTGAACTCCACGGAGGTCGCCGCCGGCGACGGCGGGACCACGCGCCTGCCGGGGAGCGGGGGCGCGGCGGATATCGCATCGCTGGCGCGGCGCACGGTCATCCTCGTGCCCCAGGAGAAACGGCGGCTCGTCGAGCGGGTCCGCTTCCGCACGAGCCCGGGGTACGGAGACGGTCCGGGGTTCCGCGAGCGCGTCGGTCTTCCGCCGGGCGGGCCCACCGCGATCGTGACCACGCACGCGGTGTTCCGCTTCGATCGCGCGCTGGCCGAAGCGTATCTCTACGAAGTCTATCCGGGTGTCACCGTGGACCACGTGCTCGTCGGCATGAGCTTCACGCCACGCATCCCGCAGCCGCTGGGAATGACGCGCCCGTTCGCGGAAGAGGAGGTCCTGGCCCTGCGCCGCATCGACCCTGACGGTTTCTGGACCGGCGGCGCCGGATGATGCTAGATTCGGGAGGCCACTTCACCCAGGAGGAGATCATGAAACGATTGCTCGCACTCTCTTCGCTCGCGCTCGTTCTCGCGTGCGGAGCGGCCCAGGCGGGACCCGTCGGCGTGAGCGTCGGCGTGTTCGGCGGCTTCAGCATCCCCGTGTTGCAGGATGTGTCCACGAGCTCGTTCAGCCCCGGCGACGCCTTCGGCGCCACCGGCTCCCAGTACGGCTTTCGGGTCCCGGTGCACGCGCTTCCCATCGTCACGCTCGAGCCGTACTACGCGAAATCCAAGTACAAGGACCGCGACGAGACGATCGGCGGGATCACCTACACACGCGAAGGCTTCGACGGAAAATCGTACGGTCTGAACGCGATCCTGGGGCACCCGGACGGGAGCGGACTTCACTTCTTCCCGTATTTCGGTCTCGGGAAGACCAAGCTCACGCGGACGGGTGAGGAGATTAGCAAGAGCAACTACAACTTCGGCCTGGGGCTCGGCCTTTCACCCTCGCAGAAGATCTCGGTCCAGGTTCGCGGTGAGCTCTCGATGGTCGCGACCGGCGACACCTCGCGGAAGTTCACGAACGCGACCGCGGGCCTGACCTACAGGCTCTTGCCTTGAGAGGGCGCCCCATGAAACCAAACGCATGGAAGATGCCCGCCCTGGGATTGGCCCTCGGGCTTGGGCTCATGAGCGCGGGGTGCATCCTGACCTCGGGCCAGATTCAGATCAACTTCGACCTGCCCAGCTTCACCGCGAACAGCGCGACCGGGATCGCCGGGACGACCATCGATCTCAACACCGAGAAGGAGTACCAGGACAACAAGGACAAATTAAAAGACCTGTCCGACCTCGCGATCCTGGGCAAGTTCACGAACAATTCCGCGAGCCCGGTGAACGTGGAAGTCTGGATGACCACGACGCCGTCGACCCATCTCACGGAGACCGCCCTCATGGCGGATCCCACGCGCGTCAAGGTGTGGGGACCGTTCCAGGTCGCGGGCTCTACGACAAAGACGATCGACTGGAACGCGTCGGCCCAGCTCTTCACCGTGGCCGGGAAGGCCGCGCTCCTCGGAGAGGCGAAGGGCGACGGCAACTTCACCCTCTACGCCGTAGGGCCCGCAGGGGGCGTGTACGATTTCAGCGTCGCGAACGGCGCTCTCGTGCTCGTGATCGACGCGGGGATCTAAAGAAGGCCGCATCGCAGTATGGTAGTGTCGGGGGCCGTCCAGCTTAGGGCGCCTGTCCGTCGAGGGACCATGCGCACCACTTCGTTCCTCATGTCTGCCGATCGGCCGCGACCCTCGAGCGCAACCTTGCTCCGACGCATCGGGTCACCACCGCTCCTCTGCCTTCTCGCGGTCGGCTCGATCGCGCTCGCCTCGGCCGCCCCAGCCCGCGCGGCCCCGTGGCCCAGCATCAAGCCCGAGGACCTCGCCCTGAAGCAGGGACAGGTGGACGCGGAGGCGGATGCCGAGGCGACCGAGTGGGAAATCGTCGTTTCGGACGAGTGGAGCGGCGAGACCATCAAGTCGAGCGAGAGCCAACGCCGGCGCGTCAAACTGTTCAACGCGCGCGGCCTCGAAGCGTTCCGGCGAATCGACATTCCTTACTCGAAGGGAACCCTGCTCACCGACGTGTCCGCCAGGACGATTCGGCCGGACGGCTCCGTGATCGAAGTGAAGAAGGACGCCATCCTGGACCGGACGATCGCGAAAGGCGCCGGGCTCAAGGAGAAGGTCAAGTCGTTCGCCATGCCCGGGATCGAGCTGGGTTGCATCGTCGAATACAGGTGGACCTCCGTACGCTACGACGAGCTGACGCACAACGTGCGTATCCCGTTCCAGCTCGACATACCGGTGGAACTGCTCCGGTTCTCGATCCATCCGCTCCCGGTGCCCGATTCCGAGCTCCAGATGCGGATTCGCGCCTTCAATTTCCACTTGCCTCCGTTTACCGACGACGGACTGGGCTTTCACACCGTAACGATTCCGAGCCTGCCTGCCTCTCACCATGAGCCCTTCATGCCGCCCCAGTTGAGCGTCCGCCCGTGGATCGCGATCTACTACGAGACCGAGAGCGAGAACCCGGTCGACGCATACTGGCGTCGATTCGGGAAGGCGGCCTACGCGAGCTCCGTTCCACGCTACAAAGCCTCCGGCGACGTGAAACGAGCCACTCAGGCGGCGCTGGCGGGCGTGACCGATCAGGATCAGGTCGTGGAGCGGCTCGTCGATTACTGCCGGGCCAAGATCCGGAATTCGGACGTGAGCGACTCAGGTCTCACCGCGGACGAACGCTCCTGGCTCAATTCCGATCACTCGGCGGCGGATTACCTGAAGCGAGGACTGGCGGACGGGGACGGTTTGCTCCGGGTTTTTCTCTCCATGGCGTCGGCGGCGGGCCTGGACGCCAGGCTGGGACTCCTGCCCGACAGGAGCGAATGTGTGTTCGACTCCAAGTCTCCGACGTACTACCTGCTCACCCGGAGCTGCGCCGCGGTGCAGGTATTGGGGTCGTGGCTCGCGATCGATCCTTCGGCGGTGGACCTGCCCCATGGAATGCTCCCCTGGTCCCTGCAGGGCGTGGAGATGCTCATTCCCGACCCGCAGGAGCCGACCTTCGTTCGAACTCCCATTTCGCCTCCCGAGCAATCTCTCAGGCGCAGATCCGCCCAACTTCGGCTATCGGAAGACGGTACCGTGGAAGGAGACATCACCGACGAAATCACCGGCCAGGATGGAGCGATCTGGCGCCGTGGGATGCGGGATCATTCGCCCGTCGAGCGTGAGAGGATGCTCACGGACGAGATCAAGGCTCGCATGAGCACAGCCGAAATCACGAACATCGTCTTCGATCCAGGCCCTGGCCCTTCCGAGCCGTTTCGCCTGCGGTATCACATCCGCGTCGATGGATACGCCTCGCGTACGGGACATCGTCTCTTTCTTCAGCCTGCCTTCTTCCAGCGTGGAATGACACCGATCTTTCCGGCACGCGATCGCAAGTATCCCGCCTGCTTCGCCTATGGCTGGGCGGAGCGCGACGTTGTGACGATCGATCTCCCCGCCCATTTCCATCTCGAGAACCTCCCCGGGGAGAAACCGATCGTTCTCCCGCAAATCGGAAGCCGTTCGTCACGCGTGCTCCTCTCCGACGACGGGCGACAGCTCCAATTCGCCCGGTCCATGATCTTCGGCGAGGGGGGGACGCTCTGGTTTCCCGTGGAGGAGTATCCCAAGCTCAAGGATGCCTTCGATCGAACCCGGGCCCAGGACGACGGCGTGGTTTCGCTGGCCTCCGATGAAGCGCTTCAGCGCTAACCGGTTCTCCGGAACGGAATCCGGCGCGGGTCTCCGTCTCCGGGTTTCGGCGATCGTGCTCCTTCTGGGAATCGCCGCGCATGCCGCGACCGCCCATGCCAAGGAGTCGCTCCCCGCGTGGCTCGTCGAGGCGAGGGCCCTGCCCGCGCCTGTATTCGACCCCAAAGTGCCGGCGGTCGTCCTCCACGCCGAGGAAATCCTTTCCCTGGACGAAAGCGGCCGCGTCCTGGGGACCGTGCGCTATGCGGTGCGTATCCTCCGATACGAGGGCCGGGAGTTCGCGGCGGGCCGTCAGCATTACCTAACGGACGGAGGCGGCATCCGGGACGTCAAGGGCTGGATGGTTCGCGCGTCGGGCGACGTCACCACGTACGGCAAGAAAGACGCGGTCGACCTCGCCGCCGCAGGCAACGATGTGTACAACCAGGAGCGCATCCGCGGAATCGACGCTTCCAACGCGGCCGACGTGGGGACCATTTTTGGATTTGAGGCCTCCTTCGAGGAACGGCAATTCTCGAGTCAGTTCAGCCGGGGTTTCCAGGGCGAGCTCCCGGTGCTGCTCTCGCGGTTCACGCTCGCGGTGCCGGCCGGATGGAGCGTCAAGGCTATGACGTTCAACCACCCGGAGATCGCCCCGGTCATCGCCGGTTCCACCTACACCTGGGAGCTCCGGGATCTGCCGTGGATCGAGGAGGAGCCCGCGAGGCCGGCCGTCACCTCGCTCGTCCCGTGGCTTGCGGTCGACGCGAGAGGACCCGTGGCTCCCTCCCATCCAGCCTTGGCGTCCTTCGCGTCATGGAGCCAGGTCGCGAGCTGGCTCGACAGCCTGACCGCGCCTCAGGCCCAGCCGAATCCCGCGATTACGGCGAAGGCTCGATCGCTGGCCGCGACAGGATCGACTCCCATGGACCGGATCCGCCCGATCGGGCGGTACGTGCAGAACCTGAGCTACATCGCGATCCAGATGGGAGTCTCGCGAGGGGAGGGGTACCGGCCGCACGCGGCGTCGGACGTCTTCGCGAAGTCCTACGGCGACTGCAAGGACAAAGCGAACCTCATGAAAACCATGCTCGCTTCCGTCGGCATCGAATCGTATCTGGTCCCCATCCGTTCGGATGACCGCGACTACGTGAGAGAGGCGTGGCCCTCACCCCAACAATTCGACCATTGCGTCCTCGCCATCCGCACGCCGGCCGATTCGTCCGCCGCGGCAATGGACCACCCCAAGCTGGGCCGCCTCCTCTTCTTCGATCCGACCGATCCGGAGACGCCCCTCGGCGATCTCCCTGTCGACGAGCAGGGGAGCTGGGCGCTCCTCGTGGACAAGAGCGCCGGCGGTCTCGTGCGGGTCCCCGTGACCCCCACGGAGATGAACCGCATGGACCGCATCGTCGACGCGGAGGTGGACTCGACCGGAGCCATACGCGGCGCAATCCACGAGCGCTCGCGCGGGCGCGAAGCGACGGAGGAGCGAAGGCTCTACCACGGCTCCACGCAGGCGGCGTACCGGCAGGCGGTGGAAACATGGGTCGCGCAGGGAGTCGCGAACGCGATCGTCTCGAAGATCCGGCCCCGGGACGACGAGAACGGTGACGGATTCGACCTCGATGTGGACTTCATCGCGGACGGCTATGCCCGCGTCATGGACCGGCGGCTCATGATCTTCAAGCCGGCCATCGTCGGCCGTTCCGAGTGGCTGCCGTTTTCGGCGCCCTCGCGCAAGTACGCGGTCTCGCTCGTGGGATGGGCCTATGGCGAGACGGCGGGGACCAAGCTGCCGCCGGGTTTCGTGGTCGAAGAGATTCCGAAGCCGGTAAACCTCGAAACCCCATTCGGCTCATACGCGGCCAGCATGGAGGTGCGCGACGGAAGCCTGCGATTCACGCGCTCTCTCCAGCTCAAGGCGATGCTGGTCCCCGCCGAGCAATACGCCTCTCTGCGTCGATTCTTCGAGAGCGTGCGGACCTCGGAGTTGACCCCGGTGGTGCTATCGCGCCGATGACGCGACCCCAGCATTAGGCTCGTGTCGAGCCGCGTGCTAGATTGACGTCATGGCCGAGCGCGAGACCGTCACCTACGCATTCGCAAACAGGGTCGCCCGGGTCACGCTGGACAACCCGCCCCTCCATGTTCTCAATCTCCAGGTCATTCGAGACTACTCCGCCGCGCTGGGCCGGGTGGAGCGCGACATGGCGGCGGTGTGCATTCTGGGTTCAGCGGGCGAGCGCGCGTTCTCGGCCGGCGTGGACGTCGCCGACCACACGCGCGAGAAAGTCCCCATGATGCTGGAGCACTTCCACGGGCTGATCCGGAAGATCCGCGGGCTGGAGTGCGTGACGGTCGCGGCTGTTCGCGGGGTCGCGCTTGGCGGCGGATTGGAGCTGGCGCTCGCCTGCGACATGATCGTGGCCGAGGAGGGCGCGACCTTCGGCGTTCCGGAGATCTGGCTGGGCTGCTTCCCGCCGGTCGCGGCCGCGGTGCTTCCGCGCCAGCTC